>JBLIJW010000047.1:0-21249 GCA_047636155.1 Flavobacterium sp. | reverse complement strand
CACCAATTTTTAAATCCTCTTTCATTATCAAGAATCCAGCAGAAAAATCAATAAAGTTTATATTTTCTTTTGCATTATCTAAAATTGGATCGTTACTTGGGTTTCCTATACTTCCGTCGTTTATATTAATCTGGTCTTCTAATAATAAATTTCCGAAATTAAAATTTTTAGTTCCATATCCAGACTCTAATCCTAATCTTAAAAACCAGTCATTATTAAATTCAATAACATAAGAATAATCAATATTAAACTGTAAATAAGTATAGTTTGTAAATTCTTCTTTATGCTTTAAAATTGTAAATCCCAAACCGGCATGGTCGGTAATGTCTTTATTTAAAAATGCAAAATCAGTATCAATTCTTCGATTTCCGTTTGGCCATTGCCGTCTGTGTAAAAGTCCGGCGTGATAGGTGTTTAAATATCCTGTAAAAGCGGGATTGATCGTTTCTGGTACCAAAAGCGACTGTGTAAAAATCGGATCTTGACCAAAACTTTTAGTAATAATGAGCATTATTATGGCTAATAAATATATCTTATTTTTCATTATCTAAATTTCCTTATTTTATTAAAATAAATGTTTTATTCTCTGAAATAACAGTTCCATAAAATGTTTCACCACTAACCTTAGCATAGTAATTTCCGTTTTCTGCAGATACCTGTTTTATTTTCCCATTCCAACCAACTAGATTATCACCAACTTCAGAATAAATCAATGAACCCCAAGTGTCATAAATATCTAATCTTACCTTAGTCAACCCTTTAGTAACCGGACGGAATGTGTCATTATATCCATCTAATTGATCGGGCGAGAAAGCATTTGGTAAAACCATTATGTATCCTTTTTCTATATCTAAAGAAATTTTTTGAATATAAGAACAACCATAAGGATAATTTACAGTTTGGGAAACGATGTAGTTTTTCGGAATTAAATAGGTATGAATCGGATTGATTTCATTAGAAAAAGTTCCGTCGCCAAAATCCCAAACAACGGAGGTATAATTACCAGTAATTGTACTTTGAAACTGAATTGGATCTAAAATAGAATACAAGCTGTAATTTGAAATTCCTATGGAATTGGTGTCAAAACTTGAACTTCCTAAAGACTGCAGCATAACGTCATAGGTTACCGTTGCAATACATCCAATTGCATCTGTCGCCGTTAAAGTTATCAGCCCATTTTGTGTTGTGGTCATAAATTGATTGTTGCTGCCAGAAACTGTTCCGCTTGACCAATTAAATAGATAAGGCGGTAAACCACCAGAAATATTGGCAGAAAAAGTTTCTTTTATTGTTCTATTGGTGCAGTTTGCTTCAATGTTAGAAGTTATATTTAAAACCATTGGACTTGGTCTTGTGATACTGTATTGCGCCGTTTTCATACAACCACGAGAATCTATTACAGTTACCAAATAATTTCCTGCAGGAATGCTATTCAAATCTTCTGTAGTTGTGCCGTTATTCCAAACAAAATTAAAAGGTGGAGTTCCACCAGAAACTAATAAATTAATTGCTCCAGAATTGGCATTATTGCAATCAAGAGCATTGGTTAGGTTTGCAGATAAAACTAATGGCTGTGGTTCTAGAATAGTAAATGTTCTGGTAATGGTACAAGGTTTAGAATCTTTAATAACAACAGAATACGTTCCAGGGGGTAAATTATTTCTTGTAGTTCCTGAAGTATTTCCATCACTCCAAGTTAGATTTATTGGTGCAATACCGCCTACAAAATTCAAAACGATACTACCATCATTTGCTCCAAAACAAGAGATATTTGTAACCACAGGATTTACATCAAAAATAGGCGGAGCTGGAATATTTATAGTTAAAGAATTGATGCAATTGTTAGCATCCATTACAGTAATCGTATAATTGTCTGGCGCCAAATTGGTTAAATATTGTCCGCTTGCTAAATTGCTCCATTGAATTTGGTACGGTGCGTTTCCTCCATTTATTGTAATTGCAATGCTTGCATTATTATCGTTATAACAAACAATTGGTGTGGTGATTGCGTATATAAAAATTTCTTGAGGTTGCGTCAAAGTAACAGAAAGATTTTTTGTACATCCGTTACCATCTGTAATTAGTAGGTTATAAGTTCCTGCCGCAAGGTTGGCTATGTTTTGATTGAAACTACTAAATCCATTTGGTCCAGACCAGATAAATTGATAATTTAATCCGGTTGGTGCGTTTAAAATTGGAGTTCCACCAAGTGCATTAATGTTTATCGAGCCAGTAGAATTTCCGAAACAATCTATGTTAATTTGATTGGCAAGCGAAACGCTTAAAATTGGAGGTTCGGTTATTGTAAAATTAGCAGTTTTAGGTCCGCAATTATTAGCATCCGTTACAGATAAAGAATAATTTCCGATGGTTAAATTGGAGATGTTCTGATTTGTAGAGAAAGCATTTCCATTTTTTGTCAATGTGTAAAAATAATTACCTGTTCCGCCAATTACTGTAACAGAAATAGAACCGGTTGAATCCCCAAAACAAGCTACATTAGTTGCTGTACTAGTTACAATTTCAATATCTGCTGGTTCTAAAATTGTAAAGTTTTCAGAAACAGGACAACCTCCGGCATCTAAAACGGTAATTGTATAAATACCAGGTTCTAAATTAAATATACTGCTTGAGGTTGCAGAAAATCCATTTGGACCAGTCCAAGTAATATTGTATGGGTTTCCTGTTGTAAAAGGAATTCCGCCGGTTAAATTGGTTGTAATACTACCGTTATTACTACCAAAACAAGAGATATCTGTTTTGACGGCGTTGGTAATAGTTGCCGGATTTATAGTTACAACTAATTCAAATGTTTGTCCAAGACAATTTCCAGAAGTCGGAGTTATTGTGTAGGTTGCCGTTACCGGATTTGTAGTTACATTGTTTAAAGTCTGACTTATGAAATTTTGAGCAGTAGTTTGAGCAGAGGAACCAGTTATTGATCCTGAGGGATTTTGTACCGGATTACTCCAAGTGTATGTCGTTCCGAGCGGTACAATATCTGCACCAGAATTAGTTGGAGCAATATTAAAAGTTGCACCACTGCAAATTGTAATAGATAAATTAGAAATTACCGGAACTGGTTCAATTGAAATTATGGCAACATCGGATGATATAACTTCACAACCTCCTATTAATGATGGAAAAGTAAGTACACAGTAATAATAAAAAGTTCCTGCTGTAACTGCGGATGGAGTAAAAGCACTAGTTGTCTGATTTGTAATGATTGTACCACCACTATTGGAATTTGTAGAGTTACCAAACCATTGATAAATCGGACTTCCTGTTCCGTTTATAAAACCAATTGATAATGGATTTAAGGATTGTCCCAAACAAATTGTATTGGAAATTGGATGGTTTGTGATGGTTGGAGCAACGTTTACTCTAACTTCAGAAGGTAAAGAAGTAGTATTACAACCTAAGCCAGACTGCGTAATTTGACAATAGTAATAAGTTATTCCAACGGTATTTGTTGGTGGCGTAAAGCTTTCATTAGTTTCTCCAGTTATTGAAATTCCGCCAGAATTAGAATTTGTAGTGTTGCTAAACCATTGGTATGAAAAAGTGCCAATTCCACCAGTTGCCGCAACTATTAAATTAATTGGTATTGCATTCTGACAAATAGTTTGACTTGCAATTGGTTGTTGGGTAATAACAGGATCAGCAAGAACTTCAATGGTTGCCACATTGCTAGAAATACTTCCGCAACCATTTCCACTTAAAGTGATAACCACATAGTAAAAATACAATCCAACAGTTGTAAAAGTTGGCGGTGTGTAAGTTGCATTTGTTGCTCCAGAAATTATAGTTCCGTTAGTATTAGAATTTGTAGTATTGCTATACCATTGGTACGTTGCAGTTCCAGTTCCGTTACTAAAAGTTGCAGTTAAAGGCACAGCAATTGTACTACCAACGCATAAAATTTGATTTGGAGTTGGCTGTTGGTCAATTTGTGCGCCAGAATTTATAATTACTGTTGCTGCGTTTGTTTTAATGGTCGAACAACTTCCAGCTAAATCCGGAAAAGTAATTTCGCAATAGTAATAAAATGTACCAATCGATGTAGTTGGCGGAGTAAAAGTTGCACTATTTTGAAATAAAACAATAGTTCCGCCTACATTAGAATTTATGGTGTTACTATACCATTGAAAAGTTGGTATTCCAACACCATTTGCATAAGCAAAAGACAAGGTGTTTGCTATTCCATTTTGACAAACTGTATTTCCAACGGGTTGTATTGTTATTGTTGGCGAAGTATTAATAATTATTGAAGAAACAGAACTTGTAACCGAACAACCAAGGCCAGTTTGAGAAATCACACAATAATAATATTTTGTTCCAACTACATTTGTTGGAGGCGAATAATTGGCAGCAGTTGCGCCGGCAATTAGTATTCCGCCAGTATTTGAATTGGTTGAATTGCTATACCACTGGTAAGCAAAAGTTCCAACACCGCCAGTTGCAATAACTATAAGATTAGAAGGCGTTTCATTCTGACATAAAGTTTGAGTTGCAATTGGTTGCTGGGTTATAATCGGATCAGCTACAACTTCAATAGTTGCTGCGTTACTTGAAATACTTCCGCAGCCATTTCCACTTAAAGTGATAACCACATAGTAAAAATACATTCCAACTGTGGTAAAAGTTGGCGGTGTGTAAGTTGCATTTGTTGCTCCAGAAATTAAAGTTCCGCTACTATTAGAGTTGATTGTGTTACTATACCATTGGTAGGTTGCAATTCCTGTTCCGTTAATAAAAGTTGCACTTAAAGCAATTGGAATTGTACCACCAACACACAACATTTGATTTGGAGTTGGTTGTGTTGTAAAATTAGGTGTTGAATTAACCGTTATGGTTACGGTTTGATTTAAAGAGTTAAGACAAGAAGTTGCATTCGAATCTTGAACATTGGTAAGTTTATATACAAAAGTTCCTGCTAAATTTGTAGGAACATTTATCAGAATGCTGTTTCCAGAGGTTGTATTAATAGTTTGATTTGGTCCATTATTAATGGTATAAGTAAAGGTATATGGTGCAATACCGGATGAACCAGTAAACGTAATTTGAGGTTCTGTTGCATTAATACAAACCGTAGTATTCCCAATAATAGTTCCTGTCGGACTTGGGTTGACTTTGATGGTAAATGTAATTGGCGTACCACTGCAAACAAATGTTCCGTTGGTAAATTGGGGAGTTACCGTAATTGAAGCTGTGATAGAAGTCGATCCATTATTATTGCCAGTAAAAGTTGGAATAGTATTGGAAATGCCGTTTGCTGCCAAGCCAATTGCGATATTAGAATTTGTCCAGCTGTAAGTAGTTGTTCCACCAGTATTATTTGTTGAAAATTGAATCATTGGAACAGAATTCCCATTACATACTTCTACATTTGCAATAGAATTAATTTGACCGGATGGATTAATGGTAATCGTAAAAGTTTGGGATAATCCTACACAAACAACTCCACCATTAGAAAAAGTTGGCGTTACCGAAATGTTTGCAACAATTGGACTTGTACCTGTATTCGTTGCGTTAAATATTCCAATATTTCCAGTACCAGATGCTGCCAATCCTACACTTGTATTGTCATTTGTCCAGCTGTAGGTTGTTGTTCCGACTGTGTTTGAAGTTGTAAACGGAATTACGGTACTTGAATTTCCATTACAAAAAGTTTTATTTCCTTGGTTGGTCATCTTTACGGATGGCTGTATGGAAATGGTAAATGTTTTTGTTGGTCCAGGACAAGATTTTGTTCCGATGGTCAAAGTTGGTGAAACAACAATAGTTGCGGTTGCAACTGTTGTTGTGGGATTTGTAAAGGAAAACGATGGTATATTTCCGTTTCCAGATGCAGTCAAGCCAATACTTGGATTGTTGTTTGTCCAAGAATAGATTGTTGTACCGATAGTATTTGTAGTAGAAAAAAGAATAGCTGGAATGGTATCGCCACTACAAACAACAATTGGAGTAACAGTATTCACTTGCGCTGCAGGATTGACAGTGATAGTAAAAGTTTTTGGCGTTCCAACACAACTAATTCCCCCAGAAGCAAAAGTTGGCGTAACTGTGATTGTAGAAGTTATAGGATTGGTTGTGCTGTTTACCGCAGTAAAATTTAAACTGTTTGATGTTCCAGATGATGCCAAACCTATTGCAGTGTTATCGTTAGTCCAATTGTAAGTTGTTGTTGGATTATTTGTTGGTGTTGTAAAAGTTACAGTCGTAGTTTGACCAACGCAACTTACCAAATCTTGCGGTTGGTTTACTTGTCCAGAAGGATTTATTGTAATAGTAAACGATTTTGCTGCACCATTACAAGAAATTCCATTATTTGTAAAAGTTGGGATTACAGAAATTGATCCAGAAATAGGTACATTAGAGTTATTTGTCGCCAAGAAACTTCCAATATTTCCAGTACCAATTAAAGGCAAACCGATTGCAGGATCGCTGTTTGTCCAAGAATAGGAAATTGTTCCTGCAGAGTTTGTAGAAGAAAAATTTATATCCGTTGTATTTGCAGCATTACAAAAAGTAAAATTTGTTGGCTGTGTAAAATTTGGCGTAGGATTGACATATACCAAATAATTCACCGTCGTTCCGGTACACGTTCCAATCTTTGGAGTAATTACATAAGTTACTGTTCCGACTGCATTAGTAGTGTTGGTAAGTATTTGTGCTGGAATTGTACTTGCTGTTCCACTTGCCGTAAATCCTGTTGTTCCTGTCGTTGCAGAAGCCGTCCAAGTATAAGTTGCTGTGTTTGGTGTTGATGTTAGTACAATTGGCGAAGTCATTGAACCAGAACAAACAGTTTGATTTAAAACTGTATTATTAATAATAGGTGCTTGATCAATTACAAAATTCTTAATAAAAGTATTCGAAGCTCCGCATTCATTGGTAACAACCAAGGAAACAGTATAACTGCCAGAAGTAGAGTAAGCAATGGTTCCAGGATTTGCACTTGTAGAAGTAGATGGCATCCCGCCAGGAAAATCCCAAGCATAAGATAGTGTATTGGTTCCACAATTGGTAAAAGTTGCTATAGGAGTAATGGATGCTGAACCACAATAAGATGGTAAAATTCCATTTATGGCCGTTATTACTGGAGGTTTTTTAACCGTAATTATTTGCGATGTAGATGTCGTACCACAAGAATTTGTTGTGGTTAATGTAATAGTATAAGATCCAGATTGCGTAAAATTAAAAGAAGGATTCGCAGAAGAAGCATTTGTTCCATTTAAGTAAGTAAATGCAGAAGTAGTTCCACAAAAACTGGCTGCATAAGCCACTGACCAAAGATAGGTAATCGGCGAACATTGGTTTATGGCTGATGTTGTGTTGGTTGTATTTACAACTAAAGGAATACAACCAGAATTGGTATTAACGGTAAAAATTGGAGTAATTGGCGGTTCAATGCAGATCGGAAAGGTTTTGGTTGTTGTTCCGCAACCATTCGTTGCGGTTAGAGTAACATTATAAATTCCTGCTATCAAAAACGTATGATTGATATTTTGCGGCGAGGATAATGGAGTGGTAATTATTGGGCTACCATCTCCGAAATCCCACGTAAATATTGAATTTTGATTGCAATTTTGTCCATAACCGCTAATTGTAGTATTTGTAAATAAAACACTACTATTCACGCAACTTTTATTAATTGAGGAAAAATTTGCAATTGGTTTAGTAAGAATAGAAATACTTCCTAAAGTAAAAGGTGTTGTTCCGCAGGCATTTGTTATATTCAAGTTAACAGTAAATGATGTGGATGGACAACTGCTGTTATTGTAAATATGCGGAATTGGAAATGGCAAAGAATTTGACGGGTTAACCGCATTATAAAAGGAAGATTGATTTAATTGAGTTTGTGTAAAAATGGTATTTCCGGTAGCATCACCATAGTTAATTGTATAAGTCGTATCAAGTGAATTAGTACCCCAATTTGTAATTGAAAATTGTAAATTTTGGGTTGGTGCACATAAATTATTGGTCGACCCTGGACTGTTTAATCCACCAATAGGATTTGAAATATTTTTTACTGTAAAGTTTTTGGAATTGGAGCAGCCATTAGTTCCAATAGCGGTAATAACCATATTATAAACACCAATTGCAGCATAGGTATGTGTAATTGGAAATGTTACATTAGATTGAACGTTACCATCGCCCCAATTTATAGAAAAATTAGAGATACAAGTTGAAGTTGATGCGTTTTTAACATTGATGGAATAATTTGTTGAAGCATTTCCGCAATTGTTAAAAGGAGTGATTGCAAAAGGATCATTAAGATCCTCAAAATTTATATCTGGTTTTTGCTTAATAGTTACAACTTTGGTTCTGCTTATTGTGCATATTCCATTAGTTACAGTTAAGGTAACATTAAAGCTAGCGTTACCGCATCCTAATGAATTGAACGCGTGACTTGGATTCGCTTGTGTTGCAAATGCACTTCCATCTCCAAAATTCCATGTGTACGTAAATGGTCCATTTCCTGTGACTGAAGAATTAAAGAATACAGATACGTCAGAACAAGCATTGTCATTGAAAGTAAAATCTACGGTTGGCGCAGCAACCACATTCATATTCACATTTCCTGAAACCATTATAGGAGTATGTCCAGCTGCAGAATCTTCAACGCTAACTAAATTATAATTAAAACTTCCTAAAGTTCCTGAATTAATTAAAACAGTTGCAGTAGAATTACTACCAGTAGAACTAATTGTAATTGGAGCACTGCCATTTAAAGTGTAAATAAAAGTATATGGAGCAGTTCCGCCAGAAGCTGTAAAGGTTATATTTTCAGTACTATTTTGACAAATAGTATTTGGTCCAGATATCGTTGCTGCTGGTGGTAAATCTTTAAATAAACCCAATCCGAAACTGCTGCTTATCGAAATAAAAAAAGCAAATAATATGTAAAATTTCTTCATAAAACACGATGGTATTAAATTGTAAACATACTGTTTTTAATAGGATTTTGAACGGTTAAAAAATAACATTAATCTTTAATGGAGACTTTTCCGAATAAATGACAAATAGACTAATTAATAAAATTTTACTGTTCATTTTTAGTTTTTTTAAAGCTATAAACAAAATTAAATCATCTAAAAATATTTTCCTTACGGAAAACCGTAATTGAATATAGTAAAGTCATTTTATTATATCTGGAAACAAGGAAATTTATCAACTAGATACTTTGCCTAAAACAATATGCAAAGCATACTTGAAAAAATTCCGATTAAAATAATGATTCGTAGCATTGATATTTTAAAAAACAATAACAAAAGTAGAGAATTGAGTAACCAGAGATAAAAATAATACCCAAAAGGAATACATAGAACTACCGTTATGATTAAAAGAATTATTGTGATCTTAACAATCTTCATTCGGAAAGTTTATATATCAATTTTGCTTGTGATCGTTTTTTATTTTTTAGTTATTTTTTGTTCAGGTAGGTTAACATAGCATTCGTGCGATGTAAATTGCTGTATAAAGAAATCATTTCTGTACGAGGGAAAAGTTTCCTCTAACACATTAACGTCGTTGGTCTTGTTTATGTAGAATATCTTCCAACCAGATTCTAATTTTTGATATTTGGTTTCTACTTGAAAACCTAACAAACACTTTTTACCAGATAGGCAAATTCCATAAAAATGAGGTTCAATCACTAATAATTGATTGTCGTAATATAATTCGATTAAATTTTTATTGTTAATAGCTTCGGCAAAATCTTTTTCCATACTTTCTAACTTTCATATCAAACCAAAATTAAAACTAAAGAATTTTGTAACTCTACGGTAAACCGTAAATAAGTAAATTATTTTGTAGGAAATTTATGTTATTCCTAAATCTTTTGCAATGGCTATCAAATGCACGGTGTTGTTTGCCTTAAAATGATCTTTGAGTTTACCCAACCGTTTTTCGATGCTACTTTTACTATTTGGAACTATTCCTAATTCTTTAAATCTCAATTCCATTCGATCTTGAGCGATTCCCAAAGATAATTGCTTAATTAACTGAATATCAAAATCATCAATTTCAAAAGCACTTTTTTGCAATAAAACGCCTCCCATTTCTGGTGAAATATATTTGGTATTTTCTTTAAAAATTATAGGAATTGCTGTTTCCAATTCTTTCAAGCTTTTTCTTCCTTTTAAAACAAATGCATTTATGTTCAAATTATCAAAAAGATGTTTAATTCGGAAAGTTTTATCTTCAACAGAATATACCAGCACCTTTAAATTTGGCTGTAATTTTTTTGCATTTTGTATTAAATCCTCGCCAGAGGAAAGTACAGTTTTTCGATGGTCTGATTTAAAAGAAAGATCTGTCAATAATAAATCAAAAGGTTGGTTGTCTTGAACGGCTTTTTTTATTTTTAAAATCGCATCATCACAATATTTTACATGTACAATTTCAGAAATTTCTAGTGCTTGAATTGTTTTATGCACTGCCAAACTGATGCTGTCTAAATCTTCGGCAATTAATACTTTTTTAAACATAATGATTAAATTTAATTAGGACAAGTAATTGTAGCCTTAAAGCCTTTTCCTATTTTAGATTCAAAAGTAAGCGAACCATTAATTACATTAATACGGTTTTCCGCATTTCGCAGGCCATTTTTAAAATTTAACAAATCATCACTACCAATTCCGTTATCAGAATATTGAATTTCAATCTGCTTTTTTTGCATTTTAAAACTTAAAATCACAACGCTACACTGGCTATGTTTTTTCATGTTGACTAATAATTCTTGTAAAATTCGATGAATTGCAATTTTTGATTTTTTCGAAATTTTATTCCAATGGATAGTTTTGCTGCCTTTTGTTATTATCGAAACGGTATCAGAATTGTAACTTGTTATCAAATTTTGGAGATTTTCTGAATACGTTTCACCTGTATCTACATCGCTATTTTCTCTTGCAATATTTCTAGTCCGAAGATAAATTGCATCCAAATTAGTAAGCAATTCTTCTTTTTTATTGGCATCTTGCAAATCTTGATTTTCTGCAAAAGTAATGGCATTAAAAACGTCGTTTGCTAATTCATCGTGCAATCTTTTAGAAATTCTGATTTCTGTTTGGTAGGTATTTGTTTGAATTTGAATTTTGTTTCGGGATCGAATTAAATAATAAACTAAAATCCCGATTAGACTTAAAAATACTATACAAATAAATAAAATTCCTCTTTCTTTTTTGAATTGTGCCGATTCAGACTCCGCTTTTCTAGAGTCGTATTTAACTTTAGAAAATTCATTTCTGGCTATTTTTCTTACCTTATTAATACTATCAGATAAGTGGATGGAAATTTTTGCCCATTCTTTGGCTTGTTCTGGATTAGAATTTATTATTAAAAACTGCAACGCTTCTAACTTATCATCCGGACTATTTACATTGGTTGCTGCTTGAAAGGTCTTTTCGGCATATTGATTACTTAAATTTTTATCAGAATTCTGATAAACTTCTGCCATGTGAATGTAGGAAGCGATACATTCGTAGTCGTTTTTTATACTATCACGAATATTTAAAGCGGTGTTTAGAAATTTTATTCCTTTTGGATTTTTATTCTTAAAATAAGCAAAACCTAAATTGTCTAACGATTTAGCATAAAATGTTTTTTGCTGTTTTAAGGAATCAGAGAGTAATAATGGTTGCAAAACTTGCACGGCTTTGTTGTATTGTTTTGCCTCTAAATAAACTACACCAATGTTGTTGGTAATAATGGCTTGAAACAACCAATTATCTGTGGCTTCGATTGATTTTTTATAATATTTTAAGGCATTGTCATAATCAAATTGCTCTACATAAGAAATTCCGAGTTGGTTGTACACATTGGGTTTGTAATCCGAATTTTCAAGATATTGCAAAGCTTCAGTCGCGGTTTCTTCACTTCCTGCGAAATCGCAAATTATATGTTGTATTTCGCACATTTTTGTTAAAGCATACAAAATTTTGTCGTTCTCCTTTTCATTACAGCTTAATTTTGCAGCATTAAAATAATAAAAAGCACTATCTAATTTGTTGGCTTCTTGAAACTTGCCTGCTTTTTCGATATTATCATTATAAACAGTACTGTTTTTTGTATTTCCAGAATTGGAACAAGACGCCATAAAAGCGATTACCAATAAATACATAAAAAAAATCGGGAAACGATTGTAGTGTGAAATCATTTCCCGAAAGTATATAAATTTGTTTAGTTTACAAATTAAAAAGTTTTAATAATTATGGTTTTGGCGGTGTATTTGGCAGTTGTCCATTTTGTCCACCAGAATCGGATAATTGGGTGTTGTAGTTGGTCGGAATTTCATCCGCTGTGCAAGATTGAAATAAAGATTGGAAAGTAATAAGGGTCAAAATAAAAAATAGTTTTTTCATTGTAATTAATTTAAAATTAGACATAGGTTTGGCTGTCGGAAATGTTCCGAAGAGTGGTAAAATATTTTTTTAGGAAGTATAGTTTTGCTTCACCAAAATTGGATTTTTCTACTTCCCAGAGTAAAATCTTCTTTTAGATTGCGAAACTTTTTTTGAACTAGTTTTGTACATTTGTTTTGGTCGCGAGACAAAACATAAATTAATTCGATAGCAAAGAAATGTCGTTTTTTACGCTGAATTGTTGTTCAATTCTGATAATTCCAATACTTCCAATAAATTCCAAATACTTTTTAAAAATGGGTACATGAAAAAAAATTCTAACGATTATTCTGATGCAATAAAAAAGAAATACCATCTTGCCAAAGCAGAAATCTTTGAAGGGTTTTTGTTGGAACCAAGTCCAGCCAGCTTGCGTGATTTTTGTTTATTGTTGTTGGAAAGAGGATTAATTAAAAAAGATCAAGAAATTTTTTATAATTTTTTTAAACCCAATTCGAACCAAGATTTAAAGAAAGTTGTAGAAAATTTCGATGTAGATAAATTGAAAACTATTTGTAATTTTTTAAAAGGAATTTCTAAAAACACCAGTTTCGTAAATTTGAATTTTATCGCTGTTTTGGTAGATTTTGAACCAAGACCTTTTTCGAAATTTCTTAGCGAAGACAAAACGGATAGCAATTTTGAAAAAGAATTTATTTCAGATGAGGTAGAATTGTTTTTAAAAGAAAAAGGAAATAATTTGGATAAGGTCGAGCCAAAAAAGAAAAGCTATAAAAATGCGATTGGTGTTGGAGTGCTTTCTGTTTTAGGTGTTTTTGGATTGCAACAGTTTTCAAATAAAACAAAAAGTTGTATGCAATGGCAAGAAAATAAATATGTTGTCTTAGACTGTTCCTCAGATTCTATACAAACTTTAATTGACAACCCGGTTTTAGCATTGGATAAGAATAGTTTTCAATTAAAAAAAGTCAATCCTTACCATTGCAAACCTTATTTTAAATACGGCAAACCAAACCTATGGTATCATAAAATGAATGGAGAAATTGAATATTTTAATCGTGCTGGAAAACATCCGATAACAGGAAAAGATTTAAAACCGATTACTCCTTACATGATTAAAAAATATTTAAAAGAAGAGTAAAACGAATTCCTATTTTAAAAAAAGCCAAAAAAATCCTTGCAATTGCTTAGTATTTTTTCCGTAATTTTGCAAAAAAATTAAAATGACACATAAAGCTGGTTTTGTTAATATCATAGGAAATCCAAATGTTGGAAAGTCAACTCTGATGAATGCTTTTGTTGGTGAACGTTTATCTATCATTACATCTAAAGCACAAACTACCAGACACAGAATTTTAGGAATTGTAAATGGCGATGATTTTCAGGTAATTTTATCTGATACGCCAGGAATTATAAAACCTGCTTATGAAATGCAGGAATCGATGATGAACTTTGTGAAATCTGCTTTTGAAGATGCCGATGTTTTGATTTATATGGTAGAAATTGGTGAAAAAGAATTGAAAGACGAAGCCTTTTTTAATAAAATTATTCATTCTAAAATTCCGGTTTTGCTTTTGCTTAACAAAATTGATAATTCCAATCAGGTAGAATTAGAAGAACAAGTCGCTTTCTGGACGGAAAAAGTTCCTAATGCCGAAATATTCCCAATTTCTGCTTTAAAGAATTTTAATGTTCCAGAAGTTTTTGCTCGCATTGTTAGCTTGTTGCCAGAATCGCCAGCATTTTATCCAAAAGATACATTAACAGATAAACCAGAACGTTTTTTTGTTAATGAAATAATTCGAGAAAAAATACTTTTACATTACAATAAAGAAATTCCGTATGCAGTAGAAATTGAAACGGAAGAATTTGTAGAAGCCGATACTATTATTAGAATTCGTGCTTTGATAATGGTAGAACGCGAAACGCAAAAAGGAATTATTATTGGACATAAAGGAGAAGATTTAAAAAGAGTTGGTGTTGAAGCTCGTGCCGATTTAGAAAAGTTCTTCGGAAAACAAATTCACATTGAAATGTATGTGAAGGTTAACAAAAACTGGCGAAGTAATGCCAATATGTTAAAACGATTTGGATACAATCAATAAGTATAAATTAGACTAAACAAAAAAAGAAGTAATACCTCAAAACGTATTACTTCTTTTTTTATCTTTTTATTTCAGAAACGATTTAAAAACTTATTCAAATCGAATAGTTTTGGCAGGGGAAATTTTGGTTATTATAACTGAAGGAATAATTAAAACCAGCAAACAAATTAAAACCGTTCCTACATTTAAAGCTAGTATATGCAGTAAATTAATGTCAACTGGTGCTTCGCGAACATAATAACTTTCTGGATTTAATTGAATAATTCCGAAATATTTCTGAATTAATAACAACCCGATAGCAATGGAATTTCCCCAAAACAATCCTCGAACTATAAGATAAAAAGCATTATACAAAAAGACTTTTCTAACTGTCCAATTGTTTGCGCCAAGCGCTTTTAAAATTCCGACCATTTGGGTGCGTTCTAAAATGAGAACCAACAATGCAACAACCATGTTAATAGTCGATACGGCAATCATGATTACTAAAATTACAACCAAATTAAAATCGAATAATTTTAGCCAATCAAAAATGTAATAAAACTTATCCAATATGGTTTTACTTTCTAAATTACTTGGAATTGCTTTATACACTTCTTGACCTTTTTGCGAAATTTCATCAAAATCATCAATAAAAACTTCAAACGAACCAACTTGATTTTCGTTCCATTTATTAAAACGTTGAATGTGTCGAATATCGCCAATTAAATAAGTCGCATCAAATTCTTCAAAACCCGAATTATAAATTCCGACTATTTTAAATCTTCGGGAATTCGGTAATTTATTTTCGCCATCTTTCATAAAAAAAGTATTGAAAGAATCGTTTAATTTTAAGTTCAATCGATTTACAAGATATTGCGAAATCAAAACTTCTGTATTTAAATCAGCTGTAACATTCGGAATTCGGCCATCTATTAAATATTCGGATAAATCCTTCCAGACATAATCTTTTCCAACACCTTTGTAAATAATTCCTTCAAAAGCGTCTTCCGTTCTAATAATTCCGGCTTTAGCAGCAATTCCTTGAATGTGATTAATACCAGAAACAGCAGTAAATGTGGGATAAAAGTCTTGTTTGGTAGAAATGGGAACAGCACTAACGTCAGAATTATTAGTGTTAAAACCGCTAATTTGAATATGACCGTTAAAAGCGGCAACTTTTTGGCGTATTTTTTGTTGCAATCCAATACTTGTTCCAATAGAAATTATCATCATAATCATTCCTAAAGCAATTGCAGTAATGGCAATTTTTATAATTGGTGCAGAAATACTACTTTTATAATCTTTGGTAGATATAAGTCGCTTGGCGATAAAATATTCTATTTTCAATGCGTTAGGTTTGATTGGCAACAAATATACAGAAACTTTTTGCCTCGATTAAATCTAAATCTGCTAAATAAAATGCAAAAAATCATGAAAATTACAGTTCTTTCTATACTCTTTTCTTTCGGGTTACTATCTATTTCTGCTTCTTGCGGAAAAACATCTCATTCTACAAATACAATTCCGAAAGGATTACAGATGTCTAATGCTACCATAATTGCTATAGAAAAGAACCTTTATACCGGCGCAGAGAATATAGAAGCTTATTTACCAACTTTAAAAAACAAGAAAGTCGGAATTGTGACCAACCAAACAGGTATTGTCTCTAACTTATCTAATCAAGTTTGGAAAGAAAATGTAAAAGCTATTTCTATAGTAGATTTTTTGCTTTCGAAAAAAATTGATATTACAACCATTTTTGCTCCAGAACACGGTTTTCGAGGTACAGCAGATGCTGGCGAACATGTAATTGATGGAAAAGATGCTAAAACCAATTTGCCAATTATATCACTATACGGAAATAATAAAAAGCCAAAAGCCGAGCAACTAAAAGGTTTAGATATTATGGTTTTTGATTTACAAGATGTTGGCGCTCGTTTTTATACATATATTTCTTCGCTACATTATATTATGGAAGCTTGTGCAGAAAATAATATTGAATTAATTGTTTTAGATAGGCCAAACCCGAACGGAAGTATTGTTGACGGACCAATTTTAGAAAAAGAATTTACAAGTTTTGTAGGAATGCATCAAATTCCGCTGCTTCACGGCATGACTATTGGTGAATATGCAAATATGATAAATAGTGAAAAATGGATGGCTAACGGAATTACTTGTAAACTAACCGTCGTTCCTTGTTTGAACTACAACCATAATAAAAAATACAGTTTGCCAGAAAAACCATCGCCAAATTTGCCTAATGATCAGGCAATTAATTTATATGCAAGTTTATGCTTATTTGAAGGAACAAATGTTAGCGTTGGTCGCGGTACCGAAATGCAATTCCAAATTTATGGTTCGCCTTTTTTATCAAAATCCAGTTTTAGTTTTACGCCAAAACCCAACTTTGGTGCTAAAGATCCGCTTTATAATGGGAAACTTTGTTATGGAGAAAATTTAACTACTATTCAAAAAGTGACTCAATTAGAGTTAAAATGGTTATTGAAGGCGTATAATGAAACAGCGGATAAATCAAAATTTTTTAATTCTTTTTTCACCAAATTAGCAGGAACTGAAAAACTACAACAACAAATTGAAGCCGCAAAAAGCGAACAAGACATAAGAAAATCTTGGGAAAAAGGATTGGCAGATTTTTCGGAGATTAGAAGTAAGTATTTGCTTTATAAATAAGATTTTTGTTTACAGCAAATTCGAAGATTTATTTTTTTTGACACAGATTTTCTAATTTTAATTCAGAAACTCTTAAAAATCAAATATGATGTTGGAATTTATTTTTTTTAATTCGGCTAAAAAAGAATCTAAATCTTTTGGGGAAATTGCTATTTCGTCGTATTTGCTGTGAGAAATTACAATTCTGTTTAAAGACAATCGGGATAAACTTACTAGAGTTTTTACCTCGGAAACTTTTTTTATAGTTGAAACTGCTATTTTGGAATTTCCACTGTAGATGTTTTTAACGATTAAAAAATCATCTTTGATGGTATAATTGGTAGTTCTAGATACAATAATAATGATTACTAAAACAAATACTAGTACATAAATGCCATTTAAATTGCCTTTAAAAATTGTAGTTATGCCTAAATATAATGGATATAAAAACGGTACTGTCATCCATAAATTTTTTGTAGAATAGAATTTTTTTTCCATTTTATGTGTTTTTACTGAATTTAAAATTTTATTCTAACAGGGCATTTTAGCTTTCATTTTTTCAACAATATTAAAAGCTGCGGGACAAATAGCCACATTTTTTAGAGTCAAATTATTGATTTGAGTAAACTTTTTTCTATCCGTATGAGGAAATTCTCTGCAGGCTTTTGGGTGAACATCGTAAATAGAACAATAATTCTCTGAATCTAAGAACGTACATGGTACGCTTTTTAACACATAATCTTGCTCCTCATCAATTTGCAAATAGGTTTCTATAAATTGTTGCGGTTTTTGACGAAAATGCTTTGCAATTCTTTCAATATCTTGCGACGTAAAAAGTGGTCCAGTTGTTTTACAACAATTAGCGCATTGTAAACAATCGGTTTTTTTAAACTCGTCGTCATGTAAATCTTGCATTACATAATCTAAATTTTTTGGAGTTTTCTTTTTCAGTTTTTCCAAATATTTTTTAGTATCGTTATGCGTATCTTTGGCTAGCTTTGGTAATTCGTTTAAGTTTGGATTCAATTTTTAGAATTTCAGATTGGAATACAAATTTACGTAACTTTAATTGTTAAAACCGCAACTCTTTAAAAATGTTAGATTTATTTGGACAAGCAATACTCGATTTTCAAACAAATAATAATCCAGAAGATTTAATTACAGAAACTTCTATTTCTGATGAAGATGAAATGTCGGTTGCCTATTTGTTTCGGGATTTTGAATCTATGCCAAAATTAGAACAAGTGGCGCTTAATTTAAGTTTTGGAAACGTTTTAGACGTTGGTTGTGGTGCAGGTAGTCATTCATTATATTTAGAAAAAAATAAAAAACTCACTGTTTTACCTATTGATATTTCTAAAAAAGCAATACAAGCGTGTCACTTACGTGGATTAGTATCTGCGAAAGCCATGGACATTTTAGATTTAGAAAATAAGAAATTTGAAACTATATTGGTTTTAATGAATGGAACTGGAATTTTCAAAAATTTATTGCAAACAGCAATTTACTTGCAAAAATTAAGAAGTTTATTATCCGATAACGGTCAGATTTTAATTGATAGTTCAGACATTATATATATGTATGATGATGCCGAAGACGAAGAAGCAGAAGGTTCAAAATGGATTCCGACTAACGGATATTATGGTGAATTGACTTTTAAGGTGTCGTATAAAAATCAAACTGAAGTTCCTTTTGAATGGCTGTTCTTAGATTTCAACACGTTTCAAAATGCGGCTAATGCCAATGGTTTGTTATGTGAATTAGTGCAAGAAGGAGAACATTTTGATTATTTGGCACGTTTAACTTTATTAAAAGAATAGAGTAAGAAAACTTTTATTCGCAAATTTACGTTTATCAAAGAAAAAGATTATTATGAAAAAGTTACGAATTGTTATTTGTTTAGTGGCCTTAGGATTAAGTTTAGGTTGTTCAAAAACTGAGAATTTAGAAGAAGATGGAATTAACACAGCGGGAAATAACAAAAATACAGGTTCAAGTGCTCGTGACTTTTTACAAGATGTAAAGTATAAATCTTTGGTTATTGAGATTAGTTATGCGGTAAATTTATTGCCAACTATGCAAAGTTTGCAAAATATGAAAACTTTTTTAGAGCAAAGATTAAATAAACCAGACGGAATTACTTTGGTTTTGCACGAAATTCCTGCTCAAAATGGTTCGCCTTTTACAAATCAAGAAATTAGATCGATTGAAGATAATTTTAGAACAAAATACAACAACGGTTCGCTTTTGGCTTTGCACTTGATGTTTTTAAATGGAAATTCACAGAATGATACTCCAAGTTCTTTTACTTTAGGGGTTGCTTACAGAAATACTAGTTGCGTGATTTTTGAAAATTCGATTCAAATTTTAAGTATGCAACCTTCTCAACCAAGCAGAGTTGATTTAGAAACTACTGTTATGGAGCATGAGATTTGCCATTTGCTAGGTTTAGTAAATATAGGAGCGCCAATGCTTACTAACCATTTAGATTCACAAAATGATAAACATTGTAATGTGCCATCTTGTTTAATGTACTTTCAGGTAGAAAGTAATAGTATTATGAATATGATGAATGGAAATGTACCTCAATTAGATACCAACTGCTTGGCCGATTTGCAAGGAATTGGCGGGAAGTAAAAGGTTAATTATTTTAATTTTAATGAAATAAAAAAGTCCAACTAAATAGCTTTGTTGGACCTTTTATATTTTTTGAATTTGAATTATTCTGTATATTTCATCATCATGCTTTGTAAGTTTTGACCCCATTCCATTCCGGCTGCTTGCGATTTTTGAGATAATTCACTTGCTTTTTCAGACATTTTTTTACCAATTGGTGTATCGTAAAAATCTAATAATAGTTTCATGTCTTCTTCGGTATACACTTCCATATAAGCCTTTGCAATACTTTCTTTTAATGCTGGTAAAGTTGAGTCAAACTCAACTGCGAATGCTGCTTGCTTATCAGCAGGAATTTGAGGAAGTATTTGTTCTTTTAATCCAGCGAACATTTTTGCTGAACCGCCAGCTTCAATTAATTTTAATGCATCTTTTTTAAACACTTCATCTGCTTGACCAAAGCTAAACTGCACTGCAAATACTAGTGCAATGGTAAATAGGAAATTTTTCATTTTGTAATTTTTAAATTATTCTTTAAAGGTATTATTTTTTTAATACATCATAAAACGATTGCCTTCTTTTTTTTCTTTTCCTCCAAATTTTTGTAATTTATAAGTTAAAGAAAACATTACATATCGTTTTAAAACTATATTTTCTTCATCGCGAATACTAGTTGCATTAATAGTTCTCGTTGCATTTTGATTTTGATTAAGTAAATCATATACCTTTACTTTTGCTGTGAACTTTTTGTCGTAAAAGCTATAGGCCAAACTAGAATTTAAAAGAATAAAATCTTTTTTAAATCCGTCTGCAATGTTAGAATTGTATGTGTAACCAAAATCGTTTCCAAAAGTCCAGTTTTTAGGCCAATAATTTGTAGTTTGTATGTTAAATTGGTGCACAAAATTAGAAGCAGATTCAATTACATAGTTGGTGTAATTTGATTTGTTATAGGTGTATCTATAGGTAGGGTTTATGCTAAGCAATTCGCCATACTCATAAGTAAAATTTAATTTAGGTGTTAGATTAATTGATTTAGAACCGAATTGTTGGTTATCTGTGAATCCTTTATCTGAATTAAAACCTCCATTAATTCCGAAACCATATTTAAAATTATGTGCTCCAATTTTTGTAGATTTATTAAAATTAAATCCAAACCACGAATTGTAAGTGCCAGAAACATTTAAGTAAGTGGTTGTTCTTTTTCTGTTATCGTCAAATGTTGTGGAAGAAACTATCTGTTGGTCATAAAAACTTCCTCCAACATATATATTGTATCCTGATCGTGATGCCCAATCGTAGTTATTAAATCCGCCATAAACTTGATGGTATTTATTCGGATTTAAATTAGGGTTACCAACAAAAGTATTTAAAGGATTGGCTACATCTTCTACCGGCAGTATTTGCCTTGCAGACGGAAAGTTAGATTCGTAAGAATAATTAGAATATATAGAAAGCGTTTTTTTAAATCGATAGTTAGAATAGATATTGATACTAGGAATTACATAATT
>JBLIJW010000046.1:0-21498 GCA_047636155.1 Flavobacterium sp. | reverse complement strand
TTACTTGCTTTGGATTTTTAAAAACAGAAGCTAAATCATAAGAAATTCCAATACCTATATTCATGGCATTATTAATGGTTAAAACGTCTTTTAAATCAAATGCAATATATCCGCCAACTAGCGCAATAGAAGGATAGTAATTAGATTTGGCAATTTCTATATTTTTTTTTGAAGCTTCTTCTTGAAAGGATAGTGCTTGTAAATCGTTGCGACTTCCAGAAGTTTCTAGTAAACTACTTGTTGCAATTTCTTTTTTTATGGCATCAATATCTATTATAATTTTAGTATCTGGAGGCAATTGTAAAATAGTGGCTAATCTATAATTAATAGTATTGCTGTTTTTTTGAGCGTTATCTAGAGAAATTTGAACAGTTGATTCCTGAAGCTGCGCTTTTAAAAAATCGTTTCTAGCTAGCAAACCATTATCAACCATTGCCTGAAAATCGGTAACTCTTTGCTTTGCGCGAATGCCGTTTTCTTTAAAAAGCATTACCATTTGCTCTGCTTGGTATAGTTTTGCAAACAATTCGACCACTTCTAATGCTATTTGCTCTTTTGTGTGTGCGGCATTATAAATTTGAGATTGGTATAAACTCTTAGATGCATCAAGGGAATATTTGAGTTTAAAACCATTAAAAATTGGCATGGTTACATTTGCCTGTCCTAGCAAAAGAGAACTAACTTCTAAAGGCTTTTCTGGTTGATTGCTGTTGCCATTTCCTAAATTCGAATTGACATTAGCATTTGTTAATCGCAAATATTGGCCAGAAATTTTAATGCTAGGATAAAGGTTGTTTTTAACAACATCTGACTCTAATTTAGAACTAAGAACTTTTGTGTTTGCTAAATTGGCGCTATTACTTTTTGTTATTGCTATTTCAACTGCGTCTTTTAAAGATAATTTTAATTCCTGTGCAGAAGTAAATACAAAATTGAAAAGCATGATTACAAATAAAATTTTATTTTTCATATACTAGTAGTGCCTTGATGGTTCTTTGAATGTGTTTGGTAAGATCGTTTAATATGTAGTTATCAAAATCTTCTTCTGTTTTTAACTGAAATAAAAGCGTATATAAATCTCTATTCATATTAAAATACATTAAAGAACCAATTATAATTGGTGAAAAAAGTTCAACTTGTATGCTTTTTTGAAAAAGACCTAAACTTTGACCTTCTTCTACAATAATCTTCATTAACCGAATGTTATTGAGCTTTACTTCATTTACAAAATCTATATCTAAATTTCGCTTTTTATTGGAAGATTCAGAATGTAAAATTTGATGAATATTTCTATTTGAATTTACTTGCTGAACATAATGTGCTATTGCAGCATCAATTTTTTGAAAAGGAGTAAGGTCTGCTTTTACAATATTTTCTAGATGCATTCGCATTCCGCCAATTCGATAAACTACAATAGCTTCTAATAATTTTTCTTTAGATCCAAAATAGTAGGAAACCATTGCAATATTAATTTTTGCAATTTTCGCGATTGCTCGAATGGAAGTACCATCAAAACCTTCGCTGGCAAAAAGTTTTTCTGCTACCAAAAGAATTTCTAATTTTTTATCAGTCCAATCTACATGCATAAAACGAAAAATAATTTGGAGATAAAATTAAACAATCGTTTAAATTAAACGACTGTTTAATTAAAAATTAACAATTTTTTAACATATAAAAAGCTATAGTAATAATCTATAACAATAATTTAAGTACTTGAAATTTATATTATTATAATACTTTAATTAAAGTAATTTACTGATAAACTCATTTGTCTTTTCTATTGAATTACTTTCTAAAAATTTAATATAAGAACTTCCTATAATTGCTCCTTTTTGAAATTCGGTCGCATTTTGAAATGATTTTTTATCGTGAATTCCGAATCCTACAACCTGCGGATTTGTCAAATTCATTGCTTCAATTCTTTTAAAATAATCTTGAGTTTCAGTTTGAAAATCGGCATTACTTCCTGTCACATTTGCGCTACTTACTAAATAAATAAAGGTATTTGAGTTTGCATCAATTTCTAAAATTCGCTTTTCGGATGTTTGCGGAGTTACCAAAAATATATTTGTAAGATTGTACTTTTCAAAAATTTCTTTATAATTTTCGACATATTCTTTAAGTGGTAAATCTGGAATAATTAGACCATCAATTCCAACTTCTTCGCATTTTTTACAAAATTCTTCTATTCCGAATTGGTATATCGGGTTGAAATATCCCATAATTAATAACGGAATACTTATTTCTTCTCGGATATCTTTTAATTGTTCAAACAATCGTTCTGTTGTCATTCCTTTTTTTAAAGCAAGGGTTGAACTTTCTTGTATTGTTGGTCCGTCTGCCAAAGGATCGCTAAATGGCAGACCGATTTCTACCATATCTACGCCATTTTTTTCTAGTTCTTTTAAAACAGTAACGGTATCATTAGTATTAGGATATCCTGCCGTAAAATATATAGATAGTAATTTTTTATCTTCTTGTAATTTGGATTGAATTCTTTTCATCAGTACTTTTTTAAAAAATGTTATAATTTGAAATAATCGATATAGGTATTCAAATCTTTATCGCCTCGACCAGAAAGGTTTATTACTACAATATCGTCTGGCTTAAACTGTTTTTTCTGCAAAACAGTGAATGCGTGTGCCGTTTCTATAGCCGGAATTATACCTTCTAATTGCGAAATCTCTATACCAGAAGCCATTGCTTCTTCGTCTGTAATAGCAATGAATTCTGCTCTTTTGGTTTCAAATAAATGCGAATGCATTGGTCCAACGCCCGGATAATCTAAACCTGCAGAAATAGAATATGGCTCTGTTATTTGTCCGTCATTAGTTTGCATTAGCAACGTTTTGCTTCCGTGAATGATTCCAATTTTCCCTAAAATACTTGTTGCAGCACTTTCGCCACTTTCAACACCTTTACCTGCAGCTTCAACTGCAATTAATTTCACATCTTCTTCTTCTAAAAAATGGTAAAATGCTCCAGCTGCATTACTGCCGCCGCCGACGCATGCAATAACGTAATCTGGATTTTCTACACCTTCTTTTTCTAATAATTGGGATTTAATTTCTTCGGAAATAACTGCTTGAAAGCGCGCCACCATGTCTGGATATGGATGCGGACCAACAACAGATCCGATGATGTAATACGTATCTATAGGATTATTAATCCAATCTCGTATTGCTTCGTTGGTTGCATCTTTTAAAGTTTTTGAACCAGAAGTTGCCGGGCGAACTTCTGCACCAAGCATTTTCATTCTCGCCACGTTTGGCGCTTGTCTTTTAATATCAACTTCGCCCATGTACACAATGCATTGCAAGCCCATTAATGCACAAACGGTTGCCGTGGCAACACCATGTTGTCCTGCACCAGTTTCTGCAATAATTCTAGTTTTACCTAGTTTTTGAGCTACTAAAATTTGACCTATAGTATTATTAATTTTGTGCGCACCAGTATGGCATAAATCTTCTCGTTTTAAATATACCTTGGTATTATACTTTTCAGATAATCGTTTTGCGAAATACAATGGTGTTGGTCTGCCAACGTAATCTACCAACAACTCCATGAATTCTTTCTTAAAAGAACTTTCTGAAGTTATTTTAAGATAATTTTCTTTTAATTCTTCTACGTTTGGGAAAAGCATTTCTGGAATATACGCTCCACCAAAATTACCGTAATAACCTTCTTCGTTTACATTATAACTAGTTTTCATATGCTAAATTTTTTATTTTTTTTAATTCGGAAACATTTTTTAATCCAGGTTTTATTTCAAATTTACTATTCACATCTATTGCAACACAATTGTTTGCGTAGGCTTTCGTAAAAAACTCTTTCATTTCTAATTCATTATCTAAACCAATGCCACCACTTAAAAAATACGGAACAGATAATTTGTAATTTTCTAAGACTTTCCAGTCAAAGGTAATTCCGTTTCCGCCTGGTAGTTTTCCTTTTGTATCAAACAAAAAGTAATCACAGACTTCTTTATAACTTTCTAATTGTGTAAAATCAAACAAATTATCTACAGAAAAAGCTTTGATAATTTTAATATTTTTTTCTTTCAATTTATCACAAAATTCTGCACTTTCTTTCCCGTGGAGTTGTACCAAATCAAGTTTATATTTTGAAAATGCATTGGTTATAAAATCTAAATCAGCATCAACAAAAACACCAACTTTTTTTATAGATTCTGGGAGTGTTGGAATTTCGCCATCAAAATAACGAGCCGATTTTTCCCAGAAAATGAAACCCAAATAATCGGGTAGAAGTGATGCTACTTCTTTAATGTTATCCTGAAATTTCATACCGCAAATTTTTAATTTCATAATTCTAAATTTGTTATAAAATCTTTTGTTATGGATTCGATATTATCTGATTTCATAAAGTTTTCTCCAATCAGAAATCCTTGATAATCAATTTTTTGCAACTCTTTAATTGCATTGATACTTGAAATTCCGCTTTCAGAAACTTTTACAAATTCAATTGGAATTTTATCTGCCAATTGTATGCTGTTTTCTAAGCTAACTTCAAAAGTTTTTAAATTTCGGTTATTTACTCCAACCATATTTACTGTTGTTGTGATGGATGTTTCCAACTCTTCTAAATTATGAACTTCTAACAAAACTTCTAATCCTAAAGCTTGAGCAAATTTACTCAAAGTTTTAATTTCTATAGGACTTAAAACTGCTGCAATTAATAAAATACAATCGGCACCAAATGCTTTTGCTTCCAAAATTTGGTATTCATCAACAACAAAATCTTTTCGCAATAATGGTGTTTTTACCGAAGCTTTAGCTAACAACAAATCATCTAACGAACCGCCAAAATATTTACCATCGGTTAAAACCGAAATTCCGCATACTCCTGCATTTTCATACGCAGAAACAACTTGATTTACGGTGTAATCATAATTTATAGATGCTTTTGATGGCGAACGTCTTTTGTGTTCTGCAATTATTCCTGATTTACTGGTACGCAAATTAGTACTCATTGAGATTGTTTTACCTTCAAATAAAACCGAATTCTCTAATTGCTGAATTGGAATAATTGATTTTTTTAAAATAACTTCTTGCCTTTTGTCTCGGATAATTTTATCTAAAATATTCATAATTTGGAACTTAAGTTTTGTAAAATTTTAAATTTTTGTAATGCCTTACCGCTTTCTAAACTCTCTTTTGCTATTTGAAAAGCCTCTGATATTTCTATTTTTTTACTTAAAGAAATCGCCATAGCTGCATTTGCTTGTACAACGTTTTTTTGTGCTTCCGTTCCTTTTCCGGTTAAAATAGTATAGAAAATTGTAGCAGATTCTTGGGTTGTTTTTCCTCCTTGAATTGCACTAAGTTGCAAATTTGGTACATTAAAGAAGCTTGCATTGATTATATTTTCGGTAGTAGGGGAAATTATTTTGGTATCATCTGTTAAAGAAATTTCATCAAAACCACTCAGTCCATGAACGATATAGTAATTTACTGTTGTGTTTTGGTATAAATAACTGTACATTCTGGCTAATTCTAAACTATAAACACCTATTAATTGATTTTGCGGAAATGACGGATTAACCATTGGTCCGAGCATATTAAAAAATGTTTTTACGGCTAGATTTCTTCGCGTTTCTGCTACCTTTTTCATTGCTGGATGAAAATGTGGCGCATGTAAAATGGCAATATTTGCTTCTTCTAAAGCTTGGGTTAAAAAATCGGTATTGTTAGAAAGACTTATACCCAAATTTTCCATAACATTACTAGAACCAGAAATAGAGGAAACTCCATAATTACCGTGTTTTGCCACTTTAATATCTGCACCAGCGGTAATAAAAGAAGCAAGTGTTGAAATATTGAAAGTATCTTTACCGTCGCCACCAGTTCCGCATAAATCAATTGTATTGTATGCAGAAAAATCAACCGGAATACATAACTCTAACAACGCTTCTCTAAAACCAGCTAATTCTTCAATGGTAATACTTCGCATCATGTAAACGGTTAAAAATGCTGCAATTTGACTGTCGTTGCAATCGCCGTTAGAAATAGATATCAAGATATTTTTTGCTTCTTGTTTGTCGAGTATTTCTTGATTAATAAGTCGGTGCAATATTTCTTTCATTGTGTAATTTTAAATTTTTTATCGGATTTTTTTTTACTAATTTAATTTGCAACCCAATTTTCTAACATTTTTTTTCCGTTTGGTGTAAGGACACTTTCTGGATGAAATTGAACTCCTTTTACATCATACATTCTGTGTCGAATAGACATAATTTGTCCATTTTCATCTACCGATGTAATTTCTAAAACTTCAGGAAAATCTTCGTTTGCAATAACCCAAGAATGGTATCTGCCAACTTCTTGATTACTCTCTAGATTTTCGAATAAATTTTCGTCGGCAACTAGTATGTTTATCTGAGTAGCAACGCCGTGGTATACTTTCTCTAAATTAGTAAGTTGTCCACCAAAAACTTCTCCGATAGCTTGTTGGCCAAGGCAAACGCCCAAAATGCTTTTTGTAGAAGCATATTTGGCAATGACTTGTTTTAGCAAACCAGCTTCATTTGGAATTCCTGGTCCGGGTGAAAGTAATATCTTATCAAAATTTATTAAATCGTCTAATTCAAATTCGTCGTTACGAACTACAGTAACTGTACAATCTAAATCTTCTAAATAATGTACTAAATTGTAAACAAAACTATCGTAATTATCAATTACAACTATATTTTTCTTTGTCATGATATTATATGTTTTCTGCCATTTCTAAGGCTTTGTCTAATGCTCCTAATTTATTATAAACTTCTAATAACTCTAATTCGTCATTAGAATTCTCCACAATTCCTGCTCCAGCTTGGTAATATAATGTATGGTTTTTACTCAAAAAAGTTCGAATCATAATGGCGTGATTAAAATTACCATCAAAATCCATAAAACCAATAGCGCCACCATAAAAACCACGATTGGTGTTTTCGATGGTATTTATTAATTCTAATGCTTTATGTTTTGGCGCTCCAGACAATGTACCAGCAGGAAACGTATCTGCAACTACTTGTAAATTATTCGAATCTGCTGTTAGTTTGCTGGTAACTTTTGAAACCAAATGAATAACGTGTGAAAAGTATTGTACTTCTCTAAAATTTTCAACTGTTACCTGACTTCCGTTTCGGCTTAAATCATTTCTTGCCAAGTCAACCAACATAACATGTTCTGCATTTTCTTTGCTATCTGTAGATAATTGTTTGGCTAAAAGTGCATCTTGTTCATCGTTTCCGGTACGTTTAAAAGTTCCTGCAATTGGATGAATTTCTGCAATTTTATCTTTAATAATAAGTTGTGCTTCTGGCGAAGATCCAAATAATTTAAAATTTCCGTAATCAAAATAAAACAAATAGGGTGAAGGATTTATACTTCGTAAAGCGCGGTACACGTTAAATTCATCTCCTTTAAAACTTTGTTCAAATCTTTTAGATAAAACTAATTGAAAAACATCGCCACGTTTGCAATGTTGAATTCCTTTTGCAACATTTTCTTTAAACTGTGCATCTGTTAAATTGGAAGTTTTTTCTCCGTTTTTGGAAAAAGGAAAAGAAGCAAAATTTTTAGATTTTATTAATTGGTTTATTTCTTCGATATTATTGGTATCTGAAGTAGAATGACAAAAAATATACGCCTCGTTCTTAAAGTGATTGATTGCAATGATATTTTGATATACGGCATAATAAACATCTGGAGTTTCTATACTATTTGGTTTTGGTGTAATTTGAGTTTTCTCAAAATAGGGAACAACATCGTAGTTTAAATATCCGAAAAGACCATTGTTGGCAAACTTAAAATCTGAATTAGTAGTTTTAAATTGGTTTGCAAAAATTTGAAGATGATTTACTAAATTATCTTTAGGAAGCAATGATTTTGTTTGCACTTCTCCGTCAGGAAACGTTGTTTTTAACTCGCCTTTTAACAACTGAAAACTTGCAATTGGATTGCAACAGATGTAGGAAAAACTATTGTCGTTGGCGTGATAGTCAGAACTTTCTAACAATAAACTATTTGGGAATTTATCTCTTATTTTAAGATAAATACTTACTGGAGTTATGGTATCTGCCAAGATTTTTTTGAATGTTGTATTGAGTTGGAATGTTTTCATTATAATTTTAAATTGGATATAAAAAAAAGACTTGTCGTGAATGACAAGCCTTTTATTATTTTGATTACAAAATGGTATAGGTTATTTGTTCACGACGTTTGACGTAAGCTTTTCCACCACCAGTTTGTATTTTGTATTGTTCTCATTATTATTAATCTTGAAACAAATGTATATATAATCTGTAATATTGCAAATTTGTTTTTACTTTTTTTATGATTTTTTTTTCAGTTGTAAAATTTGCAGGGTTTTGCAAGAAGGATAGAAGCGAAAAGCTCCCGTTTTTTTCGGGACTTGAAGCGAATAGCCTGGCGCGATTTTTCTTTGCGCTTGCCAAAAAAAATCCTTCTGATTAAGGAAGGATTTTATATTTATTTAGTATTGCAAGCTTACTGTTAATTCGAAATCGTCGTAAATTGCTTTGTCACCAAGATTTTGAAAGAAATTTCCTGAATTGTATTCGATACCATATTTTGTACGATCTACTTTAAAGCTTGTATTTGCAGTTTTTGCAGTAGTTGCAAGATCAAAGCTAACTGGGTTTGTTTTGTCTTTGATTGTTAAGTTTGCCTTTACAGCATAAATACCGTTTCCTCTGCTAGAAACGCTTGTGAAAACAAGATTTGCTGTTGGATATTTTTCGGCTCCAAAAAAGTCGTCTGCTTTTAAATGTCCTTCCAAATTTTCTTTACCTTGACCCGTTTTTAAATCGGTAACGGTAAGAGAAGTAACGTCTACTGCAAATGAACCACCTGTTAATTTAGTTCCTTGAAATACTAAATCACCTGATTTAATATTTATAGTTCCTGAATGAGAACCAGTTACTTTTTTTCCTACCCAAGAAATGGTGCTTTTATCTGCACTAATTTTTTTGGTTTGTGCAGAAACTGCAGTTGCAGCAGATACGAATAATGCTAATGCGATGTTTTTTAAATTTTTCATAGTTTTTAATTAAATAGTTATAAATAAATCTTCATTTGATTTTCTCACTTTTGGAAAATGTTGTGTTGTATCTTCTTGGTGTCGATATCCTATAGTTGCAACAACGGCAGCATTCAATCCTTTTTCTGTTAATCCTAAAATTCTGTTGTATTCTTCTGGGCTAAAACCTTCCATTGGAGTTGTATCAATTTTTAACTCAGAAGCTACGTTCAATAAGTTTGTTAAAGCAATGTAAGTTTGTTTAGATGTCCAAATATTTCGAAGTTCTTCTGGCATATTTGCAACAGTAGTTTTCATGAAACCTACATAACCACTAACTTCTTCTGGTTTTAGATTTCTGGTTTTTACAATGTTTTCTCCATATGCATCTATATCTGCATCGCTAAGGCTTAATTTATTTGCAAATACTACTACGTATTGCGCATCTACAATTTGCGATTGATTCCAAGATGCTGGTAATAATTGTTCTTTAACTTCTTTGCTTTTCACAAAAAATACCTGGTATGGTTGTAAGCCATAAGAAGATGCAGAAAGTCGGATTGCGTCTTTAATAATATTTAAATCGGAATCTGAAATTTCTTTAGAAGCATCAAATTTTTTGGTAGCATAACGCCAGTTGGCATCGGTAATAAAATTGCTCATTGTTGGGTAAATTAATTAGTTCTATATTTCTCTAAAAGTTGGTTTAGAGTTTCTTTTTCTGTTGTTGTTAAATTTTCTGAAAGGCTATTCTCATGCTTTTCTACTTGCGGATCTAAATTTTTTAATAAATCTAATCCGGCTTGTGTAATTTCAATTTCTATTTTTCTTCGGTTGAATTCGCACACATTTCTGGTAACCAGTTTTTTAAGTAATAATTTGTCGATTAATCGAGTGGTATTGCTATTTTTTGCAACCATACGTTCTTGAATTAAGAACATATTGGCGGCGATTCCTTTTTGTCCGCGCAGAATTCGTAGTACATTGTATTGTTCTGACGATAAATCGTGTGGTTTTAAAATATCATTAAAAGTATCTTGTATTACATTTAAAGTATACATAATATTCAGAATAATTTTTTTCTCTACGGGTAGGTTTATGGTAGACTTTATAATTTCTTCTATAGTCATAATTTGTCTTTCTTTATTTGTAGATACAAATCTATCTATTATTATATTTGTATATACAAATGTATTGTTATTCTTTTGTTAATTTTATTTTAGCTCCGATTTTAAGAACGGATTTTTCATTGTATGTTTGTAGCAACATAAAATTACAAAAAGATGAATTTATCTCAAGAAGAATGGACTAATAAGTTAGCTTTAGATGAAAATGCTATTGTTCTAGATGTTAGAACGGAAGAGGAATGCGAAGAAGGAATAATTCCGAATGCAATTCAAAATGACATTTTTAAAGGACAAGGTTTTATATACCGATTAGAAGAGTTAGATAAATCCAAAAATTACTTTGTGTATTGCAAGGCAGGAAGTAGAAGCGCACAAGCATGCGCTATTATGCAACAATTGGGTTTTAAAACTACGTTTAATTTAGATGGCGGTTTTAGCAATTGGCAAGGTGAAGTTCTAATTCCTTAAAAAGAATTAGATTTCTTAGCCTTCCAATCGTTTAAAAAATAAAACAACGATTTAATTTCATTTCGTTTTTTAGAATTGGCATCAAGGCGTATTTTTTCTTTATTGGTTGTAACCAAAATTAAATTATAATTATTGAATTTGAAATAGTAGGCAAAAGCAAAGAAGGGAAGCATTAGCATTCCTGAACCAAGTATATGTAAAAATTGAATTTCAAAATTCAAAATAAAAACTACAAACAAAGTGATTGGAAATGCAACTGCTATTATATTATATTTAGAATCCTTCGATTTTATTAACCGAACGGATTCTATTTCTTCTCTCACTAATCACAAACTTCGATCCTTAAAATCTATTTCTAATTTATTTTCTGACTTGGATATTTTAGTTTTTGAAAAGGTACTATGCCAAAAATAATTTGTACTCATTATTAAATTTTAAAATATATACGATAAAACTTAGCGCATAGTTTTTAAAAAATACTCCAATTTCTTATAAATAAGTCTATTGTAAACTAAATTACAGAATTTAATTTTTCTCAATAATTATTGAATCTTTAAAGTATTAGGTTTTTATTTTTTCGGAACACTTTGTAAATCAATTCTTTAACTCATGTTGGCCTTTTTGGTATTTTTTACATATTTCTTCAAAATTTTGCGCATGGATATTTCTGAAAACTCCATCTTTTCCGCCAATAATTTCTACCACATTATCAATCATGGATTGCGGATCAAATTGATTTTCGGCCATAAATTTAGCTGCCTTTTCAATTTCTTTTTTATCGGTAAAATGGTACCTTTCATCAAACCATTGTTTGTATGTATCGTGCATTCTATCATTAAAACCGGTATCAAACGGACCAGGATTTATTGTGGCAACAGTAATGCCAAAAGGTAATAATTCGTTTCTCAAACACTGTGAAATTGCTTCTAAAGCATGTTTTTAAGCATTATATGGACCTAGAAAAGCAGAGGTTGTTAAACCAGCCACAGACGAAACAAAAAAGATTTTACCTTTTTTTATTTTTTACTATTTTTTTAATAAAGGGTTGTGAAAACTCTAAAGGAGAAAACGTATTTGTTTCCATAACTTCTCTAATTAAATCAACTGGTATTTCTGCTAATGGTCCGGTTTGACCAATTCCTGCATTATTTACCAGAATATCAATATCATATTGAAAGATTTTTTCACAATCAATACTATCCAAAATATCTAGTTTAATTAATTCGATATTATCTTTATATTTTGCTTCTTCCAATTCTTTTTTGAAACGCGAAAGCTATTCCCAAGTATACATTCCCACGATAATGTTATGGCCAATTTTTGCAAGTTCTAATGCAGTTCCTTTTCCTAATCCAGATCCGGCACAGCTATTAAAATTGTTTGCTTTTTCATGTTTTGAATGTTTAAATTTTGAATATTATAAAGTTGATATCCTCTGAATTATTAAATTTACTCTCTAGTATCTATGATTAATTACATTAATTCGGCAAAAAATTGTATTTAAACTTTCTCTTTAAAAGAGAAAAATAAATGTATGCGATATTTTATAGCCGTATTTTTATAAAATTAAACTTTAATACGTTTTATAAAAAAAGTGGACAAATTAAAATAGTACTGATTTGTCACTTTGATGGAGTTTCAGAAAACAAAGTATAGGAATTAAATCAATGAGATTCGTTGAATACAAAGCATAAATTACCATTTATAAAACTAATTAGCTGTTCTTTATTAAATAAGATTGCAAATCCACTTAATACCATATATAATAGTATAACTTTGTTTGTATATAATTAATTTCTCATTTGATAGTTAATAAAAAATGATGAAGGATTTATTTACACTTCACTTACCCTAAGCACTAGAATATAGTAACAAAAAACGTAAGCTTAATCTGCATCCTTTTTTAAATGACAAAAATGAAAACAATAGTTGCAATGCAAGCCATTACCAGTGAACTAAACATCTATCTAGCTGATGATGACCAATCCGATTGTCTTCTTTTTAAAGAGGCTTTGGAAGTCTTGCCTGTAAAGGCAAACCTTACCATAGTGCATGATGGAGAACAACTCTTGGAACTGCTAGCAAAAGAAGATAATATTCTTCCTGATGTTCTTTTTCTGGATCTCAACATGCCTCGCAAAAACGGATTTGTCGCGTTAGGTCAGATAAAACGCGATGAGAAATTACTTAATCTACCAGTTATTATATTCTCAACCGCCAATGATCAGACAAAGGTTAAAATGGTTTTTAAAGATGCTGCACACTATTACATTCGTAAGCCTGCCAAATTTTCTGAACTTAAAAATGTTATTTATAAAGCTCTTAAAATCATCGCCGAAAGAAATACTGAATTGCCAATACAAGAAAATTTTATGTTAACAGGAGAAGAAAAATCAACATCTGATGAAAGAAACGCTTCCAAAAAATAAGCATTCTGAAAATTTAATTAAATCAAAGAATCTGTTTCCGGTTATTGGTGTTGGTGCGTCAGCAGGTGGATTGGACGCGTTTAAAAAACTACTTAAGGCAATACCAGTTGATAGTGGTATGGCGTTTGTGCTGGTGCAACATTTAGATCCCAATCACGAGAGCATGCTAACCGAAATTCTGCAAAAGGTAACATCAATTCCTGTTTTAGAAATTGCGGATGATATTAAGGTAGAACCTGATCATATTTATGTTATCCCAAGCAATAAAATAATGGTGGCAACCGATGGCGTTTTACTGCTAGCTCCACGACCTGAAAAAAGTAAAACCGAGCGCTACCTGCCTATTGACCTTTTCTTTAATTCATTGGCAATTGTGCATCAAGCCCATGCTATTGGTGTCATACTTTCTGGTACTGGTTCAGATGGAACATTGGGTTTAAAAGCCATTAAAGATTACGGAGGCATCACTTTTGTGCAGGACGAAGAGTCAGCAGCCTATCCAGACATGCCTAATAGTGCCGTGCATGCTGAAGTAGTTGATTTCATTCTTTCTCCAGATAAAATTCCGGAAAAACTATTAGAGGTTACTCAAATTATTACTAAGTCCACTTCTGTTGAAGAAAATTTACCCTTGGGGGATGAAGAAGCATTTAAACAAATTAATGCAGTACTTCGTATCCGTAAAGGAACCGATTTTACCTATTACAAACAAACCACGATTCGCAGAAGAATTCTTCGCAGAATGGCAATTAACAAAAATGCAGCACCTACTGATTATCTCAACTATTTAAGAGAAAACAAGCCAGAACAAGATGTTTTGTATCAAGACCTTTTAATACCGGTATCATCATTTTTTCGTGACAGCAAAGTATTCGATAATTTATGTTCCAATGTTTTTCCTTCCATTATAAATAATAAACAAGCAACTGAACCCATTCGTATATGGGTTGCAGGTTGCAGCACTGGTGAAGAAGCCTACTCAATGGCAATGTGCCTTAAGGAATTTTTAGGTAGCAATACGCTAGTTGATTCTGAAGAAAAAGTACAAATTTTCGCTACTGATTTAAGTGCGCCTGCTATTATAAAAGCACGAAGAGGCATATACTCAAAAATGGAAGTAGCAGGACTATCAACAGAACGCCTGGATGAGTTTTTTACAAAAACAAATGGCAGCTACCAAGTGAACAGAAAAATAAGAGACCTATGTGTCTTTGCAACACATAATTTTTTAAAAGATCCTCCTTTTGGAAAATTAGATTTAGTAAGTTGTCGCAATGTGCTGATATATATGGAACCTTATTTACAGAAAAAAGCTATGACCACGTTTCATTATGCTTTAAATCCAAAAGGATTTTTGCTCCTTGGCAAATCAGAAACGACCAGTGGCGTTCCAGATCTTTTTGCATCGATTGAAAAAAACGATAAATTATATAGCCGTAAAGATGTACCAAGCCGATTTATTCATCTGGCTAGTCACAGAACGGAATCAAATTTGATAAATAATAAAGACAAACCCAAAACCGAAACTATGCGTTCTGATTTTCAAAAAATAGCTGATGACATTATGCTCAGTAAATATTCTCCTGCTGGTGTGGTCATAACTGAGGCTATGGATATTGTACAGTTTCGTGGAAGTACTAGTTCTTATTTGGAACAATCATCAGGTAAACCAAGTCATAACTTATTAGTATTGGCAAAAAATGGTTTGGCATTTGAATTGCGAAATATTATACATAAAACAAAAAAAGGAAAACTTACGGTTGTAAAAGAAAATGTACCCATTGAAATAAACGGTAATTTAGCAAATATTACTATCGAAGCCATTCCGTTGCCGAACACCATAGAACCTCATTATTTAATTCTTTTTCATGATAATAGTTCCATTGAAAACAAACAGGAATCAACCGAAAATAAAAAGCCTACAAGGAAAACCAAAACCGACGATAAAGACTTACGCATTAAGCAATTAGAACTCGAACTTACCCAAGTTCGGGAAGATATGCGCAGTATTACCGAAGAACAAGAAGCTGCGAACGAAGAGCTACAAAGTGCTAACGAAGAATTGCTGAGTGGTAGCGAAGAACTTCAGAGTTTAAACGAAGAATTAGAAACCAGTAAAGAAGAGCTACAAAGTACCAATGAAGAACTAATGGTGGTAAACCATGAAATGATTAGTTTGAATGAACAAATAGCGGAAGCAAAAAACTATTCCGAATCTATTGTGGCAAACATTCGCGAACCTTTACTGATGCTGGATAAAAACCTCCGAGTTAAAACAGCGAACAAATCTTTTTATAAAACATTTAAGGTAAATGAAAAGGAAACAGAAAATATTTTAATTTATGAGCTAGGTGACAAACAGTGGGATATTCCCGAATTGAGAAATTTGCTTGAGAGAATTCTTCCTGAAGAATCAATTTTTAATGATTTTGAGGTTACTCATTCTTTTCGAAATATTGGTGAGTTAGTAATGTTGCTCAATGCCCGTGAGGTAATCAACAAAAACACTTCAGAGAAATTGATCTTGTTATCAATAGAGGATATTACTGAAAAGCAAAAAGCACATGCAAAAGTGGAAGAAAGTGAACATCGCTACCACAATATGATTCATTCTTCTCCTTCAATGATAGCTATTTTTAAAGGCGAAGATATGATTATAGAAATTGCTAACGATGCTATTATAAATTCTTGGGGCAAGGGAAAAGATGTCATTGGAAAACCTTTATTATTAATCTTACCCGAAATAGTTGAACAGGGTTTTGATAAGCTATTATTAAGTGTTTATAAAACAGGACAGCCTGTTCGTGCTTTTGAAGTACCTGTTTCACTTTTGCGTAATGGTATTAAAGAAGTAAATTATTATAATTTTGTTTATCAAGCACAACGCAATATAAATGGAGATATGGAAGGTATAGCAGTAATAGCGAATGAAGTAACACCACAAGCTCTTGCAAACATCCATTTAAAAGAAAGCGAAGAACGTTTCCGAATACTGGCAAATAATGTGCCCATACACATTTTCATTATTGAACCCAATGAAGAGGCAAGCATCAGTTACTGGAATAAAAACTGGTTAGATTACACCAATCAAAGTTTTAAAAAAGCCATTGGCAAGGACTGGACTAGTAAAGTGCATCCTGACGATTTACAGGTTATAATGGATATATACTTACCTGCTTTTGAAAAAAAAGAACCTTATTTTGTTCCTGCTATAAGAATTAAGCGGCATGATGGCGAATACCTTTGGCATTCCGTTCAGGCTAATCCCCGCCACTTAACTAATGGTGATTTTATGGGTTACATAGGCATTGGTTTTAATATTCATGAACAGAAGTTGGCACAAGATTCTTTAAAGCATAGTGAGAAACAATTTCGAATGATGGCAGAATTAATGCCTCAAAAAGTATGGACCACTGATGCAGATGGCAACAAAGATTATTTTAATAAAACATTGCTCGACTATGCCGGAAAGTCCTTTGATGAATTAAAAGGCACAGGATGGGAAAAGATCATTCATCCCGATGATTGGAAAAAAGAGGAAAAAAAATGGAAGGAATGTATAAAGACAGGTAAAGATTATAATGCGGAAAACAGGTTGCTTGGTAAAGATGGAAAATATTTATGGCACCTAACTAAAGCTGTGGCTTTAAAAGATGATCAGGGAAAAATAAAAATGTGGATAGGTTCAAAAACCGAAATACAAGAGCAAAAGGAACAAAGAGAACTATTGGAAAATGCCGTATTAAATAGAACTTATGAATTGCAAAAAGCTAATAAGGAGTTAGTTTTTGAAAGCTTAGAAAAAGGAAAAAGAGCAGATGAACTAATAAAAATAAATAAAGAGCTAGAAGCCTTTGCTTTTGTATCCAGTCATGATTTGCAAGAACCACTCAGAAAAATACAAATTTTTATAAATCGGATTTTAACATCAGAAAAATTATCTGAAACTGGAATAAGTTATTTTCGACGTGTTGAAGATGCCACTTTACGAATGCGAACGTTGATTGACGATTTACTAAGTTTTTCTCGTTTAAATACATCCGAGAGAAAATTTGAAATTACAGATCTTAACGCTATTATAGATACTATAAAAGCAGATTTCCAAGAATTAGTCGATGAAAAAAAAGCAATTATAGAAGTTGCAGAAATTTGTGAAGCAAAAGTCATTGCATTTCAATTCTACCAACTAATGCAAAATCTTATTGGTAACGCACTAAAATTTTCAAAACCAAACGTTTCGCCACATATAATAATAAAAAGTTGCATTGTAAAAGGCAACAAAGAAAAGCACCAAAATCTTTCTTCTGAAAAAAATTATTGTCACATTTCGGTTGAAGACAATGGTATCGGATTTGAAGAAAAATACAACGAAAAAGTTTTTGAAGTATTTCAAAAGCTCCATAATAAAGAACAATACGCCGGAACAGGAATTGGTCTTTCCATTGTAAAAAAAATTGTTGAAAATCATCATGGAGAAATCACGGTTAAAAGTAAAGTAAACAGAGGAACAACATTCGATATTTTTTTACCAACTGATTAGAAAAAGTATTGATTTAAAATTAATCTTTCGGAATTTTTCCTAAGGATAGTGATAAAGGTAAACGACTTCTTTTTAAATCTATATTTGAAGAAATGGAAATAAAGCATATCGTTCAAACGGTAAATAATGGTGTATAATTGACCAGTATTTATCAATAAAGACGGTATTAATCGATATTATTTTTTAACTGATCATTCCGCGAAAAATAGGATTAAAATGCTTATAGAAATTTAGAAACAAAAAAATAATGAAATATTGATTGCCGTTTATTCTATTTCAGTAACAAAAAAAGAGGATAATAAAACATATGCAATGGGGCAAACGTAAACTTTTATAGACCAATTAATTTTGAATTAATTAAAAAACTGGTTCTAGAAGGAGTCGAGAACTTTTTTTTGAGTACCGAAGCATATTTTGACAGATGAAAATCCTCTCTTTTTATAAAATAATTGATTTAGTAGCAACCACATTATAAATTACCAGAATAAAATGAAACCCTTTTTAACCGCTTTAATTATCGAATTAAAATGATACTATTCATAAAAAACATGGTGAGTTTACGTTGCAAATTGATGGTAATATACCAGTTAGAAAAACTTGGGATAAAATACAGTCTAGTAGAATTGGGAGAAGTAAGAATTATTGGAACCCTTTCAATAGAAAACACTAACGAATTTGAGGCTGCTTTGAACGAAATAGGTCTCGAACTATTGGAAAATAAAAAAACACAACTTGTTGAAAAAATAAAAACTGCAATTATAGAAATGATTCACTGTGATGAGGAACTGCCACGAACAAATTTCTCAGATTTTTTGAGTAAGAAACTTGATATGGATTATTCTGCCATTTCTGCTGTTTTTTCTCGAAGTAAAGGTATTACTATTGAACATTTTATCGTGATGCATAAAATTGAAAGAGTAAAAGAACTACTTATTTACGATGAACTTTCCATTAAAGAAATTGCTTACAAAATGAACTATAGCCATTCTTCACATCTATCAAATCAGTTTAAGAATGTCACAGGACTAACGCCAACCTTTTTCAAAAATATGAAAACCTTTAGAAGAAAAGGATTAGAAGACTTGTAAATCAAAGAATTGTTTTCCAGATCAGTATTTATTAAAAATAAAAGTAGACAGGAAGATTACTCTATAAAGAACTCCTAAAAGGGTTACCGAAGCTGGTAACCCTTTTTTAATTATGCATTCTTTTTCTAGAATTATGCAACACTATTATCAATTAAGTATTTCAACTTTGTTAGGTTGCAATTATGATCTAATTAAACTTTGAGTGAAAATGGGTAGTAATCAAAATGACCACTACAATGATCAAAAAAATGACGCAGCTGAAGGAAAAAAATATAGATTTAGATAAAACACGCGGCAGAGTGGCTACCAAAATAATAAAAATGATGAATCTGAAAATGAAGATATTACTGATCAGCAAGAGAATTACAATCTCAATCAACAAAATACATGTATTTCAATAGAAAAAACTAATGAGGATTTCAACAAACAAAAGCCAAATCCCAAAGAACCAAATCAAACAGAAGGTAATCCATAATTTTAATTATAAAAACGAAAGGGAGAAACATGATTATTATCAATAATTAATCTAAAATCGATTGATAAAATTTTATGCATCCTGAAAGCTCTTTTTTAAAATAAATTATGAAAAAAATAATCCATTTTAAACGAACACTAATGCTTAACGTTTCATCAAAAGTAAGCTCTTACGACCTATTAACGGAAGTACCTATTCTCAAGGTGAGTGTAGGGTTTTTGATCCAAATATTCTTAATACTTGCAATTATTATTGTTTTGATCATTGCATTTTTTTTATGTAAAAAAAACGAATAGAAACCGATATACAGATTTACCAAATTAAAAAAACATAATAGAAAATAACGCGAACATAAAGACTAGCAAGGAAACTAAAAAGAGAAACCAAAAAGTATCGCAATGAAAACATCGCAATTAATGAAATTATTTGAAGACCAGTTAAAAAATATTTTTTGGTCAGAAAAAGCACTCACTAAAGCAATTACTTTCATGATTAAAAATGCCACATCAATTGATTTAATTGAAGCACTATTGTTTCATCTCGAAAAAACTAATAAACAAGTAGAACGCCTAGTCAAAATTTTTGCAGACATTAATAAAAAACCAGTTGTTATAAAATGCGAAGTAATGGAAGGTTTAATTAAAGTAGCTAGAGAAATAACCAAATATTGCGAGCTAGGAGCAATGAGCGAAGCAAGCATTATTTCAGCATCACAAAAAGAAGAACATTATAAAATTGTAACTTATGTGACGCTACATCAGTTTGCCAAAAAATTAGGTTTAATAGAAGTTGCCGAATTATTGAAAAAACCCTACAAGAAGAAAAAGCCGCTGACAATAAACTTTTAAAAGTAGCAATTACCGCTATTATTATTGAAGCCGAATAAGAGGTTGAATAAAAATGAAAAATAACTAGAAATGAAGAAATAACAAATAACAAATAACACTCTCATTGATAATTGCAATACTATTTATAATATTAAGTTGTAATACGATAAATTTAAATAATAAGGCCTTAACAGATTGCTCAATTAATGATTTGCAAAGTATTTCAAACAAAAATAAGAACACCACTTTTTCAAATGTTTATACCAGAAACAAATAATCTCAAATGAAAGTCTACAAGATGCCAAAACTTAAATCAGAAAATGGTTTTGATAAAGAATATACAGGTATTAATTCAAATACAGAATACATATGGTATAATAATGCTCCACATGAACTATTTATTACTGAAAAAGAAAAACTTAATACAGATTTATTAAATTTTATCACAACCTAAATTAGATAGTGTTATGACAGTCAAATACTATAATTAGATTGAGTTTAAAAAATAGACTGACGAGTAAAAGTAGAATTTTTTAATAATTTAAAATTAACCAAAATGAATAACAAAAAAACGATTGAAGTATTAAATTCGCTCATCATTATTAATAATTATAGAATTCAAGGATACAAAACAGCTTCAGAAGAAACTAGGGAAAACTATTTAAAAGCTTTGTTTGGCCAATTTTGTTCAACAAGTCTAAAATGCAAACAAGAATTGGTAAATGCAGTCAATGGTCTAAATGGAGAAGTAGCTGACGTAACATTGACATCCGGAATATTCTATCGGGAATGGATGGATGCGAAAGCAGCATTAACTTGTAACGACCGAAAAGCAATTCTGAAATCATGTGAATTTGGTGAAGATATTGCAATAAGTGTTTATAAAAATGTTTTGAAAGACGATTTAGAGTATTTAAATACTGGACAGCAGAATTTGATAACTAATCAAATATCATTTCTAAATGCTGATCATAACTTAATAAAATTAATGCTTGTTACAATGGCAGTGGCATAATTTTTTTACTATTACCAATGTTTTATAAGACACTACTTACTTAATCTATTATCAAACATAGTTACCATTAAAAAAGTAAGAGGAAATTATTTAAAAAAACAGAAACTTTAATACCAAAAAGAAAAGCACTAATAAATAAAATATTTATTTAGACTTGAAACTTCTATGTACAATTTAACCATTGGTGATTAAAAGAAAGAGGCTTTTATATACATAAAATATCTAAGCAAATGGAACTGAGCTAATATTGTTTCTGATGAACAAGTCATAAGAAGTTTTCAAACTTTTTAGCAACCTAATATCTAGAGAGTTCATAGGATTTTAACATAAAGACCTCAAATAGCCACTTATTCAGCCACCTAAAAAAAAATAGTGAAAAAATGGAAAAAGAAAAAACAATTGATGTCTTGAAAACACTTATCATTTGTAACAATGACAGAATAAAAGGATACCAAACCGCAGCTCAAAAAACTGAAAAGCACGATTT
>JBLIJW010000045.1:0-21665 GCA_047636155.1 Flavobacterium sp. | reverse complement strand
GTAGGGTGTAAGGAAAAAGACGTAAAATATTTTTTATTTTTTAGGATTGAAATAAAACGGATTTATTGGGATTATTGAGTGCAAACTGGATTTTAGGGTTTATTAATTTGCATTATTTTGGTCTAATGTTGCCCAAATGTTTGAGAAGAAAAAAAATGGTAACTATTTGTTGCGTTTTTTAGTTACCCTGCCTGCCCTTTGAAAATGATGCAAAATCAAGTAATACAAAGAAGTAAACACAAAAAAAGTGGAAACGCTAGTTTTCCACTTTAAAAATGATGATTTTTTGTTGTTTATTGTTCAACAACTTTGTTTCTGTTATCGACGTCTTCCCATGTATTTTCTATTAAAACGTACACTGCTATTCCGTTCTTTTTTAATCGAATGAAGTTTTGTTTTTTTAATGTTTTGCCTAATTTATTAATTGTACCATCCGTAATATTTATTTTAGCTTTTTCAGCCAGTTTAGCTGCTATTTGCGAAGCATTTAAGAAAACATTAGCCTTTACTCTTTCGCAAGGTTCAAACCGCGTTAAAAGTAATTCTTCTTCTGGACTGTATAGTTGATATTGTTCGTTATTTTCGGTGATAGGGTTATTTTGCCTGAAGTTGACTTTTTAATTCAATCTTTAATAGTGCTTGGTCGTTTTCTTCATTTTGATAGAACTCTTTAAACATCAAAGTCGATTTCTGGCATTGGATTTTCATATAAGACTTTTATTGGCGAGTATATGAATTTCTCTTTTTCATTAAGACCATGAAATTTTTGGTATTCTAGAAAAAATATTTCGCCCATGCAACTCGCGTCTTTGATGTCTATATTATTGAAAATAGAATTACTTAAATCTTCATTAAAAATCCCATCTAATTTAAAATTTAAAGGAACTTTTACTGTTTTAGTTGGTAAGTAATTATTATTGAAAAACTCTACTGCTGTTTCCAGGGTATAATTGTTAGTTCCTACTATCATTTTTGTTAGTTGTAGTTTTAATTCATCTTGAACTAAAGTATCCTTTTTGACATCGATATTAGAATCTAATTGGAGTATTTCTGTTAAAATTAAATACAATTGTTCGATTTTGATATGGTTTAAATTAGATCTACACGACACTTTGCAATTATTTTTAGAGTTAAGAGTTACCCTCTTTATATATTCTTTAGAAAGAGGGTAACTCTTAACTACTTTCCTAGGTTTTCGAATGTTACCTGTTGCTAACAAATTAAAAACTCGAATAACAGAAAAAGCCAATAAATTGTTTTTTCTTTTCCCAATAATTTTTACTTCATCCAAATAGGCATAATCATTATTACATATTCTTTCCTCTAGAATGCAAAAAAGATTATAATAATTTGCGTTAGTATTAACTATTCCTCGGGACTTATTTAGTTCGTTAAGAAATTCAATTTTAGTTTTAAAATTATGGCTTTCCGTGAAATTAAAATCCCTTTGTTTAATAGGTACTTTAAAATCTTTAAAATTGGTTTTTAAAATTCTACGATAAAGAGCTCTGACATTAAAAATCACGTTACTTTTTGCTCTAATATGACTTAGAATGATATAGATATATCTAGGCGATAAAATATCACTATTTAATTTAAAAATGGTTGCAAACATTGTGTTTACTTGCATTTCAAACAAATCATTCGTCCAAGGAAATTGCAAATTGAATGCAGCAGATACATAGTTATAATTGTTAGAATAAAATTTAAAACCTAAAGCTTCTCCTTTCACACTTGGCTTTTGAAATTCAATTTTGGTAATTAATTCTAAATTTTGAGTAATACTACTTACATAAGCGTAAGCTATTTTGCTTCTGGACAAACTAAAACTTTCTTGATATTTCGGATTATTAAGATGTTTAAAACCAAATTCCACTTTTGTATTATTTCGCAAGAGTATTGGCTTTGTTTTATCATCAATAAAAATAACTGCATCATGTAATCTGCTACCTCTAACCAAATCGTTAGCAAGAACAAATTTATTTATTGCCTTATATTCGTAATTTGTCATGAAGGAATAAAACTTTTTGTTTAAATCGTGTGTTAGTAGTAGTATTTGCTCACTTTGCGCTTTCGAATAACCGCAGTTTTGGAAAAAATCAGCCGTTTCCTCTTTCGAATGATATTTACCACTATTGCAATATTTATTAAATATAATTTTAGCTTGGCCTCTAGTAATCCCTTTAATTAGCATCAAATTGTTGTAAACCTTATCTTTTAAATTAGAGCCTATGAAAGTGTCTATAAAAGAAGGAAACGCGCTTTTAATATCACATTCATTTACTTTGAAGGGAGTAATAGGGCGTAATTGTCTAGAGGTTTTTGTGATTGGATTAAATTCACGATTATCTTTTGTAGAAATTTTGAAATTTTTTGTAGAAATTTTTAATTCGTTACAGATTAAAAAAAGAATATAAAAATACCATTGGTTAATAAAAGTATTACGTTGAATGGTAAAGTTATTTAATTTTTGATTCTCGATTTCACTATACTTTTTTTCCAAATACTCTTTATCGTATTGATAATTCTTAATACATAATTTTTCTCCCGTTTCTAGGTAGTGGCATAAATATTCTAAATGTTGGTGACTACCAAAAAATTCAGAATTAAAAAACCATGCCGCTTGTATTATCAGCCAACAATGTCTAAAAAATTCGGTTCTTTCTAAATTATAATAAACTACATCATATTCATAAATCGCAGTATAATTGGATAGGTTATTGCCATCCAAAAAACCTTTAACCATGGATAAAGTATAAAAACTATCTTCTATTTTATGTTTAAAGATTTCAGTATAGAAATACGCCATTGCCAAACGTGTAATTTCTGAAAAGCCAATGCTGTTTGGATTAAAATTATCTCCTGCCATGTTTTTTAAGGCATTAATGAAATTATTTTCAGCATCAATAATACTGCGATTTTGAATATCGTATTTTAAGTTAGAATTATTTTGAAATTCTAATTGTATACTTTCAGAAATATGTTTTTTGGGAATGGTTTTGTTAGTTGCCGTTTCCAAAACCTTATAAGTTTAAAGGTTTCACTGCATCTAGTAATTCGGATTTTTTGTAGAATACCCGATTTCCTAAACCGTAGCTTTTTAGTTTTCCACTTTTGCTATGCTTCCAAAGTGAAGTTTTATTGATTGAAAGTAGAGTACAAGTCTGTTCTCTTGTTAAGAGTTCTGGTTCGTTTTCTTTTTCTGATAATTGTTTTAATTCAATTAAAAGTGGCTTTAATGCTTCCGCCAATTGTTCAATTGTGATTCCGTTTAAAAAGATTTGATTGTTCATTGTAATTCGTTTAAGATTGAATCACAATGATATTTAGATAGTTAGGTGGTTAACAATGGTATAAAAAGGTATGTTTTGGGTATATTTGGGGTATAATGTATTTATAAAAGATCTTTCTTTTATTTTTTGTCGAATTCGTATTCTAAATCTCTTAAAACTGGCTTTACTTTTTCAAAATAATTATCTGATTTTTCAAATTTTTTAATGTCTACATCATATTTTTCTTTAATAATTAGTTTATAATCATTCTGTGTTGGATTGTAAACGTACTTTGATAAATCAACGTCTCTTTTTAAGAAGTGCCAAATGTTTATAAACTTTATTTGTTGGATATTGTTGGGTTTATAATGTTCAACCAAGAATTCAAAAAGTTTATCGGCAATGAGATTAGAGTTGATTATAATATCCGGTTTTTTAGATGTAGTCGGCTTTTCTATTTTGGATAACTCTAAATAAAGTGAATTTTCATAAATTGAAGTTTCATTAATTTTTCTAACCTTAAACAATTCAAATTTTTCTAGTTTATAGATTAACTCTAATAACTCTGAATTTTTCACCACAGTGGATTGTAGGTCTTGGTAAGCCTGTATAACTGCAAAATCAAATACCAATTTGCAAAAATTATAATTTTTTGGTAGCTTTTCTTTTGAAATTTCAACAAAAGCTATATAAATTTCGTTTTCAAAAACACGTTCAATTTGATTCCTACTGTAGTTTTTATTTCTTCTTTCAAATTTTTCCATTAACGTTGGATATCCTGGCATATGATAAATTAAATCGAGCCTTTTTGCCATTGCTTTGGAGCTTTCGTATGAAAATGTATTTCTAAAGTAGTTATAAGATCTATCCTCTTTATTAGAGATAATAAAAAATTTTTTAGTTAACCTTTCAAATTTATCGTAGGCAATTTGATAGGATGAATTGTAGATCGTGGTATATTTCATTTTTAAGTAAAATTTCTATTGATTTTATTATCTTGATTATAGTTTGTTAAAGTACTCCAACATTTGATAGGCATTGTCATAAGTGGTTTTACCTATGTAGGAAAGGAATATCTTTTCCGTGCCATGGGCGGTTATATTCATTAAAATAGGAGTAGGTATCCTACCATAGTAATTTGTTGCAAAGGAACGCCTGCAAATGTGTGACGAAACAACTTCATGTTTTGGGTAAACACTTTTTTCTGTTGGTATATTTGGTCCTAATTTTTTCCTACCTACCGTAGGCTTTGTTAAACCTGACATTTTGCAAACTTCTTTTATGAATAGGTTAAATTTTGCTAAAGAAATCTTATAGGGCATTCCACTTTCTATTATTTTTATAGCTTCTGGAATTAACGGAATAGCCACCAATTTACCAGTTTTTTGTTGTTTAAGTTCTATAATTTTATTGTCTCCAAATTTAACTATGTTCTTTTCCGTTATATTTAATAAATCTCCGCCACGCTGACCAATTAAGCAGCCTAGTAATAACCATTTTCTAGCATTATTATAACCTCTTGACGTAATTTCCGCTTTTCTAATTAAAATTTGCTCGTCTTCGTTTAATGTAACGACATCTTCGGGTTCTTTACTTTCCGAAATTTTTTTGATACTGTTTAACTGTTTGGAAACATCAATATCATTTTTGGATGCTTCAATACAAATAGTTTTAAGATTTGCAAGATTTTTGCCAACATAATTAATAGAATAATCCATACTTAAAAGCCAAGTTTTAAATTTTTCTGAGAATTCCAAATTTATATCTCTTATAATAATTTTCTTTCCCTTTAAAACTTCTTTTTCATATCGCAAAATTGTATTTTTAAAAAGTTTTATATTTCGAATTCTACCAGAACTTAAACCTAATTCTTTTTTTGCATTTTGTTTAAATGGAGCATCATCAATGTATTTTTGAATATAATTAGTTAATACATCTAATTGTAAAACTGGTATTTTGTTATTAAAAAGGTCAATTTGAAGCATTAACCAAGCTCCATCAATTTCTTTTCCTAAACTTACGGACTTATTATATTGTTTTTCAATGTAAATTTTTAAATCTCTTAAATTGGAATTTAAAACTTTACTATCTTCATCCCTTAAAATGATACTTTCTTTTAAAGTGTTCCAATTTTTAGGATTTACAACGAAACCAGTTTTTCTTTTCAGTAGTTTATCCCTATTAATGGAAAACCTAATATAAATATTTGCATTTTCTGTTTTACTTTGAAGAAAATATTTTAATGTTGCCATGCAGTTTCTTTTTATTTCAAAAGTAATATAAAATTATTGTTAGTCAACATTTAGTCAACAAAAATATAATTTATATGAATTTAAATGAATTTATATGAATAGTAAAAAGTATAAAATGTTAAAAATCAGTATAATTAAGTTTTATTAGATATTTCTAAATTGATGAACTGTAATCCTTCTGGGATCACAGATAAAACCACTGGTAATCAGTGGTTTTTTTGTTTTTAAATTTTTCCTAGTTATTAATTTAATTAATTAATAATTTGATAAACAAGTACTTAATTGAATTAAAAGTAATTCTATAATTTTAATTTAATTATTTCGAAACTAATTTAAAACCTTGGACGACGTATTTACGTAAATAAACTTAATTTTTCTAAATTTAAACTAAACTTTAATTTGGGTTAATTTTAACTATCTTCGATAAATCAAAAGCACTCTTAAATTATTTTTAATTTGACTATTAAATCCAATGTTGCGATATTATTATTTGCTCAGACTGCAAAAGTTGAATCTGACATCAAATTTTTTGCAACTAATAGAAAGAAAAATTTAAATCTTTGGAATATTCTGAATTACAGAATTCTTAAAGAAATAAAAAAAACTAAATTAGATTTTTTCGTTTTTAATGAAAACAACCAAGTTGGAGAAACTTTTGGAGAACGAATTACAGCTGCAACGCAACAAGTGTTTGACAATGGTTTTGAAAAAGTAATTGTAATTGGAAATGATTGTTTGGATTTAGATGCAAAAAAGATTTTAAATGCAAGTCAAATACTTCTCCAAAACACTACTGTTTTAGGTCCAGATAATAACGGTGGAACTTATTTGATGGGTGTTTCAAAATCAAATTTTGATTCTAATGCTTTTGATGCCATATCGTGGCAATCTAAATTGGTTTTAAAGGAGTTACAAGTACTTTTCAAGGATAGAAACTTAATTGGTTTAGAAGTTTTAAATGATTTTAATTCAAGTAATTTTTTTAAATTCAATTTTAAAAGAATAGGCTTTTCTAATCTTTTAAAACATCTTTTGCAAATTTGCATATTCGAATTGAATTTTATTTTCAATTTTCAAAAAGGAAGCTTTTTTATATATTTTAACTCAATTTTATTTAATAAAGGTTCTCCGGAATCTGTTGTTATCTAAATAAATTTAAATTATATAAACCAGTAATTCCAAACATGAAAAAAATTTTAATATTGGCAATGCTTTGCTTAAGTGCTTTGTCCTTTGCTCAACAAGATTTTACGGTAAGTGCCGTAGAAAAAAATTCTCAAAAACCAATTTCTAATTTATCAATAACTTTAGAGAATTCGTCTAGAAACTTAAAATTAGAATCAGTTACTAATTCTCAAGGAAAAGTAATATTCAAAAATTTACAATCTATAGATGGATATCAAATTAAGTTCTTAGGAAATTTAGAATATTCTGCTCAAAATAGTGATTTCATTAGTATCCGCTCTAATCAAAACCCAGAAGTTACTTTAGTTTTACAAGAGCCAAACTCAGAACAATTAAATGAAGTTGTAATTAATTCTGGTTCAACTGGAAAAATTAACACTCGTGATGCCGAAGTTTCTTTTGAGCTAAAAGCTGCTGAAATTCAAGAAATTCCAGTTGAAGGTAGAGATATAACCAGAGTTTTATACCGATTACCAAATGTAACTCAGGCCACAGGTTTTTATAGTGAAGCACCAAACGTTAGTATTAATGGTGCGAATGGGCTATTTACATCCTATTTAATTGATGGTTTAGACAATAACGAACGTTTTTTAGGTGGACAAAAATTTAATATTCCTTCCGGATTTGTAAAAGATATTACCGTTTTAACTAGTAATTTTTCTGCAGAATATGGATTAACAGGAAGTGGAGTTATTGATATTACTCCAAAATCTGGATCTAATAATTTTACTGGCGAAGTATTTTTTATAACACGTCCAGGTTCTCGAATTGATTCTAGATCAACATTTGCGCAACGGGATTTATCAGGTAATCAAGTAAAAGATGGTTTCGCGAGATACCAAGGTGGTGCTGGAGTTGGAGGTGCATTTAAAAAAGACAAAACATTTTATTATATCAATTTTGAACATACAACAGACGTAAAAGATAATTTGTTAAATGTTCCTCAATTAGGTGTAAACGAAACCGTTCAAGGTACAAATACGTTCGATTATTTTTCAGCTAAAGTAGATCAAATTTGGAATTCTAACTTTAGATCTTCACTTCGTGCAAATATTGGTGTTGTAGCGATAGAAAGACAAGGTGGAGGTTTAGATGGTGGAGCAACTTTTCAATCTGCTGGAAATACTCAAGAAAGAAATAGTATTTTACTTGCTTTTAAAAATGCTTACAATTTTGGTTCAGTTTCTGGAGAAACTAATGTTCAATATAGCAGATTTAGATGGAATTATGCAAACCCTAACAATCCGAATACACCACAAGTTGTTGTCTTAGGAACGCAAGATGAAACTTTAGCAGTTTTAGGAAATCCTGGCTATGTATTTGACGCAATAGAAAATACGTTTCAGGTGCAACAAAAATTTAAATATTATGCAAATAATCATACAATTAAATCGGGTTTAAATTTTATTCGTGGTGATCATGAGTTGTTTGGCGGAGGAAATCCAGTTGGAAATTATACTGTAAAACTTACTCAAGATCAAATAGATGCCATTAAAAATAGCGGTATTGGCGGAGGTTTAAATGTAAATGATATTCCTTCTGATGCTCAAGTTTTAAATTATAACGTAGAATTAAGACCTGCATCGTTTGGAACACATCAAGACATCTCTTCTGTTTATGTAGAAGATTTATGGTCTGCTTCCGAAAAATTAAATATAACATTAGGATTGCGTTATGATTATGATAATTTGTCAAAAGGTGGAAGCGATAAAGGAGATTTCAATAACATAGCTCCACGTTTTAATTTTAATTACAAACTAAATAATACAAGCTCAATTCGTGGAGGTTACGGCATTGCTTACGATAAAATTAACTATGCAATTTACAGCGATGCTTTACAGCAAAATACGAAATCGGCTGATTATCAAGCGCAAATTGCAGAATTCGTTAGATTAGGAATATTGCCTGCAGATACAAATATTGATGCAGTAACTTTTAATGGTAATGTTTCTGCAAATCTTAGTAATGTTACCTATTTAAATGCACCAACTGCAAATGATTTGCAAGACCAACGTGAAGGTGCATTTTCTAACGAGCGAAGAATTTTAAATCCTAATGGATATAAAAATCCGTATTCGCATCAATTTGCATTAGGATATCAAGTACAATTAGAAAGTAACAAATTATTTTTTGCAGACGTGGTTCACAATCGTGGAAAAAATTTATTTCGTTTACGCAACTTAAATGCCGCTTCGGATTATCCAATTGATCCTAATAATGTAGTAGTAAGAACTCCAGAAGAAGCAGATGCAACACGTCCTATTCCTATCACAAATAGTTCTGCTACCATCAATGGTCAAACCATTACTGGAGTTGCAAGAAATGTTGTGATTACAGAATCTGAAGGTGAATCTAAATACTACGCATTAAGTTTAAATTACCAAAAAACAAGAGGAACAGATAACTTTTCGTATCGTTTAAATTACACACTTTCTTCTTTAAAAAATAATACAGAGGATATTAATTTCCGACCTCAAGACGGTAACAATTATGGAGCAGAATGGGGACCAAGTATAAATGATAGAACTCACAATATTAACGGAATTTATAATTATTATCCTTTTATAGGAACTACAGTTACATTGGCTGGACTATTGCAAAGCGGACAGCCAATTAATAGAATTCCACTAGGATTTGGTACTACCGATTTAAATGGTGATGGTTCTGGTTTTGGCGACGCATATACTGGTAATTCTGATCGTTTTCCCGGAGAAAGCAGAAATAGTGATCGCTTGCCTTGGAATACCACCTTTGATTTAGGTATACAACACCAATTTAAATTAGCATCTAGCAATAAAATTGAAATTAGAGCAGATATTTTTAATTTGTTCAATGCCGAAAATTTATCTGGTTATAGCAATAATGCTACCCAAAGTAACCAAATTCAAGGCGGTTCAAGCGCTAGCGGATTGTTCACGCAAAGAAATGCTTCGCCACCAAGACAATTTCAATTTGGTGTGAGATATTTGTTTTAATAAAAATTAAATCAGATCGGATGGTCGAAAGTCCATTCGATGTTATTATAAAATACAGTATGAAAAAATTACTTTTTATATCCCTTTTATTTTCAATTTTAATTTCTTGTAAAAAAGAAGTTTCAGTTGATTCTGATAAAGTTTTGTCAAAAAGTTGGGATTCGATTACCGCCGATTCAAAAGGCAAAAAACTTACAATGATGATGTGGATGGGCGATTCTAAAATTAATCGCTACATGAAAAATTTTGTAAAAGTTCAAGTTAAAAATAAATTTGATATTGATCTTGAAATCATTGATGGCCAAGGAAGTACTATTGTACAAAATTTAATGACAGAAAAGCAAGCAAATGCTCCAAATAGTGAAATAGATATGGTTTGGATAAATGGTGAAACATTTTTTCAGCTTCGTCAAATTGATGCACTTTTTGGACCTTGGACATCAAAACTACCAAATTCTAAGTATATTGATTTTGAAAATCCATTTATAGGAATTGATTTTCAAAATAAAATAGAAGGCTATGAATTACCTTGGGGAAATGTTCAAATGTCGATAATTTACAATCCTTTAAAAATTGTAAATCCGCCTCAAACTAAAGCCGAATTGTTAGAATTTGTCAAAAAAAACCCCGGAGTTTTTACTTTTGATAATCAATTTACAGGTCTTACGTTCTTAAAATCATTGTTAGTAGATATTTCTGGGAATAAGAACGAACTTTACGGAAAATTTGACGAAAAAAAATATAAAAAATATAGTGAAGAATTATGGAGCTACATTAATCAATTAAAACCCTATTTATGGCGTAAAGGAGAAGTTTTTCCTGAAGGTGTTGCCCAAATGCACCAGCTTTTCAGCAATGGCGAACTTTGGTTTACTATGAGTAATAACGATGCTGAAATTGATAGTAAAATAGAAGAAGGTGTTTTTCCTGAAACTTCAACAGCATATGTTCCAAACTTTGGGAGTATTCAAAACTCTCATTATTTAGGAATTATAAAAACAAGTGCAAAAAAACAAGCCGCCATGGTTGTAGCCAACTTTATGGTTTCGCCAGAAGCACAATTAAAAAAATTAGATCCTAGTGTTTGGGGCGATGGAACAGTCTTAAATAGAGTTAAACTAAGTAAAGAAGACCAATTAAAATTTGATAATTTACCTGCAAGAAAAAAAGCTCCAAACAGAAAGGATATTGAGAAAAGAGCAATAATGGAATTAGAACCAGAATATATGATTCGATTAGCTGCTGATTTTAAAACAGAAATAATTCAAAAATAAAAATTAATTCATCTGAAATCATTTGCCAACATAGCTTCAAAAACTATTTTTATACTGTTAATTATACTTCCAGTTTTTTCTGGTCTGGTATATGCTTTTCTATATAGTATTGGGGTTATTGGCTTTTTAAATACTTCAATTTCTTTTGATGCTTGGACAAAATTGTTTTCCGATTATACTTTTTGGCATAGTTTGTTTTACAGTCTTTTTGTTGGCGTAACAAGTGTATTTATTGCAATATGTTTTGCACTTGCAATATCTATATCTTGGAAAAAGGAAATCAATACAGGTAGACTTTCTAATATTATTTATTTACCGTTGTGTTTTCCGGCAATAGTTGTAACTTTTTTTAGTTACCAATTTTTAGCGCAATCTGGGTTTTTATCTCGATTATTTTATAATTTACATATTACAAATAGTATTAAAAACTTTCCTGTTTTAATAAACGATGCTTTTGGTATAGGTATTATTTTTACCATGGTTATATTAATAACTCCATTTTTTATATTGTTATTCAGACAACTTTATATTGCCGAAAAAATTAATTCACTTTCTAACCTTGGTGCAACTTTAGGAGCTACAAATTGGCAAATTCTCACAAAAATAACCATTCCAATATTGATCAAAAAATCTATTGTTTCCATTGTTTTATTTGTTGTTTTTGTTATGAGCAGTTATGAAGTTCCGTTATTATTAGGTCGTCAAAATCCTCAAATGATTTCGGTATTAATAATTCAAAAAGTACAACGATTTAATTTGTTAGATATTCCACAAGGATATGCAATGAGTATCGTTTATGTAATTTTGATTATCGTTTTATTACTTATATTATATTTTAGCAATCCACAATTTTTTAATCCAAACAAACAAAATGATTAAGAAAATTTTACAATACGGGTTTATTGCAGCAATATTTTTTCCGTTACTGTTTTTGCTTGTTTTGTCTTTGGGGAAAAATTGGGTATTTCCATTTGTTTTTCCCAATGAACTTTCTATTAACAATTGGTTTGTTTTCGCCGACAATGAATCCCAAATTGGTATTTTGTTTTTTCAATCTCTAGCACTTTCTACACTTGTATCTTTTTTAGTAACTAGCAGCAGTTTTTTAATAAGTAAGAACATTTCTTATAGCAAATACAAAACGGTCTTTTTAATTTTGGCTTATATTCCATATTTACTATCACCAGTAATTATGGCAATATTTTTTCAATATTTCTTTATCGTTGCAAATTTAAATGCCACATTCCTTGGTGTTGTACTTGCACAGTTTATCATTGCATTGCCCTTTGGAATTATTATTTTTTCTAATTTTTGGAACGATCAAATTAAACAATACGAAAATTTAAGTGCCACATTAGGAAGTTCAAATAAATACACATTAAAAAAAATTCTCTTACCTTTAGCTAAGCCAACTTTTATACTTTGTTTCTTTCAAATCTTTCTAGTTTCTTGGTTTGAGTTTGGATTAACAAGAATTATTGGTGCAGGAAAAATAAAAACACTAACGTTAAGCGTTTTTAAATACATAAATGAAGCCAACGTATTTTATTCTGCATTAGCAAGTTGCCTTTTAATTATACCCCCAATGCTATTGATATACATTAATAAAAAAGTATTGTTTTTTGTAGAAAATCAAAAAGAAAATTAAAATGATAGAAATACGAAAAATAAATAAAGCATTTGGAAAAGAAAATATTTTAAATAACGTTTGCTTAACGATAAATCAAGGCGAAGTCATCAGTTTAGTAGGTTCATCTGGTAGCGGAAAAACGACGCTTTTAAAAATAATTGCAGGAATTGAAAAGCAAGATTCGGGAGAAATTTTTCTTAACCAAAATGAAATTTCTAATTGGAGTCCGCAAAAACGGCATTGTATTTATTTGTATCAAGAAGCACTTCTTTTTCCACATTTAAATGTATTTGAAAATATTGCATTTGGATTGCGGTTGCAAAAAATGAATTCTTCGATTATTGATCAAAAAGTAAATCAAATGTTAGAATTCCTCGGTATAGAAAATCACGCCAAAAAAATGTCAAATCAATTATCTGGCGGACAAAAACAGCGCGTTTCTTTTGGAAGAGCAATGGTAATTGAACCAAAATTGCTACTTTTAGACGAACCTTTTGGGGCATTGGATGCTCAAACAAGAAATAACATGCAAGAATTGTTTAAATCATTAGTAAAAAAAACCAATACCACTGCTTTATTCGTAACTCATGATATAAAAGAAGCAATAAAAATTGGTGATTCTGTAGGAAAAATAAGTAAAGGAAATTTATTTCAATTCAATTCTATAGAACAATTTATAAACGATTCTGAATCTGGAGTTTTAGAAGAAATTAATTTTTGGAAGAAATATCAAAATTAAAAAACATATGAAAGCATTAAAAGCAGCTGTTATTTCTAATGGAATTGAAGGTTTGAAAAAATACTTTGTTTCTAATGAATTAGCAGAGTATGAAATTATAGAAGTCGAAAAGAATTTTAATCCCGACTTATCTTCTTATGATTTATTGATTGTACCAAACGGAAGCGACCATATTGCAATGTTAAAAATCAAAAGTCAAGTTTTAGAATTCTTAAATCAAGGAAAAACTTTATTTTGTTTTGACGGTTGGTTTACCAATTGGATTCCAGGAAATCAATGGATTATGAATAACGAACTTAAAACAATTGATGTTCGGTATACTTTAAATCAAGATGAAAATCAATTATTTGAAAATGTGGATATTGAACAGCTTAACTTCAATTATAAAATTAGTGGTTGGTGGTCTTGCGGATACATAAAAACAAATTCAAAAAGTTCTGTTTTATTGCAGGATACTTGGTCTCGTGCCATTGTTGTTTTGGATGAAAAATCTACAAACGGAACTATTTTTTTAACTGCAAGCGGACCTTTAGGTGATAGTGGAGCAATTCCTTCAAACGATCAAGAAAACATCCATGCGCTTTCTCAGTTATATTATAATGCCTTAAATTATATAAAAAATAAACAGGCTACTTTAGCATAAAATTAATTATTATGAAAAAAATAGGATTAATATTTAATGGAGTTTGGAGTCATTACACTTTTGCAACAGCACCAAAATATCAAGAAGTTATTGAAATGATTTACGTGTATGATTTAGACGAAAAAAAATTAGAAAAATTAGATGCATTGATTATTCCTTTCCAGTCAAATCAAAAAGAATTGGCAAAACACAAAACGCTTATTTATGATTTTCTTGCAAAGGGTAAAAAAGTTTTTGTAGAAGGTGATTCTACCATGGATTGGATTGATGCAAAATGGGAAGATCGACCTGTAAATAACTATTGGTGGGTAGAAAATCCTAATAATCCACCAGTTTCAGATACTGATTTTTCACATCCGATATATAACGGTTTAACACCACGACAATCTTGTTGGCACACACACGGTTCGTATACTAGTATGCCATCTGAAGCAAAAGCAGTTCAATTAAAACCAGATGGTGAAATAATTACTTGGGAAACCAATCAATATGGCGGAACCTTAATGGCAACAACCTTAGATCCAATTGTTGAGCATGGAGTGCAACAAATTACTCATTTAAATAATTATGTAGATAAATTAATTTTTTGGTTAATAGGAGTAGAAGTAAATGGCGATTTTGAAATACCAGAAGAAAACTACGGATTATCTGTTTAAATAATAAAATTAATAAATGAATACTAATTTCAACCACATGCAGTCCATTTATTGGGTATTTACGCAACTTTGTAACGACGATTGCGATCATTGTTATAATGATTCTAGTCCGTTTGGAAAAAGAATTTCTAAAGAAGATTGTATAAAAATAGTTAACAACATGCCAGATAAGGTAGATCGCATTATTTTGAGTGGTGGCGAACCTTTAGCAGATATAAAATTGTTATACACTATTTTAGAAACCATTCAAGAAAAATACAAAGGTGCAACCCAAGTTATGGTGCAAACCAATGGCGATTTGTTAAACGAAAAAAAATTACAAAAACTTATTGATAAAGGAGTTCAACGTTTTGACATTGCAAGTATTGATAGATACCATAAAAAAGCAGGCGGACGATTGATGGAATTGGCAGATATTTTTGAATCTTGTGGCGTTGTTGGTACAGATAAAGATCCATTAATTGAAGGTGGACATTATTTATCAGAAAATCCATTAAGTTGGGGATATTGGGGTGCAAGTGAAGATATGTGGCTTGGTGGAAATTGGGCTAGAGGAAAAGCAATGAAAAATGATATTTGGTTAAAAGATCCTTCCCATAACTTTTGTTCAATTTTATCTGGAGCTCGAAATTTTTTAGGCGGATTTGAAGATATTCCGCAAGAAATTTCTATTCAACTTTGGCGGATAAATCCATGTTGTCCAGGAACTCATTTTCCTATGGGTGATGCCAGAAAAGAAAAAGTATCAGACGTTTTAGATCGTGCTTCTAAAAATGCTGTTTTTAAAATGCTAAACGATGGCGAACCTTTAAAAATGGGAATTACTCTTGGTGTTTCAGAAAAAGAAGCTTCAGAGAAAAATGAAGAATTGAAAAATATCTGTTTATATTGCGACCATTTCTTAAAATGTAACAAAGATAAAATTTTTGACTCTGAAGGAGTTTTAGCAACAGTTTTAGTTTAAAATAGTATGAAAGAAAAAATTGTAACAACAAGCAAATATTTGCAATCCATCGGATTTGAAAATCCAGAATTTGGAATAATTTTAGGAACAGGTTTAGGCGGATTAACAGAGAAGTTAGAAGTAATTGCAACAGCAAATTATGATGAAATTCCAAATTTTCCGCATGCAACGGTGGAGTTTCATAAAGGTAAATTACTTTTTGGTTTATTATCTGGTAAAAAGGTCGTGGTTATGCAAGGTCGATTTCATTTGTATGAAGGCTATAGTTTGCAAGAAATTACGTTTCCGGTGCGAATTTTAAAAGAATTAGGAATTAAAAAATTACTAGTCAGTAATGCTGCCGGCGCAATAAATTTAAATTTTAAAAAAGGAGAAATTATGTTAATTGATGATCATATCAATTTGCAAGGCAGTTCACCTTTGGCTTTCGCTACAGTTACTGAATATGGAGAAAGATTTGTAGATATGGCATGTCCCTATGATAAGGTAATGAATGACAAACTTGAAGAAATAGCAAAAAATAAAAATATTAAATTGCATAAAGGCGTTTATGCTAGTGTAGTTGGTCCGCAATTAGAAACAAGAGCAGAATATCGTTATCTTAAAATTATTGGAGCCGATGCAGTCGGAATGAGCACTGTTCCAGAAGTTTTGGTAGCAAATCATTTAGCTCTTCCGGTTTTAGCAGTTTCGGTTTTAACAGACGAATGCAATCCAGATGATTTAAAACCTGTTCATATTCCAGAAATTATTGCAATGGCAAACAAAGCCGAACCAGATATGATCGAACTATTTTCTGCGCTAATTGCTGAATTATAACATAACTTTATCATATGTAAGTAATCCAAAAGGCATCTGTTTTCGTAAATTAGTTAAAAATTAAGTCTTATGAAATATTTTGCAATTAGCTTATTATTATTTACTTTTTGGAGTTGCGACTCTAATGCGCAAACTCAAAAACTTCCTTTAGAACCTAAAAATGGATTAGAAGTAGCAGTTTTTGCAGAAGGTTGTTTTTGGTGTAGTGAACATGTTTTTGAAGCCGTAGTAGGAGTGAAAGAAGCAGTTTCTGGTTATTCTGGCGGAAATCTAAAAAATCCTACCTACCAACAAGTTGGAGGCGAGAAAACTGGTCATGCCGAATCCATCGCAGTATTCTATGACCCAAAAGTTATTTCCTACAAAGATTTGGTAAATGTATTTTTTGCTTCGCACGATCCAACAACACCAAATCAGCAAGGACCAGATGTTGGACCTTCTTATCGTTCGATTGCTTTTTATAAAAATGCAGAACAAAAAACGATAATAGAAAATAAAATCGCTGAATTAAATAAAAGCAAAGAATTTAACAAGAAAATTGTAACCGAAGTAATTCCTGTTGCTGATTTTTATGAAGCAGAAAAATACCACCAAAATTACGTTAAGTTAAATCCAAATCAATCTTATGTACAAGGAGTTTCAATTCCTCGGTACGAAGCTTTTAAAAGAAAATATAAAGGAAAATTAAAACCAAATTCTTAAAAATATGAAAATTTACCACAAAATAGTTATAGTATTAGCAATAGGATTTGTTTTTATGGCTTGTAAAAAAAACATAGATAAGCCTAATTTATCTGATAATTCTTATATTAAAACCTCTGTTAACAATCAAGAGTTAAAGTTAGATTTAAACGATACTAATTTGTCTCCTGTTAGAAAAACAGACTCAGAATGGAAAAAAGTTCTTACCTCGAATCAATATTATATTTTGCGAGAACAAGGAACAGAATCGCCTTTTAATAATGATTTTCACGACAACCACGATAAAGGAAATTATTTTTGCGCTGGATGCGGTTTGCCGTTATTTAATAGCGAAACCAAATTCGATTCAGGAACTGGATGGCCAAGTTTTTATACTCCTATTCAAAAAAACAGAGTGAAGGAATCAATTGACAATAGTCTGGGAATGGTAAGAGGTGAAATAGTTTGTGCTCGATGCGAAGGACATTTAGGACATGTTTTTAACGACGGTCCAAAACCAACCGGTTTGCGCTATTGTATGAATTCTGGAGCAATGCTTTTTAAGAAAAGTTAATAATTACATTGTAAAATAATATAAATAAAGAAGGTTAGCTGTTAGGGCTAACCTTTTTTTATGCAAGTTTTTTGTTGTATTTTATAAAATATTAATCTCTAAAATTTTTTAATTTTGGCGTCCAATCGTAATTGGTAAATTGCAGTTTATAGGTATTTAAATTTATTTTAAATACAGAAGATACTATTTCTTTAATTCCCTTTTTACCCATAAAATCACCAAGATACCAATATAATAATTTAGACGTTATGATGGTTTTTTGTTTTTCGTCTAGTGTAGTTTCGGATAATAAAAAGGAATGCATTGCCAAATCTAACTCTTTATCTAAATTCTCAGAAGTGTAAAAAGCTATTGCTGGACAACTTATTGCACCACAGTTTAAAGCAAAATGAATACGATAATCCAACTCCAAAACTTGCAAATTTTTAATAAATCCTGAATAAAGCGGATTGTTCAAATATCCAAAACCTATTACAAATTTTCCTTTTCTTAAAATGCCATGTTCTATTTCGTCTAGCGATATTTTTTGGTTTCCAATACAAATAGTTTTATTTCTATATACAGTTTTTGAATTGTCTTTAAGGATTTCTATCTGATAAAAGGCATTGTAACAATTAATCCAAAAGCTCTTTTTTTTATTTTCGGTATTTAGATCTTGCTTTAATTTCGATAATTCTATTTTGGCTAAGGTTTCTACTAAAGCATCGTATTCCTCATTTTTTTTTATTGCCAATAATAATTCTTCCGCAAGTTGTACACTAGTTTTCATTAAGAACTATTTTTGGTTTTCTTATTTCGTAAATTAAATAGCTAAGTACTGCAATATATTCTAATAAAAGTAGATAATAATTCTCTTTAAAAGGAGAAACACTGTAAGCATAGTAACTTAAAATTACTACAAAACTCCATACAATTGGAAATTTAAAATTGGTAAAAACCCCCAACAAAATTAGATTTATAATATACCAAGGATGAACAGTTGTGCTTATTAACAAATAGATTGTTAAAACAAATAGGGCATTTTTATACCATTGGGAAAGCGATTCGTTTCGTTTGAAAAAAGAAAAATATAATATCGTTATAATAGTAAAAAAAGGAATAAATTTTCCAATAGTTCCGATAATATTATAGCCTTTTATCCAAAAGCCAATTTCACGAATTAAATAGTATATACTTGCATTAAACTCGAAATTTGTAAACCAAAGACCTACTGTTTGTGAATAATTTGTAATTAAATCATTGGATACAAATGGAACAAACAATGCGATGTTGGTTAAAACTACTATTGCATAATAAACAAAACTTTTTTTAAAGCCTAGATTTTTATATAATAATGGAAGTAGCAGTAATGGAATTAATTTTATAGATATTGAAAAAGCGAATAAAAGTGCTGATAGTACCATTTTATTTTTATAAAAATAATACATAGATATTACTAAAAAGAATAACATTACGCCTTCAAAGTGAAGATTTCCTGTTAATTCTAAAAGTACTAATGGATTTAAAAAATACCAATTAATTTTATTCGAATTTTGTCCCAAAAGTAGAAGAAGCTTTTTCCCGTAGATATAAATACCAATGTCTGCAAGAACAATAGTTATTTTTAAAATAACCATAGATCCAAAAACGGATTTTGACGAAAATAAAGCCGAAATATAAAATAAAAACTGATTTAATGGAGGATAATTAGAGTAATGATTCGCACTTAATTCGCCCATTTTTTTTACTAAAAACTTTGACTGATCTATTGCGACATCGTTATTTAATAAATCTGTTGGGAAATATTGGTACGGATTTATTCCTATTAAAATTAAACGGCCATCCCAAATGAATCTATAAAAATCTTGGGATAAGAAAGGCGTGCTAAAAATTAATAAAAATCGAAATGCTACTCCAATTTTAAATAAATTTTTAGAATCTTTTTCACACGATTGTTGCCAAAATATAAAGAAGCCAAAAAGTAAACTGTACAATATAAGTAATGTAATAAACTGTGTTCTTTCAAAAAAATAGCCAAAATAAAAATAGACTAAAAAAGAAAGAATTACGGTAACTGCAAAACTAAATTTAGTGGCTAAAATTCGCATAAACTATTGTTTTACAGATTGTACTACAATATAACTGTACCCAATAATAAGCATAAGATGAAAAGGAACCAATCCGTAATCATTCAAATAAAAACCTAAACCAATTCCAAACATAAAGTACAAAATTAAAAGAGCTTCAATTATGGTATTGCGTGAAATTGTTTTAGATATGTAAATGTTTTCTTTCCAACGTTCTTTTAATGCTTCTATATTGAATTTTGGTGTTCTAACAAATTCACTTTTTTTACCAAATAATCCTTCTAAAACAGCAATCGAATTTTGAAAAGAAAACCCCATTGCAATAGAGTAAAAAATAAAAAATAAACCGGTAAATTTTATAAAATTTTTAAAACTTCTTCCATGTAAATATTGATAACTATACCAATAACTGATAAAAAATAAAATAGAAGTAAGTATAAAAAACGCCATAAAATCAAAATAGAAATCTAATTGGTAAAGTTGTGTTTTAACTAATAATATAGGAACACTTAAAATTGCCATGGCAAAAATGCACAAAAACATAGAACTATTTAGAAGATGCAGGAAGCCATGAAATTTTGTTTTAGCCGAAATTATATCAGATAGCAAAACCTTTTTTATATTTTTCACAAAATTTTCTGCTCCACCTTTATTCCATCTAAATTGTTGTGAACGTGCAGCGCTAATAATTGCAGGCAATTCTGCAGGAGTTTCTACATCTTCTAGGTATATAAATTCCCATTTTTTAAGTTGGGCACGATAACTTAAATCCAAATCTTCTGTTAGGGTATCGCTTTCCCAATTTCCTGCATCATAAATACATTCTTTACGCCAAACGCCAGCAGTTCCATTAAAATTTATAAAATGTTTTTTACTATTTCTTCCGGTTTGTTCCAGAGTAAAATGCGCATCTAAAGCAAAAGCCTGAATTTTTGTTAATAACGAATAATCTCTATTTAAATGTGTCCAACGCGTTTGAATTACTCCAATTTTTTCGTCTTTAAAATAGGGTATAGTTTGCAATAACCAATCGGATTTCGGAACAAAATCTGCATCAAAAACAGCAATAAATTCTCCTGTTGCTGTAATCAAACCTTCTTTTAATGCACCGGCTTTGAAACCAATTCGATTTTTTCTGCAGTGATGCGTAATATTTAAACCGCTATTTTGTAATTTTTTAATTATTGCTTTGGTTTCAATAATACTATCATCTGTACTATCATCTAAAACCTGAATTTGCAATTTGTCGATAGGATATTCTATTTTCGCTATGGAATTTAACAAGCGATTCACGACATATTTTTCGTTAAAAATAGGTAACTGAATTGTAACTAAAGGAAAATCTTCTGGTTCAGAAAAATTCCATTTTTGTCGAAGTTGTAATATTTTTTTGCTTTTGTAGTAGTTAATTAGCAAATTAAATTGTGCCAAACCATACAAGAAAATTAAAATGATTGCAAGGCTGTAAAAGAAAAGGACAATATAAGATAGAATTATAATCATTTATTTTTTAAAAGTATATTTTACAATCCATCCTATAATCTTTATACCAGCCATAATGGTTCCTTTTACTGTTCCTGAAACTTTAGAAACTCCTATTCTGTTTTTATATTTCACAGGAATTTCAACATAGCTCATTTTCTGTTTTAATACTTTTAATTGCATTTCAACAGTCCAACCGTAGGTTTTGTCTTGCATTTGCAAAGCTAACAATTTGTTGTATTTTATTGCTCTAAACGGACCTAAATCGGTAAACTTTGCCTTAAAAAAAACAGTCATTAAAAATGTAGCTAACCAATTTCCAAAAATTTGTTGTGGCGTCATTGCACCGAATTCTCTTAATTTTTGAACTCTTGCTCCAATTACAAAGTCAATATTACTTTTAAGGATAGGTTCAATTAGTTTAGTTAATTCCTCGGGATAATCAGAATAATC
>JBLIJW010000044.1:0-21808 GCA_047636155.1 Flavobacterium sp. | reverse complement strand
GACATTACATTTTTATATTCGTTGTATAAATCTTGGTTTTTTGAACCAGTAATTTTAGCATCTGAAGTAAAATAATTTAACGAGGTTTGGATGGTCATTTTGCCTTGTTCTGCAAAAAAGGGCAAGTTGTTATCTAAAGATTTAGATTGTCCTCTATTGATGGATAGATAAAGCATTTCTGGCGAATCAATATCTATTTGGCTGACGAATTTAGAATCGCCATTAATTTCGATTGAATCTAAGTTGATCAATAAAGTATCTTGTAATCGTTGAATGTAGATAGTACCTTTTTTAAAACCTTCAATATTTCCAGTTATTAATAAGTTTTTTGTTTGTTTTTTATCAGAACAAGCATTTAAAAGAAAAAGTACTGCTAGTGCATAAACCAGTTTTCGCATAAAATTATAGTGTATTTGTTAACTTGAGCAAAATAATAAAAAAATCCCTAATTTTTAGTCAAAATTGGGGATTAAAGATTTTAAATTTAGGTATTATCCTTTTAACCAGCTTTGGTTAAGAGATTCTTTGGTTTTATCTGTTAATTGAAAGCTATCAACTTCTTCAACTTCTAAATTAGATTTAGATTTTAAGACTTTTTCTTTACCATCTCTAATAACAGTTATAGTTACATCTTGGTCAGGTTGCCATTGTTGCACTGCAAACATCATTTCTCCTATTTTGTCTAAATTATATTCTACGCCATCCATACTTTTAATGATATCATTTGCTTGAAAACCAATTTTAGTAAGCGGTTGGCTTAGCTTTTTATCATTAATAATTTTAATTTCTTTTGTTATTGGATCGGCTGTTATTAAAGGTTTTCTGTCCATTACAAAAGGATTCATAGCTTTTGTGGTTTTTGCTTTTCCAACGCCAACTTTTGCAAAGTAGGTATCATAATTAATTGGTGTTTCTCCAGAAACATAGGTTTTGAGAAATTCTCCAACTTCTGGATAGGTCAAACTGGTAATTTTATCAAACAATTCTTCATCTTTAAATGGTTTTTTGGGACCAAATTCATTTGTTAATTCTTGCATTAAATTTAAAATTCCTTTTTTACCTTCACTTTTTTCTCGAATGATTATGTCTATACACATTCCTATTAATGCACCTTTTTCGTACACATTTAAATATTGGTCTTTATAAGGTTGTTTTAAAACATTTTCACTCATTACAGTAAACGGCATGGTGTCGTTCATTGATTTTGCATTTTTAATTTTGGTTAGCATTCTTTTATAAAATGCATCTTCTGTAATCAAACCTTGATTTACTTGAAATAAATTTGCAAAATATTCGGTTACGCCTTCGTACATCCATAAGTGTTCCGACATTTTAGGAGCGTTAAAATCAAAATAATGAATTTCATTGCTATGAACTCCTAAAGGGGTAACAATGTGAAAGAATTCGTGTGAAACCACGTCTATTAATTGCTTTCCTAAAGTTGATTTAGGCATTATTTCAGGAAAAACTACAGTCGTAGAGGTATTGTGTTCTAAAGCACCAAAACCTTTTGCGTCTCTTTTTTGCATTTCTGACAAATAAAGTAAAACGGTATATTTTTTGTTTCCGTTAACCGGACCCAAAAATGTTTTTTGCGCACGCATCATAGTTTCTAAATCAGCGGATAAGTCTTTTGCTGCATGTTTACCATTTGGAGAATAAACTGCGAAAAGAATATCCATATCGTCTACTTTAAAAGTAACAGAATCTGGTTTGGAGTACATTATGGGATTGTCTACCAAATCATTATATCGAGCAACTTCAAATAAATCTGAGGTTGCTGATGTGTCTTCATCAATCAACGAAGAATAACCAATTAAATTCTCTGGATGATTTATCTTAACCGAATATTTTAAATCTGCATTATCTGAGAAAAACCCAATAAAACCATGGTAATTAATAACAAAATTCTTTCCTTCGGCGATATTTGTTCCGGCTGGTGAGAAGATGTCTTCTTGACCAAATCCACCACCTTTTTCTGAATCAAATGTGTCGTTTACATAATATGTTACTTTTGCCAAAGTAGTAGCATTTAAAATTTTATAGGTATTTTCATCTACTTTTTCTGTAGTTAAATTAGCTCCTTTTGAATCAAATGCATTAAAGTCTTCCATTAACTTACCATAATTATCAATTGAATAGGTACCAGGAACTGTTTTTGGAAGTTGGTAATTTATTTCATTAACATTTAATTTTGGATTTTGAATTTCTACCAAAATCCGGTCTTTATCTACCTTATTTAAATCCATTAAAACAGCAACTTCATTTGAATTAGAAGTTTCGTTTATAGATTTATTTATTACAGTTGATGTAGATTTACAACCTATCAATAGGCCGAAAAGCGCAACGGATAAAACTAGTTTTTTCATTAAATTTGAATTGTTTAAAATTGTTTTTGGAAATTTAAAATAGTTCGTAAAAATATTATTAAACTCTTTAATCTCTATTCTACTAATTAGGTTAGTTGTAAGATTGCTACAATTGTTACAATACCAAAGAAGAATATATAAAAAAAGCGATAAGTAATTATCGCTTTGAAATTTTATTGTGAGTAATTTGTTTTTGTAACGTGCATTTAAAACGATCTATACCGTTTATTCGTAATTTCGCATGTTTGGTAGCGCGTCCTTGTACTCTTTTGCGCCACATTTTAAAACTAGAAAGTTTCATTTGATTGCGCATTATCTCAATAGTTTGTTGTTCTGTAATTCCAAATTGAAATTGAATCGCTTCAAAAGGAGTTCTATCTTCCCAAGCCATTTCAATAATTCTATCGAGTTGTATTTCTGTAAAATCTTTTACCATAAAAACAAATTTCTTATAAAAAAGGCAAGATGTAGATGTAACAAATGTTAAAATTTAATCAAATTTATTTTTGATGTAGTATTTGCCTTCTAAATCTTCATCAAAATCGTCTACAACAGTAGGTTTTGGTTTTGGTTTACTTGCGATAGCTTTCTTCTTCCAAAGCTCGAATTTATCTTTGCTTAACTTTTTTTTCATTATTTCGGTCACTTCTGTTTCCAAAACATTGAATTCTGCTTTTATAGCTTCAAAAGGTTTACGTTCTTCTTGCGCCATTGCAATTAAACGTTCGGTTTCTTCATAGTTAAGTTCTACTCTTTTACTTTTTTTCATTAGTCGAAAAACAACTTTAAGTTACTGTTTGTTATGTGTAATTATTTTTTATCAATATTATGAAAAAATAAATTAATACCCAATTTTTCTAATTTATTTTTCTAATTAAATAGTAACAAATGTTTTTTATACCTTTTTTTATTTTAAAATTCTAAAAGTTAGATTAATTCTTGGTTGTATAGGCTTGGCTGTTTTTGCAATTTGGTGTTTCCAGAAATGTTGGGTTTCTCCTTGCATCAAAAGCAAACTGCCATTTTGCAGAAGAAGTTTGTGTTTTAATGAAGGATCGTATTTATGTTTTAAATAAAAAAAACGTTCAGCTCCAAAACATAAAGATGCGATTATTGGATTTTTGCCAAGTTCTTTTTCATCATCTGCGTGCCAACCATTACTGTCTTTTCCGTCTCGATATAAATTCAGTAAAACGGTTGAAAATTCTGCTTTGCAAGCTAGTTCTACCTTATTTTTTATTGCTAATAATTCTGCGGTCCATTGGTGAGGTTGCATTGTAATATTCGAATAGGAGTATGGTTTTCCTGCATTTCCGAATAAACTTGTTAGTCTTGGTTGTTGGTATTTTTTACCAAATACAGTAATATCGTCTTGTTGCCAAGGAATTTCTGTTCTTAAATTCTTAAATATTTTATGAGAATCTTTTATAGAGTAAAAATCTGGAAAATACACAATATCGGCATTTGGTAGATTTAAGGAAATAGGGTTGGAGGAAAATAAGTTCATAGTTTGTAGAATAAAAAACGGTAACATAAAGTTACCGTTTCCAATTTATTAACCAAAATAAATTTAAACTCCGCCTAAACGAAGTTTTCTGTATACCATTTAAAAAATGGATAATTGAATATTTAAACTGCAATATTCAAATAATGTCGTTTTTCTTGCTTATGTCAAAAATTATTCCAAACTATCTAAAAATCCCTAAAATGCCATTTTTATAGATAATCTGCATTCAATTTTTTGAAATTTAAAACTTTTCTTGTTAAAAAAATCCTAAACAAATATATATTATTTTTTTATGCTACCAACTTTTTTGCTATTTTTTTTTCTTATGGTTTATGTTCATTAAAACTATCGCTAATAAAATAATTGCAACTCCAAGCCATTGTTCAAAAATTACTGTTTCATTTAAGATTAAATAGGCCATTAAAACAGATACCGGAAGTTCTAATGCAGAAACGATACTTCCTAATCCAATACCTGTAATCGGGAAACCAGTATTCATTAATAATGGTGGAATGATAGTTCCAAAAAGCGCCAATAAAATTCCCCATTTAAGAAATATCGTAAAGTTAAAAGGAGTTACTTGGGTATAAATCCCGAAACCGAAAACAATAATTGCTCCACCTAATAGCATAAATAAACTACGTTGTGATGCAGAAATATTGGTTGCAATCCTATTTGCCGTAAACATAGTTATAGTGAAAGAAGCTGCTGCTAATAATCCCCAAAAAATACCGATATAATTTATGGTATCGCTATTGTTTAATAAATTAGTAGCTAAAATTGTACCTGCCAAAACTAGTAACACAGAAAATATTTTTTTGGTAGACGGGATTTGTTTATCCAAAATCCATTCTAATAAAACACCCATCCAAACGGTTTGCATAAGCATTACAATTGCAATAGAAACATCAATATATTTTACACATAAATAGTAAAAAACACTTGTCATTCCTAGTGATGTTCCAGCTAGCATTAGCTGAAAAATATCTTTCTTACTTGCTTGAATTCCTTTCTTTTTAGCAGTAAAACGTTGAAATAAAGAAATAATTAGAACTCCTAAAATTCCTAGGATAAATTGGGAAGCGGTTACTTCTGCAGTTGTGTAATTTTCATCATAGGCTAATTTTACAAAGGTTGCCAACATACCATAACTTGTTGCACCCAAACCAACCAAAAAAACTCCTTTATATAGTGAACTATTCATTGCATTATTATTTTTAAAAAGCGTGCAAAGGTAAGTCAATATTCTTAGTAAAGAAGATTTTAATTTTAAAAAAGAGAAGTTAGGGGTTTATTGGTTATTCCGATTTGAGTTGGATCAAAATCTAACTTTTGATTTAGTAGTGATGCATAGACGCTTCTAAAATCTATTTCGTGTTGCAAGTCACCATTATCTAATTGATTTAATTTCGGATTATTTCCTATAATAGATCCTTTATTTTTCCCTCCAATTACAAACATTGGTGCTGCCGTGCCATGATCAGTTCCGCTGCCATTGTCTTTTACGCGTCTTCCAAATTCTGAAAAAACCACAATTGTAACATTTTGTAGTAATTCAGCTTGTTTCAAATCAGTATAGAAACTAAAAATTGCATCGTTTAATTCGGTTAATTTTCTGCCGTGCGCACCAAGTTGGTTGTCGTGCGTGTCAAATCCGTTTAACGAAGTATAGTATACCTTGCTATTTAAATTTCCTTTAACGAGTCTTGCAATCCATTCTAAATTTTTTGCCAAACCAGTTTTATCATAAGTTATTTCTGATTTCGATTTTTGTAATGCTTTCTGAATTTCACCTGAACCTTCTACAACAGATGTCGCTACTTTTCGAACAAAATCTAATTGCGGATTTTTAGATAAAATAGTTGTTTCTTCATCGGATTTTCTAACTTTAAAATTAGATAGATCTTTTATGGTAATTGAATTTGGTTCCTTTCCTTTTAAAGCCAAATTATCAATAGAATCAATATTTATTCCCGCAGTAGGATTGTGGTCTTTGCATTGCAAATCTAAATATCTGCCAAGCCAACCATCGTTAATATATTTATTTGAATCGGTTGCTGTTTGCCAGATTTCTTGACTTCTAAAATGCGAATGAATTGGTTCTGGATAACCCACATTTTGAATTACGCTCAAATCGCCATTTTGTTGCATTTGTGCAAAACCTTTTAATGACGGGTGAAAACCCATGCCTTGATTTTTTCCTAAAACCAAATCAGTAGCAATTCCTATTTTTGGACGCAAAGCATAATACAAAGGATCTTCGTATGGTATAAAGGTATTCAAACCATCGTTTCCGCCATTTAATTGTACGAATACCAAACATTGCTCGCCAACTACTAAGTTTGAAGTTTTAGCAAAAGCATTTAAAAATTCTGGTAAAACCAATAATCCGCCGGTAAATGTTCCTGTTAGACTTAAAAAGTTTCTTCTTTTCATATTTATTTGCTTTATTAAATCAATTGGAATTCGGGTAATTTCACAATATAATTATACAATCGGTTAACGGCATAATCTGCACTTTCCTCTTTCGGATTAAAATCATATTTCAAAATAGCTTCCATGTCTTCTTGGACTTCACTATTTATTTGAAAAAGAGAATTTAAAGCTAAATCTGCAATAATTTTCTTATTAGTTCCGTTGATGTCAAAGTCAATCTTAAATTTAGTAGTAACCTCTTTTTTAGTTTTATTATCAGAAGTTTGCATTGATTCTTGAATTTGGTTTTGCATTATTTCTCCTTCACTTTGCTGTTTTGTAAAAATAGTACGTCCGTTGCACAAGGCGTCGGCTATATTATTTCGTTGCAGATATACTTGCGAAGTAAGCCAAGAATTTCCTCCATCCCAACCTTTCACATTTACTTGGTTATACAAGTCCATGCCTTGTTGTTTTAAAAATGTATAAATTGCAATACTTCTAACAGATTTAGAGTTTAATGTTTCTAAAATTGGTAAAATATATTCTAACGGATTTTTGATTTTGCTGCCTTCCGTGTTTTTAGTATACTCTTCTGTAAAAATCTTTTCTAAGAAAGGTTGTATTTCATAATCTACTTTTCGCAAAAAATCCCCATAATAAGTTACCAAATCTTGAGAAGGATTATCATAAATAAACCATTTTAAAATTTTTTTTGTTAGCAGATATGCAGTTTGTTTCTGTTCAAAAATAATATCGATAATGTCGTTTGCCTTAAAATTGCCAGATTTATTAAAGAATGTTTTTAAAGAATTATCTTCCTGAAATTTGCGATACATTCCTTGTTCTTCGCCCAAATTTAAACCTGCTAAGGCTTTTGCACCATTTTTAATATCTTCTTCTGAATAGTTTCCGATACCAATGGTAAATAATTCTAAAAGTTCGCGACTTAAATTCTCATTAATTTTGTCTTTTTTGTTTTCTACATTATCCAAATAACGAAGCATAGCATTGGAATAAACTACCTTTTTGGTCAATTCTCTAAAATTTCCAAATGCATTTTCACGTAATAAATTATTATGTTGGAATATCCAATAAGAAGATTTTACTTTTTGAGAAGTTACCACAAAATGATTTTGCCAAAAGCCAACCATTTTTTCTCTTAAAGGAAATTGGGAATCCCGCATTTTATCAATCCACCATGACTTTAATGTAACATTGGCTTTTATTTCTTTTTTAAGAAGTATTTTCTTTTCTTCATCTGTAGCCGTTTTGAGCATATTTCTAACGGTTTTAAAATCTGCTAAAGATTGATTTACATCGGATAAAAATGCCGGTTGTGACAAGTCAAAAGTAGCATAAAATGAATTTTGTAAAAACTCGTTAATTCCTTTTTTTTGGATGACTTCCGCTTGTTTTGTAGAAAATCCCAATCGTAATGACCATAGCGTGCTTTTTTCCATAATAAAAGAAATTTATATAGTTAAGACTATTTTTTTGAGAAAAGGTTTAATTATTTTTGGAGTTATTGAGATCAAAAGTTTTAATTTCTATAAAAGTTATTAAATTTAAAGAATAATTTTTTGCCCTTTTAAAGTTTAAAGAAAATGTGCTACCATATGCAACAACTTACCAGTAAGGAAAATATTGAAAAACGGCTTAATGGAAAAGTTTTAAAACCAGAATTGTTTCTTCAATCGGATGTTGTAAATGGCTTTACTTATCCAAACATTCCGCTAGTTTTAAATAGCAATACTTCAGAAATTGTTACCGATTTTTCTTGGGGATTACTACCAATTTGGGCAAAAGATGCCTCATTTCGGAAAAACACATTGAATGCAAAAGTAGAAACAGTTGCAGAAAAACCTAGTTTTAAGAATAATTTAAATAATAGATGTTTAATTGCTGCAACCTCTTTTTTTGAATGGCGTTGGTTGGATATAAAAGGGAAAAACAAACAGAAACACCAAATTTTTACAGAAGAAGAAACTTTCTTTTTTGCCGGATTGTTTGATGTTCATGTAGATAAAGCTTCTGGAAAAGAAGTAAAAACATTTACGATGTTAACCACGGTTGCAAACGAAACGATGCAGTATATTCACAACCACAAAAAAAGAATGCCAATTATTTTAAACAAAAAGGACGAGCAAGATTGGTTATTGGGTTTGCATCCGTTAAAAGAATATGCCTTTCCTTATGAAAGTAAATTATTGGCGTTTGAAGTAGAATGAATTTCTTTTTCCATAATAAAATCTTCCATCAAATAGCCGTTTCCGATTTCAACATCTAGAGTTTGTGTTTTTTGAAATCCTAAGTTTTCATAAAAACCTATCGCTTTATTGAAACGATTAACATTTAGTAAAATTCCTTTTTGATTTGCCTTTTTCGCAATTTTTTCTACATACTGAACGAATGTTTTGCCAATTCCTTTTCCTTGGGTTTCTGGCAAAACATATATTTTGTGAATTTTAGTTTTGTTGGAATTTTCGTAATTTAATTCGTAATCCAAATAGCCAAGATAGAAATTTTGTTCTTGAATTAATAAAAATACATGATTGGAATTTAATTGCAATTTTAAGTTTTCTGAGCTATAAAATTTATCAAGCATGTAATGTAATTGCTCTTTAGATAAAATTTCGCCATAGGTTGAAGGCCAAATTTTATTCGCTAAATCTTGAACCAAGGGCAATTGGTTTTCGGTAACGACGCTAATTTTCATTAATTATAGATTTTTTAAGCGTTTTTGTTCTCTGGCTAACAATGTGTTTTTTAGTAACATTGCAATAGTCATTGGTCCAACGCCACCAGGAACTGGAGTTATATAAGATGCTTTTTTAGAAACCATTTCAAAATCAACATCGCCAGTAATTCGATAGCCTTTTTCTTTTGTTTCGTCCGGAACGCGAGTAATTCCTACATCTATAATTACTGCGCCATCTTTGACCATTTCGGCTTTTAAATAATTTGGAACTCCTAAAGCAGTGATAATAATATCGGCTTGTGTTGTAATTTGAGCAATATTTTTAGTATAACTGTGTGTTAAGGTTACTGTTGAATTTCCTGGAAAACCCTTTCTTCCCATTAAAATACTCATTGGTCGTCCAACAATATGACTTCTACCAATTACAACGGTATGTTTTCCTTTGGTTTCTACATTGTATCTTTCTAATAATTCTAAAATTCCGAATGGCGTTGCTGGAATAAAAGTGCTCATGTCTAACGCCATTTTACCAAAATTTTCTGGATGAAAACCATCTACATCCTTACTTGGATCGATTGCCATTAGAATTTTTTGGGTATCTATTTGTTTTGGTAATGGAAGTTGTATAATAAAACCATCAATATTATCGTCTTCGTTTAGTTGTTTTATTTTTTTAAGAAGTTCGGTTTCAGAAGTTGTGCTTGGCATTTTTACCAAAGTCGATTCAAATCCAACCAATTCACACGAACGAACTTTACTTCCAACATAAGTTAAACTTGCTCCATCATTACCAACAATTATTGCAGCTAAATGCGGCACTTTTTCGTTATTGGCTTTCATCAAATTCACTTCTTCGGTTATTTCTCTTTTAATATCGTCCGATACTTTTTTCCCGTCTAGTAATTCCATTGTAGTATTTTTAATTTCGTGTTGTTGTTTAATTATAAAGTTAAAAAGGTTTAAAATTTCTTGTTACGAAACTTTAAACCTTTTTCTTATTTTATCTCATGCCTTTCATTCCCTGCATCATTTGCATCATGTTCTTTCCGCCCGAACCTTGCATCATTTTCATCATTTTGCCCATTTGTTCAAACTGTTTTAAAAGCTGGTTGACTTGCTCTATTTTTGTTCCAGAACCTTTTGCGATTCGGGTTTTTCTTTTCATGTCTAACAGAGTAGGTTTGGATCTTTCTTTTGGAGTCATGGAGTGAATGATCGCTTCAATATGTTTGAAAGCATCGTCTTCAATTTCTACATCTTTTAGTGCTTTTCCAGCTCCAGGAATCATGCCGACTAAGTCTTTCATGCTTCCCATATTTTTTATTTGTTGAATTTGAGATAAGAAATCGTCAAAACCAAATTCGTTTTTTGCAATTTTTTTCTGAAGTTTTCTTGCTTCTTCTTCATTGTATTGTTCTTGTGCACGCTCAACCAAGGAAATAACATCCCCCATTCCTAAAATTCTTTCGGCCATACGGCTAGGATAGAACACATCAATTGCATCCATTTTTTCGCCTGTTCCTATAAATTTTATTGGTTTGTTTACTACAGATTTAATAGAAATTGCTGCACCACCACGAGTATCACCATCTAATTTTGTAAGGATTACTCCATCAAAATTTAAACGATCATTAAATGCCTTAGCTGTATTTACTGCATCCTGTCCTGTCATTGCATCTACAACAAATAAGGTTTCTTGCGGTTTAATTGCCTCATGAACATTTGCAATTTCGTTCATCATTTCTTCGTCTACTGCTAAACGTCCTGCAGTATCCACAATTACGACATTAAATCCGTTGGATTTGGCGTAAGCAATTGCATTTTTAGAAATTTCAACAGGATTTTTATTTTCTGGTTCTGAGTATACTTCTACACCAATTTGGTCTCCAACAACATGCAACTGTTTAATTGCTGCCGGACGATAAATATCACAAGCTACCAAAAGCGGTTTTTTGTTTTTCTTGTTTTTTAAATAGTTGGCTAATTTACCAGAAAAGGTAGTTTTACCAGAACCTTGTAAACCAGACATTAATATTACAGTTGGAGTTCCTGAAAGATTGATTCCAACTTCGTCGCCACCCATTAATTCTGTAAGCTCGTCTTTTACAATTTTTACCAATAATTGGCCTGGTTGTAAACTGGTTAAAACATCTTGACCAAGTGCTTTTTCTTTAACTCTTGTAGTAAAGTCTTTTGCAATTTTAAAGTTAACATCGGCATCTAACAAGGCACGACGTACTTCTTTTAAGGTATCTGCAACGTTTACATCTGTAATTTTGCCGTGACCTTTAAGAATTTGAAATGCTTTATCTAATTTATCACTTAAGTTATTAAACATGGTATTTTTTATTTGAGTTGCAAATATAAGAATTTCAATTTCAAAAATCAATTTGAATTTTAAAAATGAATTTCAAAAATTTGGTGCAAATTATTCTGTTTTATTTTTTACTTTTAAAATGGAATGGCATGAAGTTTTGGATAAGCCACTAATTTATTATTAGCCCCGATTGTCTTGAAAATGCCGCCTTTTTTTGGCGGTATTGTAACAAAAGCGGGAATTACATTTATAGATAATTCCAGAACATTTATGCTTCGAATTATTTTACATTCGGTTTGGAACTTCGATTCCGAGTAACTCAAAAGCAAATTTTATGGTTTGCGCCACTTTATCCGATAGTTGTACACGAAGAATTTTGGTGTCTAAATTTTCCTCACCTAAAATAGATACATTTTGATAAAAAGAATTGTATTCTTTTACTAAATCGTAGGTATAATTTGCAACTAAAGCCGGACTATGGTTGATTGCGGCATTTTGAATAACTTCTGGGAAATGTTCTAATTGTTTGATTAATTCTTTTTCTTTTTCGTGTAAATTGGTAGTTGTAACGGTTGTTTTATAATCAAAATTTGCCTTTCGCAATATTGATTGAATTCGGGCATAAGTATATTGAATAAATGGACCAGTATTTCCTGCGAAATCTACCGATTCTTCTGGATTAAAAAGCATGGATTTTTTCGGATCTACTTTTAGCATAAAATATTTTAATGCACCAAGACCGATTTTTTTGTAAAGTTCCGATTTTTCAGATTCTGAAAATTCGTCTAATTTACCAAGTTCTGACGCTATTTTCCCTGCAGTTGCTGTCATTTCTGTCATTAATTCGTCTGCATCTACCACTGTTCCTTCACGAGACTTCATTTTTCCGGATGGTAATTCGACCATACCGTAGGACAAATGAAATAAATTTTCGGACCATTCAAAACCTAATTTTTTAAGAATTAAGAATAAGACTTTAAAGTGGTAATCTTGTTCGTTGCCAACGGTGTAAACCATACCACCAACATCTGGAAAATCTTTTACTCGCTGGATTGCCGTACCAATATCTTGGGTCATATAAACTGCAGTACCATCTGATCGAAGTACAATTTTACGATCTAAACCTTCGTTGGTTAAATCTATCCAAACGGAACCGTCGGCTTCTTTTTCAAAAATTCCTTTTTCTAAACCAAATTGAACGACTTCTTTACCTAATAAATAGGTGTTGGATTCGTAATAATACGAATCAAAATCAACACCAAGATCTGCATAGGTTTGTGCAAAACCATCATAAACCCATTGGTTCATGGTTTTCCAAAGTTCTACTACTTCTGTTTTTCCGGCTTCCCAATCTAGAAGCATTTGTTGTGCTTCTTGAATAATAGGAGCTTGGCTTTTAGCTTCTTTCTCCTCTAAACCAGATTGTATTAATTCGGCTATTTGTTTTTTATATTCTTGGTCGAATTTTACATAATAATTTCCAACTAATTTATCACCTTTTAAACCGGTAGATTGCGGTGTTTCTCCGTTTCCGAATTTTTGCCAAGCTAGCATTGATTTGCAAATATGGATTCCGCGATCGTTTATAATTTGTGTTTTATAAACTTTTTTACCCGATGCTTTAATGATTTCTGCAACAGAATATCCTAACAAATTATTTCGTACATGTCCTAAATGCAATGGTTTGTTAGTATTTGGGGAAGAATATTCCACCATTATTGCTTTGTCGTTTTCTGCAAATTTTCCTTTTCCGAAATTAGAATTGTCTTTAATCTCATTAAAGAATTGAATGTAGTACGAATCTTCAATTACAATATTTAAAAATCCTGCAACCACGTTGTATCGTGAAATTAAATCGGAATTTAAAACCAAGTAATCTCCAATCTTGGCTCCAATCTCTACCGGATTACCTTTTAATATTTTCACTAATGGAAAAACTACAAGGGTAATATCTCCTTCAAAATCTTTCCGAGTTGCCTGAAATTCCAATTGATTTACTTCTAGTTGAAATAATTCTTGAACGGCATTTTGAACGATTGGTTGTAAAATTTCTGAAAGTGTCATTGTACTATTTTTTAGGAAACGCAAAGATAGTTTTTAATTGTAAAATAGAGAACGAATTAGAAATCATAATCCTGTTGATTTAATTTTAAATACTACATTTTTATTTGTAAGAAAAATACCTTAAAATTATATAATTTATGAATTTAATCTATTTTATTTGAAATTTATGGAATTTTTTTACAATATTTATACCGTACTACGTAGATAAAAATATGAAAAAAATTATAGCATTACTTTGTTTGATATGCACAACTTTACTAAATGGTCAAGGCTTATCTGTGGATACTCAAACTTATAGCGTGCCACAATTGGTGAACGATGTTTTAATTAATTCACCTTGCGTAAATGCCCAGAATATTACTTGGAGAACGGGTACTAATTTTGGTTCGGCTAATGGAATTGGATATTTTGCAAATACTAATCCGGCTTTCCCTATGCAAAGTGGTGTAATTTTAAGTACAGGAAATGTACAACAAGCTGCTGGCCCAAATACGAGTACGCAATCTGGAGGAAATTCTAATTGGACTGGTGATTCTAGTTTAGAGGCGACTTTGGCTGCAGCAGGAATACAAATGAATTCTACCAATGCGACAGTTTTAGAATTCGATTTCACTCCAATTTCTTCTAATTTTGATTTTGATTTTTTATTTGCTTCTGAAGAATACGGAAATTACCAATGCCAATTCTCGGATGCTTTTGCTTTTTTATTGACAAACACTGCAACTGGAGTTACCACCAATTTGGCCATTGTTCCTGGCACTACAGATCCGATTTCGGTTTTAACTATTCGTGATTTTTTATATAATTCGACTTGTCAATCTGTTAATTCTCAATTTTTTGGCTCCTATAATGGCGGAAGCAACGCAGCTAGTTCGGCAACTAATTTTAACGGTCAAACTGTGGTAATGAGTGCTTCTACAATGCTTACGCCGAATGTAATGTATCATATAAAGTTGGTCATTGCAGATAGAAATGATTTCGAATCGGATTCGGCAATTTTTATCTCTTCCGGTAGTTTTAATATCGGACAAGAAGTTTTAGGAAATGATCTTACTGTTTCTGATAGTACTGCAATTTGTGAAGGACAAACTACGGTTATTAATTCGCAATTAAGTTCGGCAACTTACACTTTTCAATGGAAGAAAGATGGACAAATTTTAGCAGGTGAAACTGCATCCACTTTAATTGTTTCACAGCTTGGAAATTACGAATTGGTATACACTAATTTTATTTTAAATTGCGAGCCTATTTCTGATTTTATATTGGTTGAGTTTTATCCAGAATTTATTACTCCAGATCCAAGGAATTTACACAAATGTAATACTGGTCAATCGACTTATGTTTTTGATTTATCACAAAATACTGCAATAACAACTGCTGGTTTGGATCCGCAGACAACGGTTTCTTATCATGCTACTTTGTCGCAAGCGCAAAATAATTCAAATTCTCTACCACTACAATACACTAGCTCGGGCAATCAAACTATTTATATAAGAATTAATAATCCAAGCACAGGATGTTTTGTTGTAAAAACTTTTCTGTTACAATTGGTTGCACCGCCAACAGCAACGATGCCTGCAAATTTTGTTGTTTGTTCCAATAGTTCAAATTCTACCGTTGGAACTTTTTCGGTTTCTTCTTTAAATTCAGAAATTTTAAATGGACAAAATATTAATCTTTATACTATTGCTTATTATCCGACTTTGGCCGATGCTAACTCAGCAACTAATGGTATTTCTGGAAATTATAATTCAACAGGAGAAACTATTTATGCAGTAGTTAGTTTAACGGATGATTCTAGTTGTAATGCAACTACAACTGTAAATTTATCGGTAATACCAACACCTGTTGTGGATCAATTAGATCGAGTGATTACCTGTAATAGTTACACTTTACAACCTCTAAATAACGGAAATTATTTTTCTGGTGCAAACGGAAGTGGAACACCGTTATTTGCTGGTGATATAATAACAGAATCTCAAACAGTTTATATTTTTACACAAACAACTGGAACGCCAAGTTGTCCGAGTGAAAGTTCTTTTGAAATAATAATCATAGTGCCACAGGATATTCCGGATTATACTGACGATTATTGCGATCAATTTACCGTACCAACTACAATTTTTGGAGGTTTTTATAGTCAAGCTGGCGGAACAGGTAATTCAATTCCGTTCGGAACGGTTTTAACCACAAGCCAAACTATATTCTTTTATTATGTTTCTGCTGTTGATCCAAGTTGTATAATAGATATTCCATCTAATATTCAAATTGTAGCTTCGCAAACCGTTCCCACCTTTTCCAATCAATTTGATTGTTCGGGCTATATTTTACCAAACCTGAGTTTCGGTAATTATTACACCGGACCAAACGGAACAGGAACAATTCTTTCAGAAGGAACGACAATTACTAACTCGCAAACTATTTATATTTACGGTCAGATTGCAAACTGTTCTAGTGAATCGGTATTTAGAGTGTTTATTGGTTTAGATTTTCCTACAGACGTAACCGAATGCGCGCAGTTTGTATTACCAACCTTAGATGTAGGAAATTATTATTCGCAACCAATGGGAATGGGTGCAATCATTCCCGCGGGAACTTTAATTACCACATCCCAAACAATATATGTTTATGTTGCAACAGCTACCCAACCTCATTGTACAGATAATTATAGTTTTAATGTAACTATTACTTTACCAGAAATACAAGTACCAATTAATAATACTGCTTGTAGTAATTATATTTTACCTAGTTTATCCCAGGGAAATTATTTTACGGAAACAAATGGAACTGGAACTGCTCTTGCAGTTGGAACTGCCATTACGAGTTCGCAAACTATTTATATTTATTTAGATAATAATGCCGGTTGTACTGCAGAAAAGCCATTTTCTATTATTGTAAATCAACCACCAGTAATCGATTCTAGATCAGAAATCGATGCCTGCCATTCGTATATTTTAACTAATTTATCTAACGGAAATTACTATACAGGAGTTAACGGAACTGGAACTTTATATCCTGGCGGAACGGTTTTAACCAATTCGCAACTTATTTATATTTATGATACTAACAATAATTGTGCAGCAGAAACTAGTTTTCAGTTAAATATTTTCACCATTTCGGCACAACAGCTGAATAACTTATCTGTTTGTGATAGTTATATTTTACCTAATTTACTTCCTAATAACAAATATTATACGGTAACAGGTGGACGAAATGGGCAAGGTGTAGAGTTATTTCCTGGAGCTGTTATATCTGTAACTCAGACAATTTATATTTTTATTGAATCTGGACAACGAATCAATTGTACCGATGAAAGTAGTTTTACAGTAACCGTTACACCAACGCCAATTGTAGATACAGTTTTTGACGTGCAAGCGTGTAATTCGTATATTCTTCCTGTTTTAACTACGGGAAATTATTATACGCAATCTGGAGGAAATGGTGCTATGTTAGCACAAGGAAGCAGTATTAGTACTAACCAAACCGTATATGTTTATGCAGAAACAGGAACAAATCCGAATTGTTTTGATGAAAAAAGTTTTGAAATAACTATTTATAAGGTGGATGTTTTACCAGATGTTACTACTTGTGAAAATTATACTTTACCAGTTTTATCGGTAGGAAATTATTATAACGGAAGTAATGGTTCTGGCGGAATACTAAATTCTGGTACAAGTATAACTGCAAGTCAAACGGTATATATTTTCGGAATGTCTAATTTTACAGGTGGTTGTACCGATGAAAGTCAGTTTCAAATTACTATTATTCCACGACCAGTTGCATATGCAATTCCGTTAGCAAACCGAACTTTTTGTGATTCGGATACTTTAAACGACGGAATAACAAATGTAAATTTGAATAATTTTGATACATTAATTTTAGGAAATCAAACCGGAAATAATTTTTCTGTAACCTATTTCTTAAATAATAACGATGCACTTTCTAATCTAAATCCGATTCAAAATACTACGACAAATGTTGTTTTTGCAAGAGTTAGTAACAACTTAGCTAATTCGTGCTATGCAATTTTACCAATATCTATTATTGTTAATAAATTACCAGAACCTAAACCAAAAGACGGCATTGTTTGTATAAATAGTGTTACTAATATATTGCTTAACCCTTATATAATAACAAGTGAATTATCTGCAAATAATCATTCTTTTATTTGGACAGATGCTGCAGGATTGGTCATTGGAAATTCAAGTTCTTATACTGCAATGCTTCCTGGATCCTATACTGTTATCGCAACAAATACTAGTACAGGATGCGTTTCTTTGCCAGTTACTGTTGTAGTTAATCAATCAGAACCAGCAGAAGTTTCTTATGTTGTAAACGATGATTTTGGCACAAATCAAAGTATTACCATTACTGCTAACGGATTAGGCGGTGTTTATGAATACCAATTAGATAATGGCAGTTTTCAAGATAGTCCGATATTTTATAACGTCATTTCAGGCATGCATACCATTACTGTAAATGATAAAAACGGATGCGAACCAACTATCATAGAAATTATAGTTTTAAATTATCCTCCTTTTTTTACTCCCAATGGCGATGGTGCCAACGATACTTGGAATATAAAGGATTTATTTAATCAAAAAGACGCGCTTATTGAAATTTATGATAGATATGGAAAGGTTTTAAAGCAAATACGACCAAGTTCTTCTGGTTGGAATGGTATGTATAATAATAATATGATGCCAGCTGACGATTATTGGTTTACCGTACATTATTCTTACAATAACGAACAAAGAGAATTTAAATCGCATTTTGCATTAAAAAGATAAAATGTATAAATAAAAAAGCCCTGAAGAAATTCAAGGCTTTTTTAATGATTAATTTGTTGTCATTACCATTTTAAGATAGCACTTGCCCAAGTAAAGCCGCTACCAAAAGCTGCCAAAACAACGGTATCTCCAGATTTAATTTTACCTTTTTCCCAAGCTTCAGTTAAAGCGATTGGAATAGAAGCAGCGGTTGTATTTCCGTATTTTTGAATGTTATTATACACTTGATCATCCGAAAGTTTAAATTTCTGTTGGATGAATTGTGAAATTCTTAAATTAGCTTGGTGCGGAATTAACATATCGATATCCGAAACTTCTAAATTATTTTTGGCAAGTCCTTCCATTATTACTTCGCTAAAACGAACTACGGCATTTTTAAATACGAATTGACCATTCATGTAAGGAAAATAACTATCGTCTGTAGGATCATTGTCTTTAATAATATCCGTAATCCATCTTCCGCCCATTCCAGGAGCTTTTACAATTAATTCCTCTGCGTGAACTCCTTCTGAATGTAAATGTGTAGATAAAACACCTTTTGTAGTATCTTCTTCTCGGCTTAAAACTGCAGCTCCAGCACCATCGCCAAAAATTACAGAAACTCCACGACCGCGATCGGTAAAATCCAATCCGGTAGAATGAACCTCAGAACCAATTACTAAAATATTTTTATACATTCCGGTTTTAATGTATTGATCGGCTACAGAAAGTGCATAAATAAAACCAGAACATTGATTTCTCACATCTAACGCTCCAATTGTTTTTAATCCTAAATCGCGTTGCACTAAAACTCCTGGTCCAGGAAAATAGTAATCTGGACTTAATGTTGCAAAAACTATAAAATCAATATCATCTTTAGAAATATTAGCTCTTTCAATAGCAATTTTTGCGGCTTTTACACCCATAGAAGTCGTTGTATCTTCTCCTCTAATTATGTGACGACGTTCTTGAATTCCGGTACGTTCCTGAATCCATTCGTCGCTGGTACTCATTAATTTAGATAAATCATCATTAGTTACCACATTATCTGGAACATAAAAACCCAATCCAGCTATTCTTGAATTAAACATATATTATATTTTAGGTACAAATGTAAAAACAAATTTACGAATCTTTTAAAAAAGAACATACATATTGATGTAAATATTAAGATTTCGTAATAAATTGTTTAGAGTAAAAAAAAATCAGTTTAAATAATTAAACTGATTTTATATAGAATTTTAAATAATTAAGAATGTTCTGCAGTTGCGTCTGGAGCATTTTTCTTTACAGATTCGATGCCGTTATCTCGCGATGCTACACTTTCATACATTTCACTACTTCCGATTATTTGTCCGTTTGTAGCTTTTAAATTGAAATACGGTTTTCCGTTAGTAGATTCTTTTTTGTCAAATCGTGCTTCGGTTTGAGAATTTTTACGAACCGATTCTATTCCGTTTTCACATGCTGCTAAAGTTGTGTAACCTTCACTAGCCAAAATATTTTGACTGTTTCCTGCTTTTAAATTGAATTGAAATTCTCCGTTTTTGCGTGTTGAAATAACAAATTTTCCAAAGAATTAAATTTTAAGATTAGGTATTAAGAAAATAAAGTTACTTATTTTTTTATCTTAATCAAAAAAAAGAATTCGTAAAAGCTTTTATTTCATAAATTTATGAGATTGTCTGCCGGTATTTGTATGAAGATTTAAAATATATGTTTCCTTAGGATAAGGAAAATCAAAACTATAATTTTTCTTACCTTCTGTAGAAATTAAATCTTTGGTTAGTTGTTTTAATAATTTTCCATCTAAGCTATACAAACCTAAAATTAAATTGTCACTTGACTTAAATTCAATCTCTACTTGAAGTTTATCTACAATTGGATTAGGTGAAATTACTACTTTTAAATTTTCTCGCGAATGTTCTTCAAAATTGGTGGTTGCTAATGTATTTGACATTTTATATACGGTTGTTCCGCTAGCATATGCAACATTGTCGTTTACAAAAAATATTCTGTTCAGGTTACTACCAACATTAGTATTTGTCCAGGTTGTTCCACCATCAAATGTTTCATAAAAACCGGTTGCATGGCCGCCAAACCAACCATGATTCTCTGTTAAAAATCCAACAGCTTGAATATCTACATCGGGAACATTTTTTGCACTCCACGTGCTTCCTGCATTGGTTGATTTTATTATTTTTCCAGAATTAGGCGCAACAGAGGATACCGATCCAAAAATTACTTGATTGTTAGTGTTTGGTAGTATTTGTAATTTCCATACATATTCTCCAGCAATAGTTCCGTTGTAAATTGTAGACCAAGTTACACCTCCATTTACAGTTTTTAAAACAACTGCACCGTTGGCATTACTACCAGATGCATATCCTAAATTTTCGTCTACAAATAAAACTTCTACTAAGGCAGTTGCGTAAGAAGACATATCGATGTGTTGCCAAGTTACACCACTATCTATCGATTTAATTACAAAAGCTGGTGAAAAATAAGCGCCACAACCATAAACAGTGTTAGTTCCAACGGTATCTAAACCACAAATTGCTGCTGGATTTGGATTGATGTTGGTAACTGCATTCCAAGTTGTGCCGCCATCAATAGTTTTATAAAATGTAAAAGATAAAGTTCCTATAAATCCTATATTTTCATTTAAAAATCCAACATTTCTAAAATATTGAAATCCACCAAGACTTCCACTCGCTATTTGAGTAGTCCAAGTAATTCCACCATCGGTAGTTTTATTTAATGATGAGAAATATCCATTTAAAGCCCAACCCACATTCTCGTTTAAAAAGAATACATCATCATACCTTGTGTTGTTTGTGTTTGCAGGCAAATTGGTGAAAGCAGACCAAGTTTGTTGCCCAAAAGTAAGGCTTGTGAATAATAAAAATAGTATGATTTTTTTCATTTTAAATATTTTTTGGGCTTGAATTTTCAGATGATTTTATATTTAAATATAGTTCTTTTCCAAGTTCTATTTCCGTTGGATTTTGAAATAAAATAACACCATCTTCATAACTGGTTTCAATTAAAAAATAACTTCCGTAGAAATAACTTTTTAATACAACTACTTTCAATTTGGACTTTTCGACAATTTGTAATTCGTGCGGATAGAGTAGGAGTGGTTTTTGGGTTTTATTGTCTAAATTAAAATAAGAATTAGAAATGGTGTTTACTTCGCTTAATAAAGAAGTAATATAGTTGCTTTTTTTTCTGTTAAATAGGTAATTTGGTGTCGCAACTTCTACAATTTTTCCTTCTTTTAATACCGCGATCTCTTCGGCAAAAGCCTTAACTTCCTCGCTATCGTGTGTTGCAGTTATAGTAGTGATATTTTGTTTTTTGAAATAAGAATACAATTTTCTGCGTAGGCTATTTTTTCTGAAGTTATCAATATGACTAAATGGTTCATCGAGCAGTAATACTTTTGGTTGTAATGCTAAAGCTCTTGCAATTGCTACACGTTGCATTTGTCCGCCGCTTAAATTTTTTGCTTTTACGTTTGTAAATTCAACCATTTCCACAACTTCTAATAACTCATTTATTCTTTGGTATTTTTGCTCTTTGTTGGTGTTGGATAAATGCTTGCCTACATTTTCTGCAACTGTAATAAAAGGCATTAAATCAAAATCTTGCGCCAAATATTTC
>JBLIJW010000043.1:0-22043 GCA_047636155.1 Flavobacterium sp. | reverse complement strand
CCAAGACCAAAACTTTCTAACTCCTATTTTTACCATATTCGTAATTCTTGTAAGTTTAATCTTAATTGTTCTTTCCTACTTCAAAATTAATAGAAGTATTATTAAATTACGAGAAACCAATAATCGACTTAGTTTTTTACAAGAAGCGTCTAACCAAGCCGAAATAATAGGTGGCATAAGTTCTTGGTCTTGGGATTTAGAATTAGATACTCTTATTTTTTCTGAAAATCATTACCGACTGCTCGGAGCTGTACCCTATTCTTTTGAACCAACAAATGAAAATATTTTGAAAATTGTGCATTCCGATGATATCTCAATGATAGAAGCAGTAATTGCCAACATTCAAAATGTTGGAGATATAGCGAGTACTGAGTTTAGAATTATAAGAATAGACACTGGTGAAATTCGATTTTTAAAATCGGCTTGGAAAATGACCAGAAACAACCAAGGAAACCATGTAATCATTGGGAATAATACTGACATTACCGAACAAAGAATTGCCAACATAAAAATTGAAGAACGAAATAAAGAATTAGAAAGAAGTAATATGGAATTGGCTTCTTTTAACCACGTTGCCAGTCACGATTTACAAGAACCATTAAGAAAAATTCAAACTTTTATTTCTAGATTTTCTGAAGAAGATCGAAATCTACTTTCTGAAAAAAGCATCTCCTATTTGTCTAAAATTGAAGATGCTGCGAGCAGAATGCGCTTATTAATTGATGATTTATTATTGTTTTCTAGAACCAATAAAATAGAAAAAAATTACAATTTAATACCTTTAAATGATATTTTAGAAAACTCAAAACAAGAATTCATTCAAGCAATTTTAGATCAAAACATTACCATAGCAGCAGATAATTTACCTACTATTAAAGCAATTCCTTTTCAAATGCAGCAATTGTTTAATAACTTAATAGGTAATTCGATAAAATATTCTCGCGAGATGATTCCGTTAAAAATTAATATCACCACAGAAACCATCAAGGCTAATCAATTACCCGATTTTATAGAAAGTGTTGCAGAAAATTACTTTAAGCTTGAATTTAAAGATAACGGAATGGGGTTTAATCCAGAATATTCAGAAAAAATATTCGTGCTATTTAACCGACTTCATAAAGCAAACGAATATCCTGGTACCGGAATTGGTTTAACTATTTGCAAGAAAATTGTAGATAATCACAAAGGATTTATTGAAGCTACAGGAGCAGTTAATCAAGGAGCTACCTTCACTGTATATTTGCCTTGCAACCTCTAAAAGTTGCATTTTTTTTTGGTTTATGGAAATCCTATAACTAAACCTATTTATTTTATAAGGCAACACAAAACTCTTCTTTGCATATTTGTAAAGTGAGAAAGATAAGATATATAACGCAAAAAATAATGAAAGATTCCAAATTAATTTAGGTATTCTTATTAAGTTTGTATACCTATTTTTTATTATTTTCTCACGGTGAAAGTAAAACCATCACAAAAATTGAGATAGATAAATACGTACAAGAAGAACAAAAAATAGTTAAGTTTTTAACCACAACCACAAAATTAAATTCGAAATTATTAGCAGTGACAGATTTGAAAAAATCACAAGATTTACCAGATGATTATTTACAATTATTTACTAAACAGCAACAAATATCGTACAGCTTTAATAAAGATATAGATAAAATTACTACAACAGAAATGGTAAGCATACCTAATGTAAACAGCGATCAAAAACACTACGATAAATACGAGTTGACTAAAGAACAGACATTAGATACTATTATAGATAATTTAATTTTGCAAGTTGCACTACTAAAAACATTGGAAAAGCAAACTAACAATGAAAAAATAGTACAGCTAACTACTACTTATCTTCCGAAAATAAGTAATCAAATAGAACTTACCAATACATTTAAATTAAATAATTATTTAACAAATTAAAACTATTTATTATGGGAAATTTACTTTACACAATCGCAGTTATTTTGTTAATCCTTTGGGCATTAGGATTATTTTTTGGAAATTTTGGTGGAATCGTACACATACTTCTAGTAATTGCAGTGGTTGCAATATTACTTAGATTAATTAAAGGAAGAGGAATATAATTTTTAAAAATATTTATAATAATGAAAACAGCAAGTGCACTTTCTGAATCAATACGCAGTCTTTTTAATAAACAAAAACTAAAAAGGATTTTTAAATCTGATTCAAATTTTTCAAAATCTAAATCAGAATCTAATCTTAATAATCCAAAGTCTACTATTGGTTTAATTAATAAAAAAAAAATACACGAATTATAAGAAAAGGCTATAAAAATCTTTTCTTATTTATTTTTAGCAAAATCTAATTAAAAAACTTCGCTTTCCTTAAGTTTTTCTGTGTTACTTACCAATTGTAATTCTTCAACTATTTTTTGGATATCACCATTCATTATATTCCCTAAATCATATAAGGTCAAACCAATTCTATGGTCAGTAACTCTACCTTGAGCATAATTATAGGTTCTAATTTTTGCTGATCTGTCGCCAGAACTCACTTGAGAAGTTCTTTTAGTGGCATCTTCTGCTTCTTTCTTAGCCAATTCTTGTTCGTATAAACGAGAACGAAGAACATTCAAAGCTTTATCCTTGTTTTTATGTTGTGACTTTTGATCCTGACATTGAGCTACTAAACCAGTAGGAATGTGGGTTAGTCTAACGGCAGATTTTGTAGTATTTACAGATTGTCCGCCTGGACCAGAACTACAGAAAAAATCAACACGAACATCATTCATATCAATTTGAACATCAAACTCTTCTGCTTCTGGCAAAACCATAACCGTAGCTGCTGATGTGTGCACTCGACCTTGTGTTTCTGTTTGAGGAACACGTTGCACACGATGTACTCCTGCTTCAAACTTTAAAGTTCCGTAAACATCTTCTCCTGTTACTTCAAAAATAACTTCTTTAAATCCGCCAGATGTTCCTTCGTTCATATCTACAACAGATGTTCTCCAACCACGATTCTCGCAATATTTGGTGTACATTCTGAACAAATCGCCAGCAAAAATAGAGGCTTCATCGCCACCTGTTCCTGCACGAACTTCTACCATAACGTTTTTGGCATCTTCTGGATCTTTAGGAATTAACAAAAACTTAATTTCTTCTTCCAACTCCGGTATTCGATCTTTGGCTTCGTCTAATTGCATTTTTGCCATTTCCACCATTTCAGCGTCAGAACCATCTGTAATTATTTCGTTTGCTTCTTCTATATTTCCAGTAAGAACGATTAATTCTTCGCGCTTTTCCATCAAATCTTTCAAGCTTTTATACTCTTGATTCAAGGAAACATAGCGTTTTTGATCAGAAATTATATCGGGTTGAATAATCAAATCCGAAATTTCATCAAATCGTTGTTTAACGTATTGCAGTCTTTCTAACATTTTAAAAATAGTGTTTGAAATGCAAAAGTAGTAAAAAAGAATGAAATTAATAAATACATCGGGGTAGCATTTTTATTTTGTAGCCACATGAACAATCAAAAATTTATTTCAAAATTTGTAACTTTACAGACTAAACCTATTTTGATGAAAATTTTTTTTAATTCTTTTTTACTTGCCGCTTTAATACTTAGTGTTTCCTGCAAAAAATACGATGCATCAGGACATTTAATTAAAGATTACGACGAACTAAACCGAGCTACGTGGCTTTTAGGAGATTGGGAATATACCGATAGTATTGGTAAATTAACAGAAAATTGGAAAGTTCAAGACGATAGTACATTTGTTGGAAATTCCTTTTTTGTACTAGTGAATGAAAAAGACACCATTCATAGAGAAACTTTGCAATTGCAAGAAGACAAAGAATTATTAATTTATTTAACCTCTGTAAAAGGACAAAATAACGAGGATAATGTTCCTTTTCAACTCACCTCCAAAGAAGATAGTTTATTGGTTTTTAAAAATCCGAAACACGACTATCCGCAAAAAATTCAATATGAATTACTAAAAAATTCCCGCATCAAATCTTCTTTATATGGCAATTTTAAAGGTAAAAAAACAGTTGAAATATATTTATTCAGCAAAAAAAAATAAAATATTTTTTATTTTTTTAAATCTTAACTTCACTTTTTCAAATAGTTACATTTATACATTTGTTAATTATTTATATTTAATCTAAATAAACTTTGTAGAAAGGAAAATGCTTTTTATCTTTGCGGTATTATTTTAATTAATTCTAAATAAAAATACATAAAATGAAAAATAAAATAGTTGCCATTTTAACTCTAAGTACTTTGATTTTCACTTCTTGCAGTACTGATGAAAATCCATCCGAAAATAATTTAAATTATACTGTTCCTACCTCGTATTCTTTTGAAAGAAATAGTACAACTACTGTTGATTATTCTGGACAAACCACAAGAATAAATATGTTGCAAGAAATGGGTGATTATTATAGAATTCAAGCCACGGCTAATGCGACTATTAGTGCAACAAAGCTTTCTTCAATGTACTCTAATACTGCTAATGCTTTTGCAAACGCTGCCTTAAACGAATCGGGAAAACAATTAAAAGAAAAAACAGCCTCTAGTTTAGATTACTTTAATCTACTACAAGGTGGCGGAACATTATCAGAACAAGTTGCAGTTAGAAATTTATTCGAGGCTCAATTTACTGCTGGAACTTCTGCTAGTCAAGGAAACAATGCTTCTGCAGGAATTGCAGGAAAATATTTAGATGGTTCGTCTGTACGCCTTTTTGCGGCCAATGGTTTAGAACCACAACAAATATTATTAAAAGGAATGATGGGAGCAAGTTTTTTAGATCAAATTTGTAATAATTATTTAAGTTTAATTAAATTAGATGGTGCCACAGTAAGAATCAATAACAGCAATAAAATCTTAGTTTCTGGCACCAATTATACCGAAATGGAACACTATTGGGACGAAGCCTACGGTTATATTTATGGTGGAGATAATTTAATAGCTACTCCTAACGTATTTCGTTTTTGGTCAAGCTATATAAATCAGGTAAATGAAGATAGCGATTTTAATACCATAAAAGCAGATATTGATTTAGCATTTAGAAAAGGTCGTGCAGCAATTACCGCCAACGATTATACAACTCGTGATGCACAAATTGTAATAATTAAAGAAAAGTTAGCAATTGTTACTGCAGTTAGAGCAATTTATTATTTACAAGAAGGAAAAAGTAAATTAGCAACAGATGCTGGAGCGAAAGCATTCCATGCTTTATCTGAAGGTTATGGCTTTATTATGTCTTTAAGATATACTAATAAGCCAGGAACAGACAACCCATACCTTTCTAAATTAGAAGTTGATGCCGTTTTAAATCAACTTACGAATGGAACAAACGGATTATGGGATGTTGATGCTTTGTCCCCAAAACTTGACACTTTATCAGCACAAATAGCAGCAAAATTTAATTTTACAGTAAGCCAAGCTGCAACAGTTAATTAAAAAAAGTTTAGTCTTGGCTTTTAATACCAAAGCCAAGATTAAACAAATATTAAATATTTCATTTTATTTAGAATAAATACAAATAAGAATGTAGTATTTAGTAATTTTACAATCAATAAAAAAAAGAACATGAAAAAAGTCCTATTATTGTTATTAACGTTTTGTTTTGTAATAGTTTCTTGTCAGAATACAGACGATACGAACCCGACCAATAATGAAAGTTTTGATCGCACTGCAGCGCTTACTTATTGGGCAGATAGTTTCATTATTCCTGATTTTACAAATTACGAAAGTAAAACAGTCGATTTGGAAACTAAAACCTTCAACTTTAATGCAGAACCAAACGCTGCTAATTTAATTGCACTTCGTGCAAGTTGGTTAGAAGCTTATAAAATGTACCAACACGTACAATTATATGCATTAGGTAAGGCAGAAGAAATTAATTTTATACAAAAAACAAATACGTATCCTACAGATGTTGTTGGTATAAATGAAAATATAATATCTAGTTCGGCTAATTTTAGTTTGTTATCCCAAATTTCAAAACAAGGATTTCCTGCTTTTGATTTCATGATTAATGGACTTGGAAATTCAGATACACAAATTTTATATTTTTATACTAGTAATACAAATGCAAATTCCTATAAAAATTATTTAGAAAAATTGGCTCAAACTTTAAGAGTAGACAGTTCGGTAATTTTAAATAACTGGAACAGCAGTTACCGTGCAACCTTTATAGCTTCTAATGGTAATACTGTTAGCAGCTCTGTAAATAGAATGACTAATATATTCGTTAAAAATTTTGAAAAAAATATCCGAACAGCAAAAGTTGGAATTCCTTCTGGTTTATTTTCTAACGGAACAACTTTTCCTGAAAAAGTAGAAGGCTTTTATAAAAATGATGTTTCTTTAATTTTGTTGAACGAATCGGTGAAAGCAGCTTCTGATTTTTTTGTAGGATCAGTAAATCAAAACAATGCAAGAAGTTTTAAGGCATACCTAGATTTTGTAAATGCTAAAAGAAACGGGCAAAACCTTAGTGATATTATTGCTATTCAATTCAATACCGTTTTGTATTCCAATAATACTTTAAATGCAAGTTTTAGTAACCAAGTTAATACAGATAATTCAAAAATGATTTCTTCATTTGATACCATGCAGCAACAAGTTGTTTACTTAAAATTAGACATGATGCAAGCTTTAAACATAACTATTGACTACGTAGATAGCGACGGAGATTAATTATGTTATTATCTTTTCAAAAATATATAAATTACAAAACACCAACTGCAACGCTAGCCTTTTTTAGGTTAGCGTTTGGTTTAATGATGGCTTTTAGTTTGATACGATTTACAGCTTATGGCTGGATTGAGAAATTATATATTTTACCTCAATATCGATTTTCTTATTACGGCTTTTCAGATTTACCAAGATTAGGAAATTATACCTATCTACTTTTTTTAATTTGTTTTTTGTCTGCACTTTTTGTTGCTGTTGGTTATAAATACAAACTTGCAATAATTACTTTTTTTATAAGTTTTACTTACATCGAGTTATTAGATAAAACAACCTATTTAAATCATTATTACTTCGTTTCTGTAGTTGCATTTATACTTATTTTTATTCCTGCCAACCGTTTTTTTTCTGTAGATGCCTATAAAAATCCTAAATTAAGAAGTCAATTTATTCCAAAATGGAATGTAGACATTCTTAAAATAATTATTGCTATAGTTTATATTTACGCTGGTTTAGCAAAAATAAATTCAGATTGGCTTCTTGAAGCAATGCCTCTAAAAATTTGGTTACCAGGACAATCTGACCTTCCTATTATTGGCAGTTATTTAAATAAAAACTGGGTGCATTATCTTTTCAGCTGGACTGGGATGGTATACGACTTAACGATTCCGTTTTTGCTTTTATACAAACCAACACGCTACTTCGCATTTTTCTTAGTCGTAATTTTTCATGTTCTTACCAAAATATTATTTCCAATTGGTATTTTCCCTTATGTAATGATAATAAGTTCTTTACTTTTTTTTGATCCTACATTTCACAATCAAGTATTAAAATACATAAGCGGAATTTTTAAAATACCATTCACTAAATTTCAGAACAACCAACTTTTCACTCCTACTCTATTTACAAAAATTGGAAATGCAGTTGTACTCTTTTTTATAGCAATCCAAATCATTTTTCCGTTTCGTTATTTGTTGTATAAAGAAGAACTTTTTTGGACCGAACAAGGTTATCGATTTTCTTGGCGTGTGATGCTAATGGAAAAAGCAGGATATACCCAATTTACTGTAGTCGATTCTAAAACCAATGAAAAAATAAAAGTCGATAACTCGCATTTTTTAACCGAATTTCAAATTAAACAAATGGCTTTTCAACCTGATTTTATTTTAGAATATGCCCATATTTTAAAAAAATACTATTTGAAAAATGGCGTAAATAATCCTAAGGTTTTTGCAGAAAGTTATGTTGCTTTAAATGGCCGACTTAGCCGATTTTATATTGACCCAAAAGTAGATTTAGCACAAGAAAAAGAATCATTTAAAAATAAAAATTGGATACTTCCTTTTAACGATATCATCTATGGATTTTAAATTAATTATAGCATTTTTATTTACTGGTTTTTGCTTTTCCCAAATTACAATAACTGGAAGTACAACAACATTTAACGGCAAACCAGTGGCTTATGTAAGCCTATTTAATACAACCAACAATTCTAAAACTACCACAGACGCACTCGGGAATTTTGTATTAAATCTTGAAAGTGAAGGAACATATACCATCCTTTTTTATAAAGAAGGATTTGCATTACAAGAAGTAAATTTGACAGCAAATTCAGAAAACAATCGGATTGTTTTAGAAAAAATAAACCAATTATCAGAAGTTTTTATCAATAAACAACGAGAAAAGGTATTTGCGTTAAATCAATTGCGCGATATCGAAGAAACTGCAATTTATGCTGGTCGTAAAACAGAAGTCGTTTCTGTTGCAAAACTTACAGCTAATAAAGCAACTAATAATGCCCGTCAAATTTTTGCTCAAGTTGCCGGCTTAACAATAAACGAAAGTTCGGATGGCGGTTTGCAATTAAGTATCGGCGGTCGCGGCTTAAATCCGAATAGAACTTCTAACTTTAATACAAGACAAAACGATTACGATATTAGTGCCGATGTTTTGGGTTATCCAGAAAGTTATTACGCAACTCCAACAGAAGCCTTAAACGAAATTCAAGTTATTCGCGGTGCAGCTTCTTTACAATACGGAACGCAATTTGGCGGATTGGTAAATTTTAAAATTCACGAACCAAGTAGCAAACCTATTGAAGTTATTACAAGAAATACCGTAGGTTCTTATGGATTATATACAAATTTCTCGAGTCTTAGCGGAACAAATAAAAAGTTTAGTTATTATTCTTTCTTTAATTACAAAGAAGGCGATGGCTTTAGAGCAAATTCTGAATTTAATAGCAGAAATTATTTTGCCAATTTAAATTACCAATTCAATCCCAATACTTCTATTCATTTAGATTACACGCATTTTAATTATTTAGCCCATCAAGCTGGCGGTTTAACCGATGCTATGTTTGCTCAAGATCCAAACCAAAGCAACCGAACAAGAAATTGGTTTGCTGTAAATTGGAACTTATTTGCATTGCGATTCAAACATAAATTTGATAATACTGCTAATTTTTCATTGCAATTATTTGGTTTAGATGCTAGTAGAAAATCCGTAGGATTTCGTTCCAATAGAGTTTCAGCATCCGATTCCGAAGGAAATCCACGAGATTTAATAAATGGTGATTTCGTGAATTGGGGTTTAGAAGCGCGCTATTTGAAAAAATATAAAATGAACGGAAAAACAAATGCATTTTTAATCGGAACCAAATACTACCAATCAAGAAATACTAATATTCAAGGTGCAGGAAGTTCTAAAAGTGACCCTGATTTTAGCCTAGCAAACGATGAATTTCCTTTATTTGAAAACCAATCTAATTATGTTTTTCCAAATTTAAATATTGCTTTTTTTGGAGAAAATATATTTAAAATCACAGATAAGTTTTCTGTTACTCCAGGATTCAGAGCAGAAAAAATCAAAACCCAATCGCAAGGTTCCTACCGAAGAATAAATTTAGATTTAGCAGGAAATGTAATTTTAGATGAGAATGTAGAAGAAAACACTGTTAAAGACAGAAATTTATTTTTACTTGGCGTTGGTTTAAGTTACAAGCCAAACCAATCTGTAGAGTTCTACGGAAATGTTTCGCAAAATTACAGATCGGTTACTTTTAATGATATTCGTACTGTGAATCCAAGCCAGGTTATTGCAGAAAATATAACAGATGAAAAAGGATTTACATCGGATATCGGAATTAGAGGTCAATTTAAAAATAAATTAAAATATGATGCGAGTATTTTCGGATTATTATACCAAGATAAAATTGGCGAATATTTAAGAACTAATCCAAACGGTTCAGCAGCTTTAGTTCGCTACCGAGATAATATCGGAACCGCTTTAACTTACGGTATTGAAAGTATTTTAGATTGGAGTGTAAGCAACACTTTTTTAGAAAATAATGAAAAATTAAGCTGGAATGTTTTTACAAATTTAGCGATTACATCTTCTGAATATTTAAAATCAGATGTTGCCAATATTAAAGGTAATGAAGTAGAATTTGTGCCTTTGATTAATTTAAAAACTGGAACTTCTTTTGGCTACAAAAATTTTATAACTAGCGTTCAAGTTACCTATGTTACTTCTCAATATACAGAAGCTACTAATAGTAAAACAGATCCAAATGACAATTTATATGGGATTTTTGGTGAAATTCCGACCTATTATGTAGCCGATTTTTCTGCTTCCTATAAATGGAGAAATTTTAAATTAGAAGCTGGAATTACCAACTTTACTAATAATAGTTATTTTACAAGACGAGCAACAGGATATCCTGGACCAGGAATTATTCCTTCTGATTTAAGAACTTTTTACACCACTTTAGAATTTAAATTTTAGGGTTTTTTTACTACTATCTTATAATTTATAATTTCTTAAAGTTTTATAAGCAATACGAATAAACGTATAATTGCAAACGTTAATTTATCCTTAGATTTGTTAAAAATCTGTTATATGAAATCTTATTTACTATCCTTACTTTGCCTCACGCTCTTAATTACTAGCTGCGCATCCAAAAAATTTAAAAATGTTTCTTATTTAGAAAAATCTGAAACTTCTAAATTAAAATCCGAACCAACTTTAAACATCTTTCAACCACGAAATAAAAAATATAAAAACAACAACGTTTTGGTTTTTGTTCATGGCGGAAACTGGAATTCTGGAGATAAAAAAACCTATAACTTTTTTGGAAGAAATTTTGCAAAAAAAGGAATTACAACAGTAATTGTTGGCTACACTTTGAGTCCAGAAGTAAATTACGACGGAATGACAAAACAAGTTGCCAAAGCAATAAATTGGACAAAAAACAACATTCAAAACTACAACGGAAACGCTAATGAAATTTTCTTAACCGGACATTCGGCTGGCGGACATTTAATTGCACTTGCAACAGTAAATCCGAAATATAATGTACAAAATAATACGGTAAAAGGAATAATTTTAAATGATGCTGCAGGTTTGGACATGTATAATTACTTGAAACAAATTCCGCCAACGACAGAAAGTGATTATTTAGCAACCTGGACTAACAAACCTGAAGAATGGAAAAAAGCATCACCAATTTATTTTTTAGATAAAAATAGTCCAAAATTTATGATTTATTTGGGTAGAAAAACCTACCAATCTATAAAAGAAGGAAATGCAAGTTTCTTAAAAGAGTTGGAACTTTTTCAGGGACAAATAGAACCAATTTTTTTGAATAAAAAACACGTTCCTATGATGACGCAATATGTTTTCCCATGGAGTGATAGATACGATGAAATTATTGATTTTATGAATAAAAATTAATCCTAAAATACTTTTCAATAAAATTTAGATTTCTATAGAATTACAAGTTCATAAAAAAAATCTCGTTTCAAATGAAACGAGATTTTTTGTTTTAAGTGTATAAATTCTTTCGACTTTAAGACTTCACTGGAATATTCTTTAAAATTTCTACCACGAAATTATAGAATTTTTGAGACGATTTTATGGATGCTCGTTCGTCTGGCGAATGCGCGCCGTGAATGGTTGGTCCAAAAGAAATCATATCCATATCTGGATAATTTGTACCTAAAATTCCACATTCTAAACCAGCATGACAAGCTACTACTTTTGGTTTTTTACCATTGTTTTGCTTTTCATAAATCGGAACTAAAACGTCTAAAATTTCAGAATTCACATTTGGTGTCCAACCCGGATAATTTCCGCCAAAAGTAACTTCACAACCAAATAATTCGTAGGCAGATCGCAGACTATTTGCTAAATCCATTTTAGAGGTTTCTACAGAAGAACGCGTTAAATTCTGAATAGAAATCTCACCATCTTTAACCACAACTTTCGCAATATTATTAGATGTTTCTACCAAATCTTTCATATCGGCAGACATTCTATAAACACCATTGTGCGCAGCATAAATTGCACGAATCAAACCTTCTTGAACGCCTAAATCCATCACCATTTTTGGTGTTTCTATTTCTTTAATTTCAATGGTAAGATTTGGCTCGGTCGTTTTAAATTCAGTTTTAATATCATTAATCACTTCTTGCATATCAAATGTAAAAGCGTCTTCAAACATTTTCGCAATAATTACTTTCGCAACACTTTCTCTCGGAATAGCATTGCGTAAACTTCCACCAGAAATTTCTGCTACTTGCAAGCCAAAATTTTCGAATCCGTCAAATAATAAGCGGTTCATTATTTTGTTTGCATTCCCTAAACCTTTTATAATATCCATACCGGAATGTCCGCCATTTAAACCTTTAACAGTTATTTGGTAACCAACAGAATCTTCTGAAGTTTCTTCTTCATGATATTTTCTTTCTGCAGTTACATCAATTCCACCTGCACAACCAATATCAATTTCGTCGTCTTCTTCGGTATCCATATTCAATAATATTTCTCCTTGCAAAACGCCACCTTTTAGATTTAACGCACCAGTCATTCCGGTTTCTTCATCAATTGTAAAAAGTGCTTCAATTGCCGGATGTTCTATAGTTGTAGATTCTAAAATAGCCATTGCCATCGCAACACCAAGTCCGTTATCCGCGCCAAGTGTTGTACCACGTGCACGAACCCAATCGCCATCAACATACATTTCAATTCCTTGAGTATCAAAATCAAAAGTAGTTTCGTTATTTTTTTGATGTACCATATCTAAGTGACCTTGCAAAACTATTGGCTTTCTGTTTTCCATACCCTTAGTTGCCGGTTTTCTTATGATTACATTTCTAATCTCATCTTCAAAAGTTTCTAAACCCAAGTTAGTTCCGAAATCTTTAATAAATTGAATTACTCTATCTTCTTTTTTAGACGGACGCGGAACGGCATTTAAATCTGCAAATTTGTTCCAAAGATCTTTTGGCTCTAGGTTTCTAATTTCTTGACTCATTCTATTTGTTTTTGGCTATTAGTTTTAAAGATAAATCACAAAAATTTAATAACCGGATTTTTAAATTATTATGTAGAGACAAAGTTACAAAGTTTAATTTCTTTTAGAATTGATATTGTGATTATATTTACAATTCAATATTTAAAAGTGAAAAGAAAATTTATTCTCCCATTATTTCTTCTGATTCAGATAATTTTGCTGAAAATAATTTCTTATTTCCCGGAATTTATTGAACATTACTACAGCAACGGTTTGTATCTATATATTGCTAAATTCTTTAGAATAGTTTTTGGATTTTTCCCTTTTTCTATCGGAGATATTTTATATTTTTCGATACTATTATTTTTTTTATTTTGGTTAATTAAGAATAGAAAAACAACTTGGCAGAATAAAATTTTATCTGCATTAAGTTTTGTTTCTATTTTGTATTTTTTCTTTCAATTTCTTTGGGGTTTGAATTATTTACGGTTGCCGTTATCGGATAAATTAAATTTAAAAACCGAATATTCTAAGCAAGATTTATACGATTTCACAGATAAATTAATTGTGAAAACAAATGCCGTTCAAATCGAAATTACAAAAGATAAAAATCGAAAAATTGAAACTAAATTTTCTCAAGATTCTATTTTTAAAACTGCCGTAAACGGATTTTCTGAACTAAGCAAAACATATCCGTATTTAAAATATGAAAATCCGAGTCAGAAAAAATCCTTATTTAGTTTGCCGTTAACTTACATGGGATTTGGTGGCTATTTGAATCCGTTTACGAATGAAGCGCAAGTAAATTACAAAGTTCCGATGTACGGTTTTCCAGCAATTGTAAGTCATGAAATGAGTCATCAATTAGGTTATGGCAGCGAAAGCGAATGTAATTTTATCGGATTTTTGGCTTGTGTGAATAATGACGATTTGTATTTTCAATATGCGGCATATTCTAATGCATTGCGCTATTGTTTGGGAATTATTGCTTTAGAAGATGAAAAAAAATTTGAACTTTATAAAGAAAAAATTAATCCCGGAATTTTAAAAAATTATGCCCAAAGTGAAGTATTTTGGCAACAATATGACAGTTTTATTGACAAAACATTTCATGCCATTTATGACCAATATTTAAAAGCGAACCAACAAGAAGAAGGAATTGAAAGTTACAGCAAATTCATTGATCTGTTAATTAATTATTATAGAAATAGTAACGAGTTGTAAGTTTTGGGTTGCGCGAAGTCTTAATAACCTTTAACTCTAAACTTTTTACACTTCATCACTAGTAAATGTTACGAAGCTTTTCTTTTTAAATGGTCGGATAATTAATCTTCCTTCACGATCAAATCGGATGTAATTGTACACCCAATTTAATAAAACTATTGCTTTATTTTTGAATCCGATAAGGGAAAATAAGTGTACAATCATCCATACAAACCAAGCGAACACGCCATTAAAATGGTAATTCGGTAAATCAACGACTGCCAAATTTCGACCAATAGTTGCCATAGAACCTTTGTCGTTGTACTCAAACGGTTTCATGGTTTTATTTAATTACAATCGTACCAAATTTTCTGCTAACAATTTGCCTTGTTGCATTGCAGGTTGTGCCACTTGTGGATGACCTTGTGGAAATAATTGAGTTTCCATACTTGCAATATCGCCAATTGCAAATATATTTTCGAATCCGTTGATTTGATTATTACTATTTACTCTAAAACGTTCTACTTTTTCGATTAACGCATTCGCATCAAAACCAGAAATTGCCGCAACTTGAACGACTGCTGTCCAAATTACGGTAGCCGAATCAAAAATTACATCCTAATTTGTGGTAACTGATTTACCATCCTAATTAGCTACTCAAATATTTTTCCAAATGATGACGCCCAATTTTTTAAAAAATTTTTCTGCTGCATCAGAAGATTTTCGATTCATTATATTTAGAATTTTATCGCCACTTTGAATCAAATTAATATTCATTTTTGAGAAATATAAATCTGAATAATCCTTTTGTAATATTCCTTTTTTTATTTTTATGAAAGCACGAGCCAACGGTACTTCTGTTGGTCCAGCGCCAGCTAAAACAAAATTCATTAAGGCATTTTTTTTTAAAGAATCGTTGGTTAAAACGAAAATACTAATGTTTAAAGATTGCGGAATTATTTTCATTGACATATTATACCGTTGAATATCTTTATTGCCAAAAAAGTTGGTTTTTGAACCAGTAGCAAATATCAAATAATCTTAACGAACGTCACCAATTTCTGAAATTACTTTTTGATTAACCGTATCAATTTCTTTTACAAAAGTTAATCGGAAATAAAAGTCATTGTACTCCTAAATAATATTTCTAATAGAATAAGCAATAAAACCTGTTGCTAATATACCTGTTGCTATTTAATATAATAATGGTTGAAAAGTATGGTAATTGTACTTATATACTAAAACGATTTGAAAATTTTTGTTTTTTTTAGATTTTTTGCTAGAGTTAATCCAACAAATCATGCACCCACTATAACAACGCACTTTTTAGTAGAAATTAGGAATATTTATCAGTATGCTTTTTACAAAGATAAAAAAATTGGTTTTTGATTCTTGCTTACTGTCCTAAGATTAATTTCAATATTAATTGGTACTTTGTAACAAAAACCATGTAACCATTACTAACATAAATATGAGTGCCGATATAGAAAAGAATTTTGTTGCGCAATTAAAAGAAAATCAGAATATAATCCACAAAATTTGTAGGTTGTATACCAATGATGCTGATGCACATAAAGATTTATTTCAGGAAATTACCATTCAGCTTTGGAAAGCATTTCCTAAATTTCGTGGAGATAGTAAGTTTTCTACATGGGCATATCGTGTTGCCTTAAACACTGCGATTACTTTATATAGAAAAAGTAGTCGATCTATAAAAACGGTAGATTACGAGCAGCACAGTTACTTTATAAAACAAGAAGATTACAACCACGAAGAAGAAGAACAAATTAAATTAATGTACAAAGCGGTTTATCAATTAAATGATATTGAAAAAGCGTTGATTTTTATGTATTTAGAGGATAAAGATTATACAGAAATATCAGAAACATTAGGAATAAGTGAAGTAAATGCAAGAGTGAAAATGAATAGAATTAAAGGAAAATTAAAAAAAATATTAAATCCCTAAGTTGAATATGGAAGAGTTGGATTTATTAAAAAAAGACTGGAAGAAGAAAGAAAATTCGTTCCAACAAATATCAGAAGTTGCTATTTACAAAATGATTCATAAAGAGTCATCATCCACTGTAAAGTGGATTTTAATTTTAAGTATTTTAGAAGTCCTAATATGGTCAATTGTAAGTATATTTTATAATTCAGATGAATATTTAATTAAAATTCACAGCGAATATTTAATACAATATTTTCAAGTTTTAACTTTCGTAAATTATGCGGTAATAGCAATATTTATTTATTTATTTTATAAAAATTATATAAGCATATCAACAACAACCTCAACTAAAAAGTTGATGAAGGCTATTTTGAAAACAAGAAAAACGGTTCGGAATTATGTTTGGTATAATTTAGCAATGATTGCAATAGGAATGGTTATAGGTATGGCATTGGCTTTTAATACTAATCCAGAAATTCAAAACATGTTGCAAAATGATAAAGTGTTTTATCTTACCATCGCCTTTTGTATCGTTGCATTAACAATAGTTTTTGGATTGTTTTGGCTTTTTTACAGATTAGTTTATGGCATGTTACTTCGCAAACTTCTAACCAATTATAAAGAATTAAAGAAAATAGATTTATAAAAAAAGTCTCGCGATATGCGAGACTTTTTGTTTAATATTCCCAACGTCTATATTTGTTAAGTTCTTTTTGTTCTTCTAAAACTTCCACCGGAATTACCTTTAAAAAAGATGCATGTTGTTCAATCGCATATTCTACTTTTTCTACGATTTCTTCAATAGTATCGTTATCATAATCAATCTCTAAAGGTTCTTTAATAATAAACGATTGCAGAATACCTTTCTTTTTTAGTCGTAATCCTTTTTTGTCAAACGAGCGTCTAAACCCATCAATAACAATTGGAACAACAATTGGTTTGTGTTGTTTGATAATATGCGCTGTACCTTTTCGAACTGGTTTAAAAGACTTCGTTGTTCCTTGCGGAAATGTAATAACCCAACCATCATTTAAAGCAATTTTAATATTTTCGGTATCATTAGGGTTAATCTCTTTTTTTTCGGTTACATCTTTACCTCCAGAACGCCAAGTTCTCTCAACTGTAACTGCTCCTACATAAGCCATTATTCTTGGTAAAATTCCGGCTTTCATAGTTTCTGATGCAGCAACATAATAAATATTCAATTTTGGTTGCCACAAATAACCCACATTTTTTATCGAATCTTCTCTGCCAGAAAGACTTGCATTAAAAACATGAAACATGGCTACAACATCTGCAAAATAGGTTTGATGATTTGAAATGAATAAAACATTCCTATCTGGTAAATTTTTAATAATTTCCGAACCTTCAATTTGTAAATCATTAAAACCACGATAACGTCTATGCGTTGCCAAACCGAATATTCGGATCAACCACTTTTTAATAAAAAGTATGTGACCGAAAGGATTTCTTTTAAATAATCCCATAATTAATTAACTGCAATTTATGCAACAAACATACGAAACAAAAAATCAAAATACCATTTTTAAAACATCTTTTAATTCGCTTAACATCATGGCAGTCGCACCCCAAACAGAATGTTCTTCTATTTGAAAAACTGGTACTTCCATATCGTTTTTGTAGGATGCATTTACTATTTTAGAAGAAATTGTTTTATCATCTAACAAACTAGAAACTGGAAATTCAATAATTGCTACCACTTCAGACAATTGCTTGGTAAAAACTAATTCGACTTCTGAAAAACCTAAAAACGGAGCAACTAAAAAATTACTTGGCGGAATGTAAATTTCAGAAAATGAACGAATAACGGTAACTTTATCAGGAGAAATTCCGATTTCTTCATGGGTTTCTCGCAAGGCAGTTTCTTGTAAACTTTTATCATAGTTTTCTACTTTTCCACCCGGAAATGCAATTTGTGACGAATGAACACCCGGATACGAATTACGCTTTATTAAAGCCAAATAAGTACTATCGTTTTTTGGATAAAATAACATTAAAACGGCAGCTTTTCTTGCGTCTTTAAAATCAAAACTCGAATCTTCTAGTAAACGTACTCGTTCTGATGGAGCCATTTTTACATGAGAAGAAACGCCTGTTAAAGGCATATTTGCTACCTGTGTTACATTTTTTAAAAAGTCTTGAAAATTCATTTTTATTGGCAATTAGAATGCCTAAATTTACCAAAAATTATTCAAAACAGATTAAAGTAAAAATTCATAATGTACAGCAAAGAAGAAACCTTACGATTAAAAAAAGAATTTTGGACCTCTTTTGCCGAGTATAATCCGCGAAAATGGATTTTGTATGATACTAAAATTAAGGACGTTACTTTTAAATTTTTTGTGGATAATAAAAAGGCGCAGGTTCTATTGGATATCGAACCAAAGGAAGACGAATTGAGAAAAATATACTTCGAAAAAATTGTTGCGTTGGAAACTATTTTAAAACAAGACTATCTGCCAGAAGTTATATTAGAAAAAGATTTTTACTTACCAAATGGCAAATTAATTAGTCGCGCTTGGGTTTCTTTAGAAGGTGTTAACCTAAATAATCGTGCAAATTGGAGCACTATTTTTGATTTCTTTAGTGAAAACATGACAAAATGGGAAGAATTTTACGAAGAACACTCCGATTATATTCAAGATTTAGAATGGAATACCTAATGATTAAATTTTGCCTTCAATAAAATTTAGTTTCAAATAAACTCTTATTTACTTTTTGATAATCACAGGTTTTTATAGATAACTTTAAAAATATCAGATTTTGCGAACTATAAATCGCAGAAAAAAATTTGTGATTCTGAGGTTTCTAAAAAAATTTTAAATAAAACTGTAAATAAATAGAAATATTTACAATTTTAACATAATTTATGCGTTTAAAATAACAAACGGCTATCTATGTAACATATTTACTTAACCTTAAACCTTTAAATTATGGAAAATGTTAGTATTTATGGCAAAAAATGGCTCGATTTAGTTTTCGAAGGAAGAAACAAAGAATATGGTGCATACCAATTGCGACAAGAAAATTCTAAAACTACCTTAATTGCGTTTTTTGTAGGAAGTTCCGTTTTATGCGGTATGGTATTTTTGTTAAGTTCGTTTTCTAACTCGGTTGCAACAATTGTTTTACCCGAAAACAAATACATTCCTGTCGTTATGGAAGATATTGTTTATGATGTTAAACCCGAAATAGAAAAACCTAAACTTCCAGAAACAAATTCAGAATCGCAAACTGCACCATTACAATCTCCAACTACGCCAATTAATTCTGGAACTATGGTAGTCGCAGAAACTATTTTAGCACAAGAAAATATCCCAACAAACATTGAATTAGCAAATGCACCAATTGCTCCTGGTTCTGGAGAAATTGGTTTTGGTTTACCAAGTTCTGAATCTGGTTCGTCAAAACCTGGCGCAGTAATCGGAAGTACAAACGAAACTTTTAGAGCAACAGTTTTGGATGTTCAACCAACTTATCCTGGTGGAATTAAAAGATTTTACCAATTTGTTGGCGATAATTTTGATCGCGACAGAGAATATGTAGGTACAACGGTTCGTGTAAATGTGGCTTTTGTTATAGAGAAAACAGGAATGATGACCAATATTAAAGTTTTAGAAAATACTAATTCTGATGTTTCTAAGGAAGCAATTCGGGTTTTGAAATCTCTTAAAACAAAATGGTCGCCAGGAATTAAAAACGGACAACCGGTTCGAACACAGTTTACTTTGCCAATCACCGTGCAATTATAAAAAATAAAATCGTTTAGAAAATAAAAAATCGTTTTTGAAAAAAAGCGATTTTTTTTGTGTCAGTTATAAATAAGAAAGACAATCATTCAATAACCCCGATTGTAGCGATATCCTGCATTTTTGCGACAGCTAAAAAGCAGATTTAGCGAAAAGCGGGAAAAGGATTAGTTAATACTCACTAAAATTTGGTTACTAAACAAATCATAAAAGTAACCTGACCCTACTTAAAAAACTAGCTATATTTTGTATCTTTGTGCAACTAAAAAAGAAATACATGGAATCGGTTTTAGAAAATACATTACCAGTAGGAAAGCCAAAATGGTTGAAAGTTAAGCTACCTATTGGCCAAAAATATACAGAGTTACGTGGTTTGGTTGACAAATATAAATTGAATACCATTTGCGCATCTGGAAGTTGCCCAAATATGGGCGAATGTTGGGGTGAAGGAACGGCTACATTCATGATTTTGGGAAATATTTGTACCAGATCGTGCGGTTTTTGCGGTGTTAAAACTGGTAGACCAGAAACTGTAGATTGGGATGAACCAGAAAAAGTGGCTCGTTCTATTAAAATCATGAAAATTAAACATGCCGTAGTTACTAGCGTAGATAGGGATGATTTAAAAGATATGGGTTCGATTATTTGGTTAGAAACAGTAGAAGCAATCAGACGAATGAATCCAGAAACTACTTTAGAAACTTTAATTCCAGACTTTCAAGGAAATACAAGAAACTTAGACAGAATTGTAGAAGCAAATCCTGAAGTTGTTTCTCATAATATGGAAACGGTGCGAAGATTAACTCGCGAAGTTCGAATTCAGGCAAAATACGATAAAAGTTTAGAAGTTTTGCGCTATTTGAAAGAACAAGGAATAAGAAGAACAAAATCTGGAATTATGCTCGGTTTGGGCGAAACAGAAGAAGAAGTTATTCAAACTTTGCATGATTTGCGAGATGCAAATGTTGATATTGTTACCATCGGACAGTATTTACAACCTAGTAAAAAACATCTGCCTGTAAAAGAATTTATTCATCCAGATCAATTTGCAAAATACGAAGCAATAGGGAAAGAATTGGGTTTTAGACATGTAGAAAGCGGTGCTTTAGTTCGATCTTCTTACAAAGCGGCAAAACATGTTCTGTAACAATTAATCCTTTTTTTTAAACAAAAAATCTTAACCATTTATGGACGCAAAAATCCGTATTGCAATTAATGGCTTTGGTCGTATAGGCCGTAATTTGTTTCGGCTATTATTGAACCATGAATCTATAGAAGTTGTTGCAATTAACGATTTGGCAGATACCAAAACTATGTCGCATTTAACTAAATACGACAGTATTCATGGGGTTTTAAAACAAGATTGTACGTTTACAGAAAAATCTATCTTGGTTGGCAGTAAAGAGTTTTTATTTTTTCATGAAAAAGAAATTCAGAATCTTAATTGGAAAAGTTTAAATATCGATATTGTAGTCGAATGTACTGGTAAATTTACTTCTTACATGGCTTGTCAAAAACATATTTTTTCTGGAGCAAAAAAGGTGATTCTCTCTGCGCCATCAGAAGATGAAGAGATAAAAACCGTAGTTCTTGGAGTAAATGAGCACATTTTAGATGGTAGTGAAACTATAATTTCTAACGCTAGTTGTACAACAAACAATGCAGCGCCAATGATTCAAATAATTAACGATTTATGCGGCGTTAAACAAGCCTACATCACAACCATACATTCTTACACAACAGATCAAAGTTTGCACGACCAACCGCATAAAGATTTGCGTCGTGCTCGTGGTGCAAGTCAAAGTATTGTGCCAACAACTACTGGAGCTGCAAAAGCTTTAACGAAAATTTTTCCGGAGTTGGATGGAAAAATTGGTGGTTGTGGAATTCGAGTTCCTGTTCCTGATGGTTCGTTAACCGATATTACCTTTAATGTAAAGAAAAAAGTTTCTATTGAAGAGATTAACTCCGCATTTTTAATGGCATCAAAAAATAAATATAAGGGAATACTAGATTATACAGAAGATCCTATCGTTTCTGTAGATATTCTAGGTAATACAAATAGTTGTTTGTTTGATGCACAATTAACCTCTGTGATTGATAAAATGGTAAAAGTTGTAGGTTGGTACGATAATGAAATAGGTTATTCTTC
>JBLIJW010000042.1:0-22242 GCA_047636155.1 Flavobacterium sp. | reverse complement strand
CTAGGGTATGTCCTGCATTTGGTCCGCCTTGAAAACGAGCAATTATGTCGTATTTGGATGTTAGTACGTCTACTATTTTTCCTTTTCCTTCATCTCCCCATTGTAATCCTAGTAATAAATCTACGGCCATTGTTTGTTTGTGTTTATTTGTTGTAGTTAGTTTGTTGTTTGAGTACTTAATTTATTTTCAGCCCCGATTGAAGTGAAAAACTCCCTATTTTTTATCAGGATTTGTAACGTATAGTGAGAATTACATTGATTAGAATGCTCGAACAATTAGGCTTAAAAAAAATTATTCTTGTTTTTTTGTAGCATAAAAGTAGAGTGAATGGCTGTCTATTTGTATGTTAAAAATTTCTTCGATGGTTTGTTTTATGGTTTGAATTCTTGGATCACAGAACTCAATTACTTCACCTGTATCAGTCATTATGATGTGATCATGCTGTTTGTCGAAATAGGATTTTTCGTAATGTGCTTGATTTTGTCCAAATTGGTGTTTACGAACCAAACCACAGTCTAAAAGTAATTCGATTGTGTTGTATAGAGTTGCACGAGAAACGCGATAGTTTTTATTTTTCATTTTGATGTATAGGTTTTCTATATCAAAATGTTCTTCACTTTCGTATATTTCTTGTAAAATAGAATAGCGTTCTGGTGTTTTTCGGTGCGATTTTGCCTCGAGATAAAGCGTGAAAACGTTTTTAACTACTTCTTGATTTTTAGTATTGTCGTTGGCTATAAGTGTCATAGTTTACAAAGATACTTTATTTGATTACTATTAAAAAATTTACGTATTTAAATTTAACTTTTTAACGGTTTAACTAGTGTAAACTCGAGTTACTTTTTCAATTCCGTCTATTTTTTTAATGTTGTCTATTAGCTTTTTTAAGATGATATTGTTGGAAACGATTACGGTTAAATGTCCGTTAAAAATTCCGGCATTTCCGTTTAGTGAAATACTTTGAATATTTACATTCATTTGGCTAGAAATTACTTTTGTAAGTTCGTTGGTTAAACCCATGCTGTCCATTCCTGTCATTTTTAGGATTGCTTTGAATTCTTGTTGTGAAGAATCTATCCATTGTGCTTGCATTACGCGATAAGCATAGTTAGATTGCATACTAATTGCATTTGGACAATCTTTCTTGTGTACTTTAATTCCTTCGTTTATGGTTACAAATCCGAAAACATCGTCGCCTGGAATAGGATTACAGCAGGTAGAAAGTTTATAATCTAAACGATCTTCCTCTTTTCCGAAAACTAATAAATCATAGTTTTCTGATGTGTCTTTTTTGATTACTTCTTTTTCTTGTCCTGGAGATCTTTTGATTTTATTTTTAAAAAAGTTAATTAACGTATTACTTTTTTGTGCTGCAAAATCTTTAAGTTGTTGGTTTTCTATTGCTCCAGCACCAACACGGTAAAATAAATCCAAACTAGTTTTAAGTTTAAAAAAGTTTACCAGTTCGTTTACGACTGTTTCATTTAATGTAATTTTTAAATGGCGTAATTTTCTGGTTAGCAACTCTTTTCCTTCTTCGGCAATTTTTTTTGTATCTTCGTTTAAAACGTTTCTAATTTTATTTTTTGCTCGCGAAGTAGTTACATAATCCAACCAATGCATGGTTGGTTTTTGATTAGGTGAGGTAATGATTTCTATTTGATCGCCACTTTTTAACTCATGATTAAGTTGTACTAATTTGCCATTTACTCTTGTGCCTCGTGTTCTGATTCCGACTTCGGAATGCACAGAAAAAGCAAAATCTAAAGAAGTTGCTCCTTTTGGTAGCGATTTAATTTCCCCTTTTGGAGTAAAAACAAATATTTCTTTAGAATAAAGATTCATTTTAAAATCTTCTACAAAATCAACTGCGTTGGTTTCACTACTTTCTAAAGCTTCTTTTAATAAATTTAGCCAAACATCTAAACCACTTTCTTCTGTTGCACCTTGTTTGTATTTGTAATGCGCTGCATATCCTTTCTCTGCAATCTCATCCATACGTTCGCTGCGAACTTGAATTTCTACCCATCGTCCTTTTGGTCCCATTACAGTAATGTGTAGCGCCTCATATCCGGTAGATTTTGGCGATGAAATCCAATCTCGTAAACGGCTTGGACTTGGTCGATAATGGTCTGTAACAATCGAATAAATTTTCCAAGCGAGAAATTTTTCGTCGTGCAGATTGGATTTGTAAATTATTCGGAGCGCAAACTTGTCGTATACTTCGTCAAAACTAACATTTTGAGCTGCCATTTTTCGGCGGATGGAATAAATAGATTTTGGTCGCCCTTTTATTATATAATCTACCTTTTCTTCGTCCATTGATTTTTTTAAAACTTCAGAAATACTAGCAATGTAGGCATCTTGTTCTTCTTTGGTTTCTTTTATTTTACTTACAATATCTTTAAAAACCTCTGGTTCGGTATATTTCAACCCTAAATCTTCTAATTTGGTTTTGATATTGTACAATCCTAAACGATGTGCAAGTGGTGCATATATGTATAAGGTTTCTGATGCGATTTTAACTTGTTTGTAATCTGGCATAGAATCCATGGTTTGCATATTATGCAATCTGTCTGCAATTTTAATCAGAATTACACGAACATCATCATTTAAAGTAAGCAGCATTTTACGAAAATTTTCTGCTTGCATAGAAACGTTCATCTCTTTTTTTACCATAGAAATTTTGGTCAATCCTTCTACCAATTGGGCAATTTTAGGATTAAACATTTTCTCAATTTCTTCAATGGTAATATTGGTGTCTTCAACCACGTCGTGCATCAAAGCTGCTGCAATACTAGTTGCGCCGAGTCCAATTTCTTGAGCAACAATTTTGGCAACACCAATTGGATGAAAAATATAAGCCTCGCCAGATTTACGACGTTGGTCTTTATGTCCATCAACGGCAACGTCAAATGCTTTTCTTACAATTTTTTTATCTTCTGGAGATAAAGTTTGGTAACTTATTCGAAGCAATTCTTTGTATTCTCGCGCTATTGCTTTTTTTTCTTCCTCAATATCAATTTCTGTCATAGTTCGGTTTCAATATTCTAAAATTAGATATAATATCTTTATTGAGCAAACGCTGTACCGTTTTTTGCTTAGTAAATATACACAAAAAAAAACCTCTAACGATAGAGGCTTTTTACTAAAATAAATAGAATATTTTTATTTTTTGGTGATTTGATAATCCAAACTATATTTTCCTGGACCAGTTAAAAATAAGGCCAAATAAATGATAAAATAAACAAAGGCAGTATTCATTTCAAATCCGTTATCTCCAGATCCAACTATAGAGAAATTTACAACTACAGCTATTATATATCCCATACAAATTAGTAAAGGAATTATAGCCAATCTCGTAAACAATCCTAAAATTAAAAATAGGCTGCAAAAAAATTCTGCGAAAATAGTTAAGGCCAAAGGAACTTTACCTGTAAATCCTAAAAAAGAAATATTTTTTGCCCAAAAATCAGACGCGGCCATTTCTTGAAAATGAATTAGTTTTTCGTAACCATAAAAGGCAATTAATATGCCAATGGTAAGTCGAATTAGCAATAACCCTAAAGATAATTGTATAGGATGAATAGAATTTCCTAAAATTTTGTTCATAATTATAAATAATTGATTATAAACCAAATATATGCAAAATTGTTATATAAATTAAATGTATAACAAAATTGTAAACCGTTGTGATTTTTGGTTTTTTCCTTGTATAAGTTAGAACCCGCGTTGTCTTTTAGCTTCAAATAATAAAATAGCTGCTGCAACAGAAACGTTCATGCTATCTATTTGTCCTTGCATTGGAATTATAATATTTTGTTTTGCATTTTTTCTCCAAATTTGAGTTAAACCTGTTGCTTCTGTGCCAACAACAATAGCACTTCCTTGCGAATAATCTTGCAAATGGTATCCGTTGGAGTTTTGTAAAGTTGCTGCAAAAATTGCGATAGCATGATTTTTTAGATAATCGATAATTTCTTCGGAACTTCCTGTAGCAATGGTATTGGTGAAAACGCATCCAACGCTAGAACGGATTAAGTTTGGATTATATAAATCAGATTTTGGATTTGCAATTAAAATAGCGTCCACATTTGCGGCATCGGCAGTTCGAAGCATTGCACCTAAATTCCCTGGTTTTTCAATAGATTCGACTACCAAAACTAAAGGATTTTTAGGTAATTTTAAGTTTTGAATTTTGTGCGGCTTTGTGATTAAAACTGCAATTATTCCTTCTGTTGAATCTCTGTAAGCTAATTTTTGATATACTTCTTGGGTTATTTCAATACAATCTGTTGTGTTTTGAATATAAAAATTAAGATCTTCTTTTGAAGTCATTTGCGGAACAAACAAAACAGTTTCTACAGAATAATTTCCTTTAACGGCAAGCATAAACTCCCGTTTACCTTCAATTAAAAAAGTATTAGATTCTTTTCTAACTTTTGCTTTTTCTTGTAGTTGTACTAACTTTTTAATGAAAGGATTTTGTACGCTGCTTATTTGTTTCAAAATAGATAAAAATTTAAGATGCAAAGATAGTATTTTCTTATTTTAAGGATTCTTAAATTATCGTTCTAAATATATAAAACCTGTTAACGGATTAGGAAAATTAGCATCGTTTAAACGAATAACATAAAAATAGGTTCCGGTTGGAGTTTCGTTAGTTAGAAAGCCGTTCTCTGAAGTGCCATGCCAATCTTCTGTGTTTTGATTTCCTTTCCAAATTTCTTTTCCCCAACGGTTGTAGATTGCAATTTCAAATTTCAAAAAAATATCACGTAATCCAGCGATCAAGAAATAATCGTTGCTACCGTCTTGGTTTGCAGAAATGTAATTATAAACGGTAGGTTTGCAGTTAATCACTTTTAAAAAGAAAGATGTAATGGCATAACAATTTTCATTTTCTACTCTAATGAAAATTTCTTTTGGTGTTGTATTTGCAATGTAATTTGACGAATTTAAAATAGAGTTTTGTTCTAATTCGGCATCCATCATTGTTTCATAATATCCAGCAAATGTGTTGTTGTTTTGAAGAACTAATTGATTGTAATCACCAAAATCAAACGTTCCATTTGTAAACCCTTCGTTACATGCTTCTATATCCTGTAAATTATTAAATTTTGGAATATCAAAAAAACTAAAATCAACAGAAAAGCTATTGTTGTTTTCTGCTAATTCTGTTCGAATTCCGGTGCCATTTCCTATATCATCAACAACCATTTGCAAAATAAAATTTTCTGGAATTGCGAACGGAATTGTTATAAAAATTGTATCGCTAGAACTACCACCAACAGGAATTGGATTTATAGTTTCCGCATAAGCGATAAAAATACCATTCGCATAAATAGCAATTGGCGTTCCGCTTAAAAGAACATTCGTTGCATTAGTATTAAAAACGGTATAATCTACTTGAATTATTCTGGAAAAACATTGCTGATTAACTGAGTTTATGACAATAGTTGCATCTGGAAGTTGGCTGTTTAATTTAGTTACAACTGCATTCATTATTACAAAATCTTGGCCAGAAGAAAGCACAATATTCGCAAAACTATCGCCAATTTGAATGGTGTTTTGGATATCAAAAACATCTAAATCCATATTATATAAATTAGGATTTTGGGTGAACGAATTGGTTCCGTTAAAAACATTGTTTGACGGATTTAAAGGCAACGCACTAATTAAATTGGAATTGATAAAAAGGGATTCTCGAACGCTTATGTTTTTATCACCTTCCCAAGCTATAAAACCAATTTTTGCACCAATATTATCAATTACATTTAAGCTATTTAAGTTTATAGTTAAGGAAGTTTCTGGAGGCGATTGTTGCGAAATAGGAATTGCCTGAAAACCGTCGTAAACATTTAATTGATTCAAAGGTAAATTGAGATTTTCATAGATAATAACCATTGCCCAACCTGCAAAATTAGTTCCGTTATTGCAATATGTATTGGCGTTTAAGAAAGACGAAATATCAAAATCGGAAACCGTATAAATTGCATTTCCTGTATTTTGAACCTGCGATGTGACATCTGCAAATGCACTAAAAAACGGATTTCCTGAACTAGTTTGTGTAGTTGTAAATGTTCTTGTAGGAACAATATCTGCTGTATTTAATTTAATCTGAAAATCTCCTGAACCCGATCCAGCCCAATATAAATAAGCTTTTAAAATGGTGTCACCAGAATTTAAATTTAAATTTGCCGAAGAATTTGTTAAAATTAAACAAGGATCATTTGCACTGTTTTCTTGAACATTCATTGTGTTTCCTACAAATAAAAAATCATATCTTCCATTAAATTGGTTATACAAAGAAACATTCTGTGCTTGCAATTGAAATGCAAATAACAAAGAAAAAAGGAGTATTTTTGAAAAAGTTACTAGGTAATTTTTAGTCAATGCGTTTTTATTTTGATACTAATTTATTAAAAATTAAGTTATTGCAACATAAAGCAGTAAAAATTCCTAAGTTTTTCAAATAAATAATTAATAGTAAGTGAATTTATTTTCGGTAAAACAATATAGGTCAGAAGATTATGAAGCGTGGAATCAATTTGTTTCTGAGGCTAAAAATGCTACTTTTTTGTTTCATCGCGATTTTATGGAATACCATTCCGATCGATTTGAGGATTTTTCACTTTTGGTCTTTAATAATAAAGAAAAAGTGGTTGCCATTTTACCAGCAAATAGAGTAGATGAAAGCGTTTTTTCGCACCAAGGATTGACTTATGGAGGAATAATTTGGTTACAAAAAAACAAATTAGTCAATGCGTTACCAATTTATATATCTATCCTAAAATACCTGAAGGAAAATGGAATTCAAACTATTCATTTTAAATTGATTCCGAATTTTTACTGCCAACAGTTTTCTAACGAACTAGATTATTTGTTGTTTGTATCTAAAGGGAAATGGAAACAATCGCAATGTTTTTCTGTTGTTGATTTAGCGCAAAATTTACATTTTTCTGAAACTAGAAAACAACTCATAAAAAAGTTAGATGTTACAAAAATAAAAATTAAAACGGATGAAAACCTATCGACTTTTTGGAATGAACTTTTAATTCCTACTTTAAATAACACCTTTAATGCCAAACCGATACACAGTTTAGAAGAAATTACCTTATTAAAACAAAATTTTCCTGAAAATATTAAGCAATTTTCTATTTATAAAAATAATAAAATTATTGCCGGAACGACTTTATTCATAAACAAAAACGTAGTACATACCCAATATATTGCTACATTAAAAGATGAAGAATTTAAAGGCACGATTGACTATTTAATTTATCATTTAATGACAGAAGTTTTTCAGGATTTTGATTTTTTTGACTTTGGAAGTTCCAACGAAAATGATGGTAAAAAAATTAATAAAGGATTGCTTTTTTGGAAAGAAAGTTTTGGAGCACAAACGGTGGTTCAAAATTTTTATGAGGTAGAAACTGCTAATTTTGAACTTTTAAATACGGTTTTAAAATGATAAAATTCCTCGATTTGCAAAAGATTAATTCCCAATACCAAGAGAAATTTCAACAGAAATTGCAATCTGTTTTAGATATTGGTTGGTTCATTTTGGGTAGTGAAGTCAAGCAATTTGAAACCAATTTTGCAACCTACACAAATTATAACTATTGTGTTGGAGTTGCCAATGGTTTGGATGCTTTGATTTTGATATTTAAAGGATACATTCAGCTTGGAATTTTACAAAAAGGAGATGAAGTTATTGTTCCTGCAAATACATATATCGCTAGTATAATGGCGATTTTAGAAGCAGATTTAATTCCGGTTTTTGTAGAACCAGATTTAGAAACTTATAATATGAATGCCGAATTAATTTCGGATAAAATCACTTTAAAAACCAAAGCAATTTTAGTTGTTCATTTATACGGTCAATTGGCCAATTTAGATCCTATTAATGCCATTGCCGAAAAAAATGGTCTATTGGTAATTGAAGATGCGGCACAATCGCACGGCGCAAAAAAATATTCGTCTAAAAACACACAAGCATACAGTTTTTATCCGGGTAAAAATTTAGGCGCTTTAGGCGATGGAGGAGCAATTACTACCAATGATGAAGAATTAGCAAATATAATTTTTACTTTACGTAATTATGGTTCTAATAAAAAGTACCACAATGAGTTGCTTGGAGTAAATTCTCGGTTAGACGAATTGCAGGCGGCTTTTCTGAATGTTAAGTTACCTTTTTTGGATTCGGATAATCAAAAACGCAGAGCAATTGCAAAACGTTATGTAGCGGAAATAAAAAACGAAAAAATTATACTTCCTTTTTGGGATTTGTCCGATAATCATGTATTTCATTTGTTTGTTATTCGTACTAAAAATCGAGAAGTATTTCAGGATTATCTTAAAAGTAACGGAATTGAAACTGTGATTCATTATCCCATTCCGCCACACAAGCAAAAAGCATTTTCTAATTGGAATAATCTATCGTTTCCAACAACCGAAAAAATACACAATGAAGTTTTAAGTTTACCAATTTCTCCGATATTGACGCTAGAAGAAGTTACTACTATAATCAAAACTGTAAACCAATATTAATTGAATTTATTTAAGCAAATAGCGCAAAAAGAATTATTTAAAGTTACTTCTCTAAATAGTATTAGTGTTATTTTAAAAATTGCTATTGGTTTTGTTTCTGCCAAAGTTATTGCTATTTTTATTGGTGCTAGCGGAATGGCATTGGTAGGGAATTTACGAAATTTTGTGGCATCTGTAGAAGGTTTTGCTACTTTGGGTTTCACTAATGGAATAGTAAAATATGTTGCTGAAAAAGAAGAAAACTCTCAAGAACTGAAGCGTTATTTCTCTACTATTTTTTTCACATTATTAAGTGCCATTTTAGTCTGTAGTTTGGTATTATTTCTTTTTGCAGCATACTGGAATTCTGTTGTATTCGGATTAGATTTTGAATACATTTTTGTCATAAAGGCATTTGCTCTTGCTTTACCTTGGTACATTGGATCACTTGTAATTATTGCAATTATAAACGGTTTTGCCGCTTTCAAAAAAGTAATTGTGATAAACATAATTGGTAATGTTCTTGGATTATTAGTAACGATTGGGTTGATTTTTAAATTTCAAACTTTTGGTGCCCTTTTGGCTGTTGTACTTTCGCCAGCAGTTTTGTTTTTTGTTACTTTATTTTTTATCGATAAAAAATGGAACTTAAAGTCTCAAATTTCAATTAAAGACTTTCATTTTTCTGTCTTAAAATCCATGTCAGAATATTCGATAATGGCATTATTTTCTATTGTTTTAGGACCGATTATTTATCTTAGCATTCGTACGTTTATAATTAATGCTATTGGGTTAAACCAAGCTGGCTATTGGGAAGCAGTTACCCGAATTTCAACCTATTATTTGTTGTTTTTAAGTACTGTTTTATCGGTTTTTTATCTTCCGAAATTATCGAAAGCTAGGACTAACTATGAAACAAAAGCCATTTTCAGAACTTATTTTACAGGAATAATTCCGATTTTTTTGATTGGATTAATTGCTGTTTATTTCCTGCGTTTTTTTATAATACGAGTATTGTATACAGAAGAATTTTTGCCAATTTCTACTTTATTTTTTTGGCAATTGCTTGGCGATTTTTTTAAAGGAATGTCGCTTATTTTGGGATTCCAATTTTTTGCCAAAAAACTTACAAAAGCATTCTTAATAACCGAACTAATTTCGCTTACAATACTTTCTGTTTCTAGCTATTATTTTATAACAATTTACGGCATTGAAGGAGTTGTAATTGCCCATGCGATAACCTTTTTTCTATATTTCATTGTGTTGACAATTTATTTTAGAAAAAGCATTTTTTAGATTATTCAACAAAAACAGAATCCGTAGGTTTTACGACTACTTCTTTTTTGAAATAAATAGAAATATCTTCGTTTTTCCAATCTTTAGGATTATCTGTTAAACCCATAATTACTTCGCTATAAATAGTTTTTGGCTTGTTTTGTAAAGCAGGAACAATGACTTTTTTTGTTTTAGCATTTTTTATAATAGCAATTCGATTATTCATTTCTTGATTATATTTTATCGCTTTGCCGTTGGTTACATCTGTGATAGCGAAAAGTATGGGCGAATCAGAAAGTAGAAATAATATAAATATAGCCGTCAAAATTTTTAGATTCTTATCGGATAATTGAAAATTAATAAATCCAGAATTTTTGTAGAAATTAATAAATCCCGTCCAAACGTATAAATTTAAAATTATAAAAAGTACTAATAATCCGTTTAACGATCGATCGGGAAGGATATTACTTTGTAAATAAAACCCTAAAAATAAATTTGGAATTAAAATTAATGTTGGCAAAAATAAAGAAAGCAAAACAGAAGTTTTATTTTGTAAAAATAGTTTAGAAGTATTTATTCTCTGAATTTCTGGCAACAAAATTAAAACACTAAAAGCAATTAATGGTACCCATTTTAAAGTATAAATAACAGAATGTATGATGCTTTTTACAGAAGCGGATAACAAACTTTTCTCGACTGGAATCGTTTCTGCACGAGCAAAATTCCCTGGTGCAAAAAGTTCGAAAGAACCAAATAAGACTGCGATTACAAATAGAATATACAAGCTATAGTTTTTATTTTTTTGGATTATAAAATTCTGTATTAAAATCAAAATAAATAATCCGAAAACGGTGATTACAATGTTTTCATTGCAACCCATCGTTAACGCAATGAAAAAAACACTTCCTACGAAAAAAAGCAGATTCTTTTGTTTTAGATATTTTAAATACAATCCGACAGAAAGCAATAAAAAGCAAACAGGTAAAAAATGCGTAATTCCGCCAACAATCCAATAAAAAGCAGAAGTAATTTCATCTGTTAACGCTAAAAATAGTAATAAAATAACTGCTGTTATTTTAAAACAATCTCTTTTTTTAAAATCAGGAATAGACTGTTTTATGAAATAATAGGTTGTAAATATCCAAATAAAAAAAAGCAGAACCGGAATGACTTTATACCAAAATAATTGTCCGAAATAAAGCGGACAAAAACCAAGAATTCCGTTTGCGATATATCTTCCGCCCCAATTTTGATACAACCAAATATTTGCGTCTTTTATTCCAAATTTCTGAATTAAATTTACAAAATAATAATCGTCTGTTGCCGGATGATTAAAGAAAGAAAGAAAAACAAAAGGCAGACAAATAGCTGCAAAAAAGTATACCAAAATGGAGTTTTTTTCTTGTAATTTCATGCAATTTTTAGAAAATATAGTGCCGTTTACTTGTTCCATGTTTCTAGATATTTTTTGGCTATAATTCGATAGTCGTGTTCTTTTTCAATAAATTTGCGAGCATTTAGTCCAATTTCTTCTATTTTATTTGGATTTTCTATCAAATAAGACAACTTTTCCACCAAATAATCAACATCTGGTAATGCATTTATGGCAACTTCGTCTTCTTGTAAATTGTAATAATCTAAAAATTCTTTTTCGGCACCAGTAAAAACTACTTTTCCTTTTGCCATCGCTTCCAAGGCATTGTAACCTTGATCAAATCCATAAACTTGATCTAATAAAATGTGGCAGTTATTGTATTTTTTTATATAGTCTTCGTACGGAATATTCTCGGCTATTTCAATCGAAACTTTTTCGACATATTTTGTAGACATAATTTGCAATGCTTTTTCAAAAAACGAAATTCCTTTAGATAAATACGAATTGCGATTGATTCCTAAAAAAATAGAAATCGGAACAATTCCCTTGGTATTTAACGGAAGATTTCTTTCTAAATTTATAGGATTCGGAATCATACCTAAAAACTTAGGATGATTTTTTAAAGGCAAATAATAATCCATATCCGAAGCAATAACGCCAGCAATATTTTTATAAACTAATTCGTGCGTCTTTTTGTAACTTGGTTTTAAATAATCTAAAATAAATTGAAATTCTGATGCATCACTTTTATCTTCAAAATACGGCGTTACAATTGAATATCGTTCTTTTTTATCTAGTAAATAGTTGGCAATTAAATAATCAACACCGCAACAAAGCAATATTGTTTTTTTATTATTCTTAAAAATTTGGCTTAGTAAAAAACGCTCCAAAATCGGGATGGTCTGAATGGGAGTTTCATTAATTAATTGCACTACATCAAAACCTTTTAAATGCTTTAAATGAAAGTAAAATCGAATTCCATGTTCTATTTTTGAACTATCTATTTTAAACAATTTATGCAAACCGTTCCGAAAAACAGAAACGATAGAATTGGAGGTAAACGTTGGTTTTATAGAATAATCTGATTTAAAGTTTTTAAATCCGTCACCGCTGTTAACCAATACTACAGAATGTCCGAGCGATTCTAAGCCAGCTTTTAAAGAATTATGCAGATTACTATATTCGCCAATTAATAAAATTCTCACGTATTGTTTATATTTGTTGCTAAAATACTTAAAATTTGAACGAATTGGAAAAAAAGCAATACCGAATTTGCATCTTCTCTGATATGCTATCTACTGGCGGTGCAGAACGTGTATCTGGTTTACTTTCGCTTTATTTTGCAAAAGAATCGTATTCCGTGCATCATATTTTGGTACACAATTCTGTGGAATACGAGTTTACCGGCGAAATTTTAAATTTAGGAAAAGATCGAAATTCTGAAGAATTAAGTTGGAAACAAAGAATTTCTAAATTTAGAGTTTTACAGCGTTTTTTTAAATTAAATTCTTTTGATTTTTTAATTGATACTCGAGTAAAAACATCGCTTTTTCAGGAAGCTATTTTGTATAAATACTTATTTAAATCAACGACAATTCGTATAATTCACAGTTTTAATACTAATTTATATTTTTTTAAAAACGCCAAACTATCTAATTGGTTGTATAAAAACGCCACAATTGTTTGCGTTTCCCAAGGGATAAAAAACAAGGTGCAAAAACAATTTAATTTGTCGAAAATAAAGCAAATTTATAATCCGATAGATTTTGAATTCATCCAAAAAGAAAAGGAAGTCAATATCGATATAAATTACACTTTTATTTTGGCCGTTGCACGAATGGAATTAAAGGAAAAACAACTGGATGTATTAATAAAAGCCTATTCCGAATCTTTACTTATAGAAAATAACATTAAATTAGTTTTGCTTGGTGATGGATTTTTGCGTAAAAAATTGCAACACTATGCAAAATCCTTAAACATTGCAGAACATGTGATTTTTTTAGGAAAAAAAAGCAATCCGTTTCCGTATTACAAACAGGCTTTATTTACTGTTTTGACTAGCAAATTTGAAGGTTTTCCCATGGTTTTACTAGAATCTTTGGCTTGTGAAACTCCCGTTATTTCTTACGATTGTGCATCTGGACCAAATGAAATTATTGTAAATCGTGAAAACGGAATTTTAATTGAAGATCAAAATTATGAAAAACTGGTAATCTCCTTGAATGAAATGTGTTCTAACGAAAAATTATATTATCATTGTAAAAGCAATTCTAAAAGTAGTGTTCAAAAATTTTCTTTGGAAATTATAGGAGAAAAATGGGAATCGCTTTTTAAAGAAATAAAAAAATGAATGTAGAAATTATCCAAATTCCAAAAGTGGAAGATTATCGCGGAAATATAGCAATCATTGAAAAAGAAGTTCTACCTTTTGAAATGAAACGCGTTTATTATTTATTTGATGTTCCTAGTTCTGCACATCGCGGCGGACATTCACATAAAAATCAACAAGAATTTTTAGTGGCACTTTCTGGTAGTTTTGATGTTGTTGTTAACGACGGAGAAAACAAGAAAAAAGTTACCTTAAATAAACCAGATAAAGGTTTGTTGATTAGAGAAAATATTTGGCGCGAACTAGAGAATTTTTCTTCTGGTTGCGTTTGTTTAGTTGTAGCTTCCGATGTTTTTGATGAAGACGATTACATTCGAGAATTTGATGTTTTTTTAGAAAATTTGAAATGAAGATAGTATTTCTGGTTCCAAAATTAAATGTTAGCAGTGGTGTTGCAAAAGTGATTTCTACCAAGGCAAATTATATTTTGAAAAATCCAGAGAACGAGGTTATTCTTGTATCACAAAACAATGGTAATTCTACTTTGTTTTTTGGATTGGATAAGCGTGTTAAATTGGTTGATTTTACTTTAAAAGGTAATTTTTATATTTTTTTTAAAAGCTATAAACGACAAGTAAATTCACTTATTTTAAAAGAAAAACCAGATATTTTAGTTCTTGCAGATAACGGTTTAAAAGCATTTCTTTTTCCGATAATTATTCCAGTTGCTATTCCATTAGTTTTAGAAATTCATTGTTCGAAATATGTTTCCGAAAAGGAAAACACTTCTTTTAAAGATTTACTGTGGCGTTTTATAGAATTAAACATTAGAAATTTCGGAATCAAAAAGTTTAAAAACGTAGTTCTTTTATCAAAGAATAGCCAAAAAGAATGGAATTTACCTACTTCAAAAGTAATTCCTAATCCTGTAGACCAAAGAAGTATTAGCAACGATTTACATTCTAAAAAAATAATTTGTGTAACCAGAAATGCTTTTGAAAAAGGAATAGACAGATTGTTTCCTATTTGGTCACAATTAGAAGCAAATAATCCAGATTGGACTTTAGAGATTTTTTGCGATATAAAAGGATATTATGATTTGCAATTTTTATTAGATAAGTATAAACTAAAAAATTGCATAATTAAAGCGCCGTGCAAAACCTTAGAAACAGAATATGAGTCTAGTTCTATTTTTGTTTGTACTTCGCGTTTTGAAGCGTTTCCTTTGGTTGTTTTAGAAGCTTTATCTTTTGGAATTCCAATTGTAGCTTTTGATTGTCCGATTGGGATGAATACTATTTTAAGTAATGATTTTGGCTTTTTAATTGAAAATGGAAACCAAGAAGCGTTTGTTTCTAAATTAGAAATTTTGATGCAAGATTTTGATTTAAGAACGCAAATGGGAAGGTTAGCAAAATTAGAAAGTGAGAAATACCTTCCTGAAAAGATATTAAAAAAATACGAAAATTATTTATTAGAAGTTGTTTCCAAAGACAAAAGGTAATTTAATCGGTATAAATCGAATAAAAATAAATTCGGTTTTTTGCCCAAGACATTCTTCTTAATTTGCCATTTTACCAATCCGAAAAAACAAGTAAAAACCCAAGAAAGATGGTAATTTTTTAGTTGTTTGGATAGGTTTAAAATCCCAACATAATCTTGTGATATTAATTGCTTATCAAACAAATAATTTAAATTTTTAACCGCTTCTTCTGATTTAATCAAAAATTCTTCGCTAGTATCTAAGCCTAAATGAATTACAGGATTATTTATGTGCAACACTTTAAATTTTGCATTTTTAAGATCAAAAGAAAACAAAGTATCTTCATGTCTTAAATTCGGAATTTCTTCGTTAAACTTTACAACTTTAAAAACAGATTTTTTAATTAAAAAATTGAGAGTCAAAAAGCTTAAATATTCATTTTTATTTCTAACTTCACTTGAAAGTGCTTCTCTTTTTATTCCATAAATCCAACGTAGTAATTCGGTGTTTTTAGGTTTTTGATTTTGATAAACTATTCCGCCATTTATAGCATCCATTTTCTGATTTAAATTTTCTAGATAAACGGAAATAAAATTCGATTTTTTAGGAAATGTGTCCGCATCTAAAAATAGCAACCAATCAAATGTTGCTTTTTCTGCTAATAAATTTCGGTTTTTAGATCTACCTTGGTTGATTTCATTCTGATAAAAAACGCAGTTAGCAAGTTGGTTTATTTTTTTATTTTCTTCATTCAGAACAGAATTTGAAGCATCATCTTGAACAATTATTTCATAACTAATTCCGCACAAATCGCATTGTTGCTTAATTTCTAAAACAAGCCGATATACATTGTAATTAAATGTTGGAATTAGTATAGATAGCATTAAGTTTTTATTGTTTTAAATTATTTTACTTTTTAGATACTAATTATAAAATCTTGTAAATAAATATTTTGGGTTTTTAAATAAATCATAGTTTCAAAAAACCATATTTAAAAATACAATAAATTGCTCTGAATCCGTCTTTCCAGTTTATTTTTTTACCTTCTTGATACGTTCTTCCATAATAAGAAATTCCTACTTCATAAATTCTGATTTTAGAAACCATTGCAATTTTGGCAGTAACTTCTGGTTCAAAACCAAAACGTTTTTCTTTTAAGGTTAGGGATTGCAATGTTTTGGTATGGAACAATTTATAACACGTTTCCATATCGGTTAAATTTAAATTAGAAAATAAATTAGATAGAAAAGTTAAAAACTTGTTACCGATTGTATGCCAAAAAAACAATACTCGATGCGCATTTCCTCCGATAAATCGGGAACCATAAACAACATCTGCAAAACCATCTAATACAGGTTGCAGCAAAAATTTTATTTCCTCAGGATTATATTCTAAATCAGCATCTTGCACAATAGTATAATCACCGGTTGCATTTTTTATTCCGGTATGAATTGCTGCACCTTTTCCTTTATTAACAGAATGTTTAATATATTTTATTTTTATATTTTCATTGGAAAGCAAAAAGTCTTGAAAGTTCTTTTCGGTTAAGTCTGTGGAGCAGTCGTTGACTACAATTATTTCTTTTTGGATAGAATTAGGTAATTTAATTGAAATCAATTTATTTAAAATTGTTTCAATCGTATTTTCTTCGTTATAAGCAGGAACAATAATTGATAAAAGTTTCATTTACATAGTTTAAACCTAATTACAAATCTACATTTCTAAAATCAAAATGCAATTTTTTGTTTATTTTTGTTTTAATAAATGATTTAAAAATTGCAAGTATTATCTAAAAATCCACTATTTCGCTTATTTATTGTTGCAACATTGTGGTTTTTTACCTTAAGTTTTTTATTGCAATTTTTTAATCAAACCTATTATTTTCCTGATTCTTTATCCTATCTCGTTTCTGCCAAACAACTATATTTAGAAAATACTGTAAATGCACAGCGTCCATTTTTGTTTTCGATTTTGAATGGTTTTCCGTTATTGTTTTCTAATTCTGATGCTATTATTTTCCGTTTTAATTTCGGATTAAACATTTTAGCCTGGTATGCAACTATTGTTTTGGTTTACAAAATAGTATCTAAAATAATTTTGCCTAAAACTGCTTTTTTTTTTACTATTGGTTATATTTTTTCTGTTGGTAGTGTAGCGATTTGTTTTCATTTTTTAACCGAACCAATATTTACTTTTCTTTTAGTATGGATGTTTTATTATCTACAAAAATTTGAACATTCTAAACAAATAAAATACTTGATTTTTGCTTTTAGCATTTTGTTAATCAGTTTACTAATAAAACCTATTTTACAATTTTTTGTGTTGCTATTTTTACTTTTTTATGTTCAGAATGTATTTGATTTGCTCAAAAGTAAATGGATATTTTTTTTGGTCCTACCAATTTTTTTCATCTTTTTTCAAATGTATTCGATGCAAAAAACGTATGGACGTTTTACATTAACCTACATAGATACAATTACTTACTACAATTATTTAGGAACTAGAGCAGAAAATTTAAGACTAGAAGAAAATTACGATTTTAAAAATGTAGATAGAGAAATATTCTTTGATAAATTAAACTATGAACAACAAAAGGTTGCCATGTCAGACGATATCAGGTTCCAACTAAAAACTAATAAAATAAATTTAGTAAAAGCTTATTTTATCAATATTTATAGTAATAGTATTAAAGGAAGCGCAAGTATTCATGCATTTAAAAATCAAAAAAATACCAGTTATTTTGAATTCTTTTGGTTTCTGTTCAAAGGAATTTCAAAAATTCAAAATATACTTTTTACAATTTTAGGAATTGTAATATCTGTTTATTCCTTGTTACAATGGAAAAGGTCTTCTAATTTTATAAAAATTAACTCTTTCACGGTGTTGTATATATTTGTAATTAGCGGAATTTCATCCGATCAAGGTGATCGATTGCATTTGGTTTTTTATCCGTTAGTTGTATTTTTAATTGCGAATTATTTTTATCCGATTAAATCGTTCTTTGTACAACTTCAAAAATAGCACCATCTTCACACTTTAATGTTTTAGAAGGAAATTTCATTAAAAGTGCATAATCATGTGTTGCCAAAATTACGGTTTTACCGTTTTGGTTAATTTTCTTCAATAATTCTAATACTTCTGCGCTAGTTTGCGGATCTAAATTTCCGGTTGGTTCGTCTGCTAAAATAAATTCTGGATCGTTCAATAAAGCTCTTGCAATGGCAACACGTTGTTGCTCGCCACCAGAAAGTTGGTGTGGCATTTTATCAGCATATGCTTTCATTCCTACTTTATCTAAAACTTCATCAATTTTAGTTTGTATCGCATTGGAATCTGTCCAACCCGTTGCCTTTAAAACAAAAAGCATGTTTTGCGTAATATTTCTATCTGGTAATAACTGAAAATCTTGAAAAACAATACCAATTTTACGTCGCAAAAATGGAATTTCTTTTTCTTTTAAAGTTGCTAAATCAAAGTCAACAATTGTTCCTTGTCCTTCGCTTAAAGGTAAATCGCCATACAAGGTTTTCATAAAACTACTTTTACCTGAACCAGTTTTTCCAATGATGTAAATAAATTCACCGTGGTTAACCTCTAAATTAATATTAGATAAAACTGCTCTATTTCCTTGGTAAACACTTACGTTTTGTAAAGACAATACTGCTTGTGACATAATTTTATTTTGTTTAATTGGTAAAAGTACTATTATAACGGATTTATACAAAATAAATTTCCATTCTAAATGTATTTAATTTAGTTAACCATTATTTAAATTGCAGTTTTAACCTTTGTTAAGAAAAATGTTTATAATATTATAATGGGTGTAAACGTTATACTTTTTAGTGTTCTACCTTTGAACTATCCATAAAACAGATAAAATGACAAAAATAAAATTTCTTCTATTACTTAGTTTTGCTTTAGGATTTTCTTCCATGTATGCCCAAAAGACCGAAATTTTAAATTATTCCTTATCCGATTTTGATAAAGCACAACTTTTATATAATGATAAACAATATTTAGCGAGTCAGATTTTATTCGAAAAAATAAAGCAAAAAAATAATTCCCAAGAAGCTCAGGCAGATTGTAGCTATTACATTGCATTTTGCGCTATCAAGTTAAACCAAAGCAATGCAAATGAATTGATGGAACGTTTTGTAGAAAACTATCCTACAAGTACCAAACAAAATCAAGCTTTTATTGGTGTTTCTCAATATTATTTTGAACAAGGAAATTACAAACAGGCGTTAGACTATTTTGACAAAGTAGACGAAAGTGGTTTGTCTTATGAGGATGTAGAGAAATTCAATTTTCAAAAAGGATATTCTTATTTTGTTGCAAATAACAAAAAAGAAGCTACCAAGTATTTTAATAAAGTTTCTAATTCTAAAACGTTTGGATCGCAAGCCAAATATTATTTAGGGTTTATGGCTTATGATAAAGACGATTATAAAGAAGCTTCTAAATACTTTGACCAAGTTTCTGGCGAAGAAAAATACAAAGAAAAGCTTTCGTATTTTCAAGCAGATATGAATTTTAAATTGGGTAATTTTCAAAAAGCAGTTGACTTAGGAAAAGCTGCAATGGCTAAATCTAATGCATTAGAAAAATCGGAATTGAATAAAATTATAGGCGAAAGCTATTTTAATTTAAAACAATACGAACAAGCCATTCCTTATTTAAAAGAATACCGCGGCAAAAAAGGAAAATGGAACAATACTGATTACTATCAATTGGGTTACGCATACTACCAACAAAAACATTACGAATTAGCGATTTCTCAATTTAATAAAATTATTGATGGTAAAGATTTTGTTGCTCAAAATGCTTACTATCATTTGGGTGAAAGCTACATGAAATTGAATAAGAAAAACGAAGCTTTGAATGCGTTTAAAAATGCATCTGAAATGGAATTTTATGCCAAAATTCAGGAAGATGCCAATTTAAATTACGCTAAAATTAGTTATGAAATAGGAAATTCTTACCAAAGTATTCCAGATGTTTTGACTAGTTTTTTAAATAAATATCCTAATTCTTCAAGCAAGACAGAAATTGAAGCGTTATTAATCAACTCGTACATAACTTCTAAAAACTTTAAAGATGCTTTGGTTTTATTAGAAAACTCAAAATCGATAGAAAATAAATTAGCCTACCAAAAAGTCACCTTTTACAGAGGTTTAGAATTATTTACAGACGGAAATTACAATGAAGCGAGAACTTTGTTTGTAAAATCTATTAAAGAAAATAAAGACGCGGTTTATACCGCAAGAGCAACTTTTTGGAAGGCAGAAACAGAATATGTATTGAGTAGTTTTAATGAAGCTTTACTTACTTTTAAGCAATTTGAAGGAATGAAAGAGGCTAAATTAACACCAGAATATGAACATATTAATTACAACATTGCCTATTGTTATTTTAAACAAAAAGAATACGAGCAAGCGGGAAATTATTTTCAGAATTTTATTGATCAAAATACCAGCGATAAAGTACGTTTAAATGATTCTTACTTGCGTTTGGGCGATTCGCGTTTTGTAACTTCAAAATATTGGCCAGCAATGGATGCTTATAATAAAGCGATTGAATTAAAAAGTATCGATGCCGATTACGCTGCCTATCAAAAAGCAATTTCCTACGGATTTGTAAGTAAAAACGATAAGAAAATTGAAGATTTTACGAAATTTTTACAAAGCTTCAAAAACTCACAATACCGAGATGATGCGCTTTTTGAATTAGCAAATACCTATGTTGCAGTAGGAAATACAAACGAAGCTTTAAAAACATACGACCAATTATTAGCTGAGTTTAAAAGTAGTTCATTCGCATCTAAAGCCGTTTTAAAGCAAGGTTTAATTTATTATAATACCAATAAAACAGATTTAGCAATTGCTAAATTTAAGAAAGTCGCTAAAGATTATCCAAGAACACCAGAAGCGCTAGAAGCAGTTTCAACTGCAAGATTAATTTATGTCGATACAGGTAAAGTAGACGAATATGCTGCATGGGTTGGTACTTTAGATTTTGTTGAAATCACTAATGCCGATTTAGATAACGATACTTATGAAGCTGCGGAGAAACAATACATTCAAAACAACGTAAAATCTGCAATATCTGGTTTCACAACTTATTTAAGCAAATTTCCTAACGGAATTCACAGTTTAAAAGCGAACTTTTATTTGGCGCAAATGTATTACGTAGATGGTTTGTTTAATAACGCAATTCCGAATTATGAAAATGTGATTGCACGTTCTCGAAGCGAATTCACAGAACAATCTTTGGTTAGATTAAGCGAAATTTATCTTAAAAAACTAGACTTTAATAACGGAATTCCTGTTTTACTTCGCTTAGAAGCAGAAGCAGAATATCCGCAGAATGTAACTTTCGCTCAAGCAAATTTAATGCGTTCGTATTACACTCAAAAAGAGTATTCACAAGCAGTTGTTTATGCAAATAAAGTTTTGGATAATCCAAAATCTGACAGCAAAATAAAAGCAGATGCGCAAATTATTGTTGCTCGTGCTGCAATTAAAGTTGGCGACGAAACAAAGGCGAAATCTGCTTATGCAAAATTACAAACCATAGCAACTGGTGAAATTGCAGCAGAAGCTTTTTATTATGATGCTTATTTCAAGAACAAAGAAAATAAGTTTGAAGAATCTAATAAAACAGTACAAAAAATTGCCAAAGATTATTCAGGATATAAATATTTTGGCGCAAAAAGTTTAATAATTATGGCAAAAAATTATTATGGATTAAAAGACAGTTACCAAGCTACATCCATCTTAAAAAGTGTAATTCAGAATTTTACTGCTTACGACGATGTAGTTGCAGAAGCTAAAACCGAATTAGAAAACATCAAGGCAGAAGAAGCTAAAACCAATTCGTCTATCCAAAATTAATTTTAAGTTTTATTTCAATCTCAGAAACAATTAGTATGCAAAGCAACAAATATATAGGTTTAGGCATCGTACTTTTAATGACCCAATTATCTTTTGGTCAGAAGAAAGACGAAACCATTGGTACAGAAGTAGTGAATGTTGTAAAACCGTATACGGCGACAATTTCAGATGCTTTTAAGGTTAAAGAAACACCAAGTTTGGATGACGATGTTACCAGCAAAAAAGAAAATATTCAATATTCTATTTTTTCATTTCCAGTTGCGTCAACATTTACGCCAAGTAAAGGTCGTGCTGCCAACGTGGATAAAGCCGAACAGGAAAAGTATTTTAATAATTATGCAACCCTTGGATTAG
>JBLIJW010000041.1:0-22408 GCA_047636155.1 Flavobacterium sp. | reverse complement strand
TTATATTTTTTAAAAAAAATAAATAAGTAATAAATTTTAGAATTATTTAAAAATTTCAGAAAATATGTTTTTGTAAAAAATCGATGAAACACAAAAAAAACTCGTTAATAAACGAGCTTTTTTGTATTTTTATTTTAAAAAAAATTATGGTTTTATCTAAAGGAAAAAAACATTTTTGAAATAATTTCTTAAAGACTTACTTAATTTTTAAAATAAATAAATCTGTGTTTCCTCTATTAGTTGGTACATCTTGGTTATTACTTTGCGATTCACCAACTAAAATAATTTCTTGGTTGGATGTTTCAACAAAATCAGTTGCAATGTCAATATTAGATCCGCCAAAGTTCTTTTCAAAAAGGGTTTCGGTATTAGACTTTCCATCGATTACGGCATACCAAAAATCGTTTTCTCCTTTGTTATTTAAACTAGTATTGGAGCTTCTGGAATTTCCAACAATTCCGAAATTACCATTTTTTAACTTTTTAATTGCATTAGAAGAATCGTAATCTGCACCACCTAAAGATTTTTGCCAAATTAAATTTCCTTCTTCGTTTATTTGAATTACCCAGATGTCAAAATTACCCTTCGGATTTGAAATGTCTCCATCCAAGCTGTTGGAACGACCTGTGATTATATATTTATCATTTCCTGCTGCCGCAATCCCAAAAGCTTGATCAATATCACTACCACCATAACTTTTTGTCCACATTAATTCGCCGTCGTGGTGTAATTTTACAATCCAATAATCGTAACTACCTTTATTATCTGTTACGTCAAAATTGGTACTTTCTGAAAATCCTACGAGCATTAATTCCCCAGAATCGGTTTCAATTACATCATTAACTCTATCATTACTAGTTCCACCAAAATATTTGTACCATTTAAAATTACCAGATGCATCGATTTTTATTCCTATATATTCGCCTACACCATGTTTTTGAGTAGAAATGGTTTTACCCATATTATGACCATTTCCGTGATTTCCGGTTCCGCCACTTCCTTCAATTCCCGCATAATCTGCAAAGCCAGCAAAAAAATAACCACCATCTTTAGTTTGTATTATTTTGTGAGCATGATCGTGGCTATTGAATCCGTAACTTTTTTTCCAAATTATTTGTCCATTACCGTTAACTTTAGTCACATAAAAATCATGAAATCCTAGGTTTGAAGGCACATCACCATCACTACTACCACTATAACCTGCAATTACAAAATTTCCATCCGATGATGCGATAATGCTATATCCAAAATCATCATCTGAACCGCCAATTGTTTTGGTCCAAACAAGCTCGCCATTTGCATTGATTTTATTTAACCAAACATCTTTTAAAGCATGAGATTTTATGACATCAAAATCATTACTATCTGTATAACCAAGAACTAAAAAACCACCGTCTGGAGTTTTTGCAATGCTATTGATCATTTCTTGTTGGCTTCCGCCGAAAGATTTATTCCAAACTAATTCTCCTTTAAATTCAGATGTTGTATTCGGTGCATCGTTTTCTGAACAAGACATTAAAAATAAAAATGAAAAGATACATACTATTAATTTTTTCATTCTACTATGAATTTAATTGTTTTAGTATCATTGATTTTCATTAAATATAAACCTTGGCTCCAATTTGAAACATTGAAAGAGAATTGAATGTCATCAATATTTTGAAAAAAAGCAATTTGTTTTCCTAAAATATTATACACTTCAATCGAATTTATTTTTTCTTTAGATGTTACATTAAGTTTATCTTTAACAGGATTAGGAAAAGCTGTAATTTCAAAATTTTCTGGATTTGTAATACCTAATGCCGCATTTTTTCTTAAAACAAACAATCCTCTTTCAATATCGCTTACAATAAAATTTCCGCTAGGAAAATAAGGATACACACTCCAAGCACCATTGAATTGTGCACTATTACTCGCTGGATAGGTATCAAAGAAAGCAATTTCGTTTAGCGTACTAGCTGTGTTTAAATTAGAGGTATTAATTATCCTAACTCCGGCACGATAATTTGCCAAATAAAATTCGTTATTTAAAGTGTATCCATTATGATCAATGGCGGCAGTTGCTCCTAAATAATTTGTTTTTAAAATTGGTATATCTAAATTATTCAAATCTACTACAACAGTTCTGGTTGTAAATCCAAAATTTTGTTCGTCTAACTCGTCGCCAAGCATCCAATACTTTTGATCGCTAGTTAACCAACCTTGATGTGTGTAACTTGTATTGGAGTAATTAAAAGTTGAAAGAACAATTGGATTAGATTTATTAGTAATATCCATAATGACAACTTTTGTTTCATTTGCTCCGAAAAATATTTCTTTACCAACATGTTCTGTATCCGGACCGTTATAAATAACTATTTGGGCATCATGACAATATCCTTGCGCAGCATATCCAAAAGAAAAAACAGGAGTTAAAGGGTTTTGAATGTTAACGGCATGAATTCCGCCAGAAAATGTGCTTGTACCAATGCAATAAGCAAATCCGGTACTTTCATTTATTGCAATATTGTGACAATTTCCAAAACCAGTATATAAAGCATCTACACTAAAAATTTGTGGTGAAGTTACATTTCTAAGCTTTGTAAGATCAAAAACTTGCATTCCGTGACCGCTAGCTTCACTCACTATAAAAGCATAATTATTGTACACTTTAATATCTCGCCAAGAACTACTAACATTATTAGTTGAATTTAGTTTACCTAAATAAACCGGCGCAGAAGGATTAGTAATATCTACAAAAGCGGTATGTGAAGTGCATCCCATTAAGGCATATTCTTTTCCATTTAATGGATCAGTCCAACCCCAACAATCATTTCCACGAGTACTAGTTGTTCCACCAAGTTGTGTAAGAGAAAGGTTACTAAATAAATCAATATTTTGACAAGGATAATTTCCTGCAAAACCATTGGTACAAGGTGTTTGCCCATAAGTAACAAAACGACCAACAATAAACAAACAAAGTAATATTTTTTTCATAGCGTGTTTTTTTTATTTGGAAACTAAAAACTAGAAATTTAATTAGTTACACATGCAAAGCGCGATTTTCTGTTGCTGCTAATGCGGCTTCTTTCATCGCTTCTGCATATGTTGGATGTGCATGTGACATTCTTGCAATATCTTCAGCTGAAGCTCTAAATTCCATCGCTGTAACCGCTTCTGCAATTAAATCTGCACAACGAGCTCCAATCATATGAACTCCTAAAACCTCATCTGTTTTTTGATCTGCGAGAATTTTTACAAACCCGTCTAAATCTCCACCTGCACGAGCACGACCTAAAGCTTTAAACGGAAAACTTCCTGATTTATATTCAATTCCAGCTTCTTTTAATTGTTCTTCGGTTTTTCCTACTGAGGCAACTTCTGGCCAAGTATAAACCACTCCAGGAATCAAATTATAATCAATATGCGGTTTTTGTCCAGCAATAATTTCAGCAACCATTGTACCTTCTTCTTCTGCTTTATGCGCCAACATTGCACCACGAACTACATCACCAATAGCATAAATGTTTGAAATATTGGTTTGTAAATAATCGTTCACTTCTACAATACCACGATCGGTAAGTTTTACTCCAGCTTTCTCTGCATTTAAGCCATCGGTATATGGTTTTCTTCCAACAGAAACCAAAGCATAATCTCCTTGTAAAGAAATAATTTCTCCTTTAGAGTTTTCTGCTTTTACAGTTACTAAATTATCGTTTCTTTCAACAGATTGTACTTTATGTGAAACATAGAACTTCATTCCTTGTTTCTTTAAGACTTTGGTTAATTCTTTTGATAACGAACTATCCATTCCTGGAATAATTCGGTCTAAATATTCTACAACAGATACTTGCGCACCTAATCTTAGGTATACTTGTCCTAATTCGATACCTATAACTCCACCACCAATTATAACTAAATGTTTAGGAACTTCCGGAAACTTTAAAGCCTCTGTAGAAGTTACAATTCGTTCTTTATCTAATTTAATAAATGGCAAATTAGCAGGTTTTGAGCCCGTTGCTATTATTATATTTTTACCTTCAATTACTTCTGATGAACCGTCGTTTTTAGCAATTTTAACGTGGGTTGCATCTTCAAAAGAACCAAGTCCTTCAAATACGGTTATTTTATTTTTATCCATTAAAAATTTAACACCACTGCAAGTTTGGTCAACTACGGTTTGTTTGCGATCTATCATTTTTTGAAGATTCACTTTAACCTCTCCTGAAATGTCAATTCCGTGATCTGCAAAATGTTTTATATCGTCATAATGATGCGATGAAGCTAGCATTGCCTTGGAAGGAATACAACCAACATTCAAACAGGTACCGCCAAGGGTAGAATATTTTTCGATTATTGCAGTTTTAAAACCTAATTGTGCAGAACGAATTGCAGAAACATATCCGCCTGGACCAGAACCTATAATAACAACGTCAAATGAACTCATAACTAAATTTTAAGAAATTTTTAAAAAGTTGGTCAAATTTACAAATTAAATTACAATGGCAAGGGCTAAATTTAGTCAATTATAATATCTTATTACCTCGACAAAAAAGAAAACGAATGTAAAATATAATTTACATGGTATATGCTGTTGTATTTTTAACTTCTCCTATCATAAATGTACTATGCGTGCTACCAATGTGTTGCAAAGAAGTTAGTTTGGTTACCATAAACTCGCGAAACTCTTGCATGTCTTTTACGCAAACTTTAAGTATATAATCATAATCGCCACTTACATGAAAGCATTCTAAAACTTCTTGAAGTTGTACAACTTCATTTTCAAATTCCTGAATAAATTCTCTGGTATGTTGCAATAATTTTAAATGACAAAAAACTACAAACCCTTTATTTATTTTTTCTCTATTTAAAAGGGCTACATAATTACTAATTACACCTTCTCTTTCTAATTTTTTAATTCGCTCGTATACTGCGGTAACGGAAAGATGTAATTTTAAAGAAAGTTGTTTTGTTGTTTGTTTAGCATCTGATTGTAAATGTTTTAACAATTGCGTGTCTATAGAATCCATAATTAGAAATTAAATTTATTATAAAAGTCCATAATATTAAATATAATATGATTTTTTATCTGTTTAAATACAAATATATAGATAAATTATTTATTTTTAATTATATCTATTGTAAATTAATCGGATAATATTCACATTTGAAGTATTAAAAATATACTTCTTATGAAAGACTTTCATCCTGCAGATAACATTCAAGATTTACAATATTTCGGCGAATTTGGCGGTGTAAACCCATCTATTTCAGATAGTTCTACCTATACGTTTTTATCGGCAAAAACAATGTTTGACACATTTGAAGGAAATGCTGAAGGTTGTTATTTGTATTCTCGACATTCGTCTCCTAGTAATCTGTATTTAGACAAAGCATTGGCTAGCATGGAAGGAACAGAAACTGCTAATGTAGCTGCTTCTGGAATGGGTGCAATTACGGCAACATTAATGCAATTGTGCGGACAAAATGATCACATAGTTTCTAGCAGAACTATTTATGGCGGAACCTATGCTTTTCTAAAAAATTTTACCCCGCGTTTTGGTATTTCTACCACTTTCGTGGATATTACTAAATTAGATAGTGTTGAAAAGGCAATTACAAAAAATACAAAAGTTTTGTATTGTGAAACAGTGAGTAATCCTTTGCTGGAAGTTGCAGATATTGCAGAATTATCAAAGCTTGCAAAAAAACATAATCTAACACTAGTTGTAGATAATACTTTTTCTCCATTATCGGTTTCTCCTATTCAATTAGGTGCCGATATTGTAATTCATAGTTTAACAAAATATATTAATGGAAGTAGCGATACTGTTGGCGGAGTTACTTGTGCAAGTAGCGAATTTATTGCTAGTTTAAAAGATGTCAACAGTGGAGCTAGCATGTTACTTGGACCAACAATGGACAGTATGCGAAGCGCCAGCGTTATGAAAAACATGCGAACCTTGCACATTCGAATGAAGCAACACAGTCAAAACGCTTTATTTTTAGCTCAAAAATTTAAAAAAGACGGAATTAAAACTGTATATCCAGGATTAAAAAGTCACCCGAGTCATTCTTTATTTAAATCAATGATGAATGCAGAATACGGTTATGGCGGTATGATGACTATTGACGCAGGAAGTTTAGACAAAGCCAACGAATTAATGGAACTTATGCAAGCAAAAAATCTGGGGTATTTGGCCGTAAGTTTAGGCTTTTATAAAACTTTATTTAGCGCACCAGGAAGCTCAACTTCTAGCGAGATTCCGATGGAAGAACAAAAAGAAATGGGTTTAACAGATGGTTTAATACGTTTTTCTATAGGTTTAGATAACGACATTGAGAGAACGTATAATACAATGAAAGAATGCATGCTCGAAGTAGGTGTTTTATAAGGTATAACAAACCAAATAGCCAAAATTTCCGTTATACATTTGTAATATTTTTTTTACCAATAAATTGCGAAAAAAAAACGTATATTGTAAAATAATTTATTTATAATTTTGTACCGCTTAGAAAATCTGTAAGATTTCAATCATCCATGCCAACACTATCAAAGAATCAAGTTATACTTTTACCTGCAATAGCATTTATTATCTATTTTTTTGCCGGAATTTTATACGATCCAGAATATATAAAATATACAAAACCTTTTATTATTCCGTCTTTCTTACTTTATGCTTTTTTAAAAAACGGAAAAAAATTTAACTTAAATTATTATCTATTTGTTGCACTTTTCTATTTGAATGAAGTCCTACTATTGTATTGGGAAGATTCCATAAAATTATTCAGAACTGCTTTAATTGCCTCTTTCTTTTGCTATTTAACCTTATTTAAAATGGGTTATAACGTCATAAAAAACAAAAATGTTTACAATATTCCAAAAGGTTATACCTTGTTTACCTTGTTATTAAATTGTTTTTTTATGTTTGCTGTTTTATATATTTTAATTTCTGAAATAAGCGATATTTATGTTAATATAATTATTGTTTTCAATGCAATAATTACAATAATATTAAGTATTACCGCAGTATTATATTTGGGGAGATTTGGAGAAAGAAAAACATATTATTACTTTTTTGGGGTATTTGCATTAATTTTTAATGATGTTTTTGCCGCAATTGGAATCTACTTTATGGATAATGTGTTTTTAAATTCATTAGACAGATTACTACATTTTGTAGCTTTTTATCTCATTTATTTATTTGTTATAAGTAAGTCTAAAATAAAAAGTAAGCAAGAAGAATTAAGTTTTTAGTAGTGCCTATTTTTTATAATTAAAAAGCCATTTTGAATTTAATAAAAATGGCTTTTTATTTTAATGCGGTTAATTCTTTTATACTTTTCCTAATTTTATTTCTTCCACAATTTCTGGATTTAAAAGAGTTGAAATATCTCCGAAATTAGAGAAATCTTCTTCTGCTATTTTTCTCAAAATTCTTCGCATAATTTTACCCGATCTTGTTTTAGGCAATCCGGACACAAATTGGATTTTATCTAATTTTGCAATTGGACCTATCTGATCTGAAATTAATTGGTTGACTTCTTTTGCTAAATTTACCTTATCCCTACTTTCGCCAATTTCTTTCAAAATAATAAAACCGTACAAAGCATTTCCTTTTACATCATGAGGAAAACCAACAATAGCACTTTCAGCAATGGCCGGATGTTCGTTAATTGCGTCTTCAATTGGGGCTGTACCAAGATTATGACCAGATACAATAATTACATCATCTACTCTACCCGTTATTCTGTAATAACCAACTTCATCTCGCAAAGCGCCATCGCCTGTAAAATATTTTCCCGGAAAAGCAGAGAAATAAGTTTCTTTATACCGTTGGTGGTCGTTCCAAATTGTTCTTGCCATTGATGGCCATGGAAATTGAATACATAAACTCCCATTTACTTGATTTCCTTCTATTTCGTTTCGCAATTCATCCATTAAAACTGGTTGAATTCCGGGTAACGGCAAAGAAGCATAAGTAGGTTTAGTTGGAGTTATAAATGGCAAAGGAGAAATCATAATTCCGCCTGTTTCTGTTTGCCACCAAGTATCAACTAAAGGACAGCGTTTACCGCCAACATGATCGTTATACCAATGCCATGCTTCTTCATTAATTGGTTCGCCTACAGAACCAATAACTTTAAGAGATTTTAAAGGAAATCTTTGTACAAAATCGATACTTTCTTTAGCTAATGCACGAATTGCTGTTGGCGCGGTATAAAACTGGTTTATTTGGTGTTTTTCTATCACTTCCCAAAAGCGACTATAATCTGGATAAGAAGGAACGCCTTCAAAAATTACAGTTGTTGCACCGTTTAATAATGGTCCGTACAAAATATACGAATGTCCGGTTATCCAACCTATATCTGCTGTACACCAATACACATCATTTTCTTGGTAATTAAATACATTTTTAAAAGTATAGGCTGTGTAAACCATATAACCAGCCGTTGTATGAACCATTCCTTTTGGTTTGCCGGTTGAACCGGAAGTATATAAAATAAATAACGGATCTTCTGCATCCATAATAGTTGCTACATGAGTCGGCATGGCATCATTTAGCAATGGTTCCAACCATTTATCGCGATTGGCAAGCATCAAAATTTCGGTATTGGTTCTTTTGGTAACCAAAACAGTGGTTACTGTAGGACAAGTTTTTAGAGCTTCATCTACAATTCCTTTTAAATCGATAGTTTTATTTCCTCTAAAACCACCATCAGAAGTAATAACCATTTTGCATTCGCTATCGTTTATTCGCGCTGCAACTGCAGCAGCAGAAAATCCAGCAAATACAACAGAATGTATGGCACCAATTCGCGCACATGCTAAAACAGAAATGGCCAATTCTGGAATCATGGGTAAATAAATACAAACTCTATCTCCTTTTTTAATTCCGTGATCTTGAAGCACATTTGCCATTTTAGAAACTCTAGCATACAAATCGTTATAGGTAATATGCAGCGCTTCTTCTTTTGGATCATTAGGTTCAAAAATAATGGCTGTTTTTTCTCCTCTTTTAATTAAATGTCTATCAATACAATTTTTAGTAATATTTAACTTGGCATTTTGAAACCAATTAAATTTAGAATTTTCAAAATCGAATTCAAAAACTTTATTCCATTTTTGGTACCATGTAAAGTTCTCGTCGGCAATACGATCCCAGAATTTTTTAGGCTCGCGAATGGATTTTTTATAGGATTTAAAGTAGTGTTCTAAATTATTTATAACGTAATAACTCATTATTTCAATTTGGATTTTTAGTGGATAATACTTGATATTCAAAATTCTATTATTGTAAAAGTACCTATAAAAAATAGAATTAAAAGAAAAATATCGCTAATTTGATATATACCAAAATATATTTAATCGTTTGTAAAATAGCCAATTTTAGCAGCTTTAAAATCTATTTCTAATTCTTTTAGTATAGTTTCGTCATCAATAGTTGATGGAATTTGGAACGATTCTGAGTCTGCAATACTGCGTATTGTTTTTCTTAAGATTTTTCCTGACCTAGTTTTGGGCAATCTCGTAACGATAACGACATCTCGCAAAGAAGCTACTGCACCGAGCTGATTTCTTACCAATTGTACAATTTCATATTGAAGCTGAAAATGTTGTGCATCTACATTAAGTTTTAAAACAATTAATGCTAACGGAACTTGTCCTTTTAATTCATCATTTATTCCGATAACAGCACATTCTGCTACGGATGGATGTGATGAAACCATTTCTTCCATTTCTGCGGTAGACAATCTGTGACCTGCAACATTAATTACATCGTCAACTCTGCCTGAAATAAAGATATTTCCTTCTGTATCTTTGTATCCGCCATCACCAGAGAAATAAAATCCTGGGAATTTCATTAAATAGCCCGATTGAAATCGTTCGTTATCTTTCCATAAGTTTAATAAACATCCTGGCGGAAGTGGTAATTTAATCGCTACCAAGCCTTCAATATTTGAATCTACTTCTACTCCATTTTCATCTAATATCTGTATATCATATCCTGCAACAGATTTTCCTGCAGAACCAGGTTGTATAGGTAGTTGTTCTACACCCATCATATTTGAAATCATAGGCCAACCAGATTCTGTTTGCCACCAATGGTCAATTGCCGGAATAGGAATGTGTTGGTTATACCATTTTAAAGTAGCAAGATCGCAACGTTCACCTGCAAGAAATTGGGTTTTTAACGATGATAAATCGTACTGACGGACAAAAATACCATCTGGATCTTCTTTTTTAATTGCTCTAATTGCAGTTGGTGCAGTGAACATTACATTTACTTTATGTTCTGCAATGATGCGCCAAAATGTTGATGCATTGGGCGTTTTAATAGGTTTTCCTTCAAATATTATTGTAGTGTTTCTGTTTATTAATGGTCCGTAAACTATAAAACTATGCCCAACAACCCAACCAACATCTGATGCTGCCCAAAATACTTCGTTAGGTTGCAGACCGTAAATATATTGCATAGAAAATTTTAATGCCACTGCATAACCGCCAGTATCTCTTATAATTCCTTTTGGTTTTCCTGTTGTACCAGATGTATATAAAATATACAGCGGATGGGAAGCGTTTACAGGAATACAAGCAACTTCGTCTGATCCGTAAACCAGAGCATTATAATCTACGTCGTATTTTTTAAAAGGAACTTTAGCACCTAACTTTCGATTGAAAACAATTACTTTTTTTGGTTTATGAATTGCCAGTTCAATGGCGGTATCTACCAAAGGTTTGTAGGAAATTAATTTATCTATTTCAATACCAGAAGATGCTGTTATTATCAATTTAGGCTTACAATCGTCAATTCTTATAGCTAATTCATGAGGCGCAAATCCGCCAAATACTACAGAATGAATCACACCAATTCTTGCGCATGCAAGCATAGCAAAAGCTGCTTGCGGAATCATTGGCATGTAGATTACGGCAATATCTCCTTTTTTTAATCCTAAAGAAAGCATTCCGCCTGCAAGTTTTGCAACTTCAGTTTTTACTTCATAATAAGTAAATTTTGTACTAGTTTGAGTTACTGGCGAATCATAAATTATGGCAACTTGATCACCAAAACCGTCTTGTATGTGTTTGTCTAAAGATAGGTAACACATATTTAACTCTCCATCAGAATACCATAATGGATAATTGTGTTCGTCTTTGGATAAAATGGTTTTAGGATGTTTGCACCATTCTATTTGCTCTGCTTGTTGTTTCCAAAATTCGCTCGGTTTTTCAATACTATTTTTATAAAATTCAGAATATTTCATCAGTAAATTGGTTGCTAGTGGTTTAATTAAATAGTTTGATAAATTTATTAAATACATGCCAACAATTTAAATTATATTGCTAATTTAGTATACAAAAAATTTGACTTAAAGATAGTTGTTGAACCTTATTATTTTAATAAAATAGAACAAGATAAAAGCTGAATTTAAAAATAAAAAAAGATTTAGTCTAGAAGTTCTAATACGGTATCTACAACTTTTTTAACAGAAAATGGTTTGGTAAGATAAGCATCTGCACCAAGTGAAAATCCTTTTGCTATATCGCTTTCTTTATTCTTTGCAGATAAAAAAACTACTTTAGTATGGCTGAGTTTTTCTTCTTTTTTAATAGTTTCTAGCGTTGCGTAACCATCAACTAAAGGCATCATAATATCTAAAATTATGATGTCTGGAATAGTTGTTTTAATTATTTCTAATGCTTCTTGGCCATCACGAGCAATAAACACTTCAAAATTGTTTTTTTTGAAAGTATATTCTAATGACATGACAATATTTGGCTCGTCGTCTACAATTACTATTTTTTTCATGCTTTACTTTTCTTCGGTGGGAATTGCTGGTAATGTAAAAACAATACAAGCACCATTTTCTTGCTCTTTAGCCCAAATAGTTCCTTTATGGTATTCAATAATTTGTTTAGAAATAGATAAACCCAAACCACTACCAACTGGTTTTTTTATGTTTTGATTATTAGATTGGTAGAATTTATCGAAAATTGTTTCAAGATCATTTCTGTCCAATCCGGTACCATTATCTTTTACGAAGGTAAAAATAAAATCTTCTTTTTCACTAATTTCGATAGAAATAAGACCATTTTGATTAGGACAAAACTTTATAGCATTAGAAACTAAGTTAGTAATTACTTGTGTAATTCTGTCTTCATCATAAAAAACATAGATACTATCTTTACTAGTAATTTTTACAGTTATATTTTTGTTATTTATTAATTGTTGCAAGGCTGTTACTGCATTTTTAATAGTTCCAACCAGATTATTTTTTGTAGTTTCAATAACTTGCTTTCCTGTTTCAAACTTTTCTAAGTCTAATATTTTATCAATTAAACGATTTAATCTGTCGGATTCTGACATTATATTTTGGAGAAATTGTTTTTTAATTTCTTCGGGAATATCTTCATCATCGTGCAAAATTTCACTTGCTGCTCTAATAGCAGTAATTGGCGTTCTTAATTCGTGTGTAACGGTATCTAAAAATTCGTCTTTTTGTTTGTCTTTTTGAATTAGCGACTTATTTGCATCTTGTAACTTTGCAGAAATTTCTTTTAATTCTTTAGAAGTTTCTATCAGTTTTTTATTCGTAATTATATTTTCTTTTGATTCTTCGAGAATTTTTAAAACTTCTGGTAATGAAATTTTTTCTTCTTTAATTACACTTGAAATCAAAATTTTAGCAGACGCAGTACCAATATGTCCTGTTAGCAGATTTTCAGAAAATTTAATCATTCTAGCATCGGCTAATTCTTCGTCTTTATTGATGCCGTATTTTAAATTAAAAATATTCATTGCTCTTTTAGTACGATCCATTCCTAAGAAACGAATCAATACTTTCTCTATATCACTTCTGTAGGCAGTTCCTTTCCAAACAAAAGCATTTTCGTGCATGGTGATATATTTATTTATATCAACAAACATTTCTGCATAATTTCTTTCCCTATAATTGCCTTTAAAACTTACAGAAACTGCAAAATAGGTTAAGGAATTAAAAAGCAAACTCCAAAACAAAGCATGCGGAACAGGATCTAAATAATCTAAACCAAATAACTGAAATGGTTTTAGCAGATGGATATTAAATATTCCGTTTGTGATAAAAGAACTTTTAATACTTGCAACACCTTCAGCATAAGGAATAAATATAGTATATAAGCAAATGAGAAATCCGACTAGGATACTATAAATTGCTCCTAATCTTGAACCTCGTCGCCAGAATAATGCTCCAAAAAATGCAGGCGCAAGTTGTGCAATTATTACAAAAGCTATCATTCCTATAGAATACAATTTATATTCTAAACCGAAGAAACGGTACATAAAATAGGATAGAATTATTAGACTAAAAATTCCGATTTTTCTGCTGTTAATAATAGTTCTGCTGCTTATCGTTCGGTTTTCGCTTTTTAATCGTCCGAGTAAATTATACGGAATTAAAACGTTGTTAGTAATCATGGTAGAAAGTCCGATAGAAGAAACAACAATCATTGAAATTGCAGCCGAAAATCCGCCAAGAAAAACCATTACTGTGAGGGTTTTATTATCAAATAATTGCGGAATTAATAAAGAATAAGCATCTGAATTTACCTCTTTTCCATCAAATAAAATATTGCCACCCCAAGCAATTGGATAAACAAAAAAATTAAACAGCAAAAGGTACAGCGGAAATAACCAAACTGCCGTATTAATGTGATTTTCTCTATTATTTTCAATCACAGAAACTTGAAATTGTCTTGGTAAAAGAAAAATGGCAAACATGGACAGTATGCATAATAAAAACCAGTTGATAGCTTGAGGCAAACCGCCGATTGTGTTTTTGGATTTAAAATTTTCAAGAACGACTGCCTTTTGATAAATATCGTCAAAACCATCAAAGACAAAAAAAGTAATATATACACCAACAGTGACAAAAAAGACAAGTTTTAATATACTTTCTAAAGCTACGGCGGTTACAATTCCTTTTCGTTTTTCGGATGCATCTAAATATTTGGTTCCGTAATAAGATGCAAATAATGCCAATGCAATTGCAACATAAGTAGTTGTGTCGTCAAATATATACTTACTCATTTTAGTTTTTGTAACTAAATGAAAGGTTTCTGAAATGGCTTTGAGTTGCAATCCTATATAAGGTAAAATTCCGGTAAGACAAATTATGGTAACAATAGCACCAAGAAAACGGCTGTTTCCGTATCGCAGTGAAATAAAATCTGCAATGCTAGAAATTTTGTTTACTCTGGATATGCGAATAATTTTTTTTAGAATTAAAATCCAAGAAGGTGCAATTATAATTGGTCCTAAGTAAATTGGTAAATATTCTAATCCGCTTTCTGCGGCAACACCAACACTACCGTAATACGTCCAGGCTGTGCAATAAACGGCCAAAGAAAGTGTATAAATGTATGGATTGTTAGTCCATTTACTATTTGCTTTTTTTTCTGCCCAATGTGCAGTATAAAAAAGACCTGCTAAATAAAGCGAAAGAATTATTAAAAGAGAAATACTACTCATTATACCGTTTTACGATTAATAAAGAAAGTAAGATAGATACCATCCAGATGGAAAAAAAATAAATATAGATTACAGGAAAACCAGCAATATTTTTTGCCGAATCAAATAACAAGACTATCGGAAGATTTAATCCTATAAGCAATACTATAGATACAATTACTAGCTTTTGTTGGTGCCTTTTTTTCATTTTTAACTATTAACTTTAAAAAACCCAAAAAGCCCTTATGAAAATAAGAGCTTAAATGGTTTTATAAAAAATGGTGTTTTAATCTTTATATTCATTTTGAATTGCGAAATATCCAAAGGTAAATAATCCTGCAACTACTAATGGCATAAGTACAAAAAAGATAATGATTCCGAAAACTAAATCTTCTTGCTTACCCGATGTTAATTTCGGACCAAATATATCGATACAATAATATGCAGTTGCTATTGCTAAAAGCATCCAAACTATTCCTAATATTTTTTTAATTGAGTTCATGGTTAAATGTTTTAGTCGTGAAGAGTATTATTTTTTCTGTTAATGTAAATCATTCCGATTACGAAACATACGCCCGCAATTATTATTGGATACCACAATCCTTCTAAATAAAATTCAGGATTTAATGGTGTTGGTCCTGTTCCTTTTGCTGTTGTAACAAAATAGGTAGAAATTGCCGGAAGTAAACCTCCAAAAATTCCGTTTCCGACGTGGTACGGTAAAGACATTGATGTGTATCTAATTTTTACCGGAAACATTTCTACAAGAAAAGCAGCAATCGGACCATAAACCATAGTAACAAAGATAACTTGAATAAAGACAAGTAACACAAGCATCCATTTATCAGAACTGTTAATTGTTTTTGTAACCTTGGTTTCTATTCGATCAATTCCTTTATCGTCTTGCATTAATTTACCGTTTTCAAAATGCTTGGTTTTTATTTCTTCAACCGCAGTTCCGTCAGAAAAAGTTTTACTTGTAGTATAAATTGAGTCTAATTTTGAACTATCTACTTCTTTGATAGTCGGAATTATTTTAGTTTGATTTACCAATTCGGTTTTTAAAGTCAAATCTGTAGTTTGGTACATTGCTCTGTAGATTGGACGGTATGCTAAAATGGCAATTAGTAAACCAGACATCATTATGGCTTTTCTTCCAACCTTATCACTTAACCAACCAAAAAATACAAAAAATGGTGTACCACAAATTAGCGCAATTCCTAAAAGAGTATCTACTTGAGAAGAATCTACAGCCATAACAGTCTTAAGAAAACTCATAGCATAAAATTGTCCAGTATACCAAACAACACCTTGTCCCATTGTTGCTCCAAATAAAGCAAGAAGTACAAATTTTAAATTATATCTATTTCCAAAACTTTCTTGTAAAGGATTTGTACTGGTTTTACCTTCGGCTTTTGCTTTAGCAAAAACAGGAGATTCGTCCATATTTTTACGAATTAAATACGATACAAAAACCATTATTATAGATACCCAAAATGGCACACGCCAACCCCAGTCGTCAAAAGCATCTTTAGATAGCATTCCTTTTGTAATTAAAATTACAACTAAAGAAACAAATAAACCAACGGTAGCAGTTGTTTGAATCCATGATGTCCAATATCCTTTTTGACCTGCCGGAGCGTGTTCTGCGACATAAGTAGCTGCACCACCATATTCTCCGCCAAGTGCTAAACCTTGAAGCAATCGTAAAATCAATACTAAAACCGGAGCCATAAAACCAATGGTTTCATAACTAGGAATACAACCAATTAAAAAAGTTGCTCCACCCATTAGCATTAAAGTTACCATAAAGGTGTATTTTCTTCCGATTAAATCGCCTAATCTACCAAAGAATAATGCTCCAAATGGACGTACAACAAAACCTGCTGCAAATGTTGCCAATGTAGATAAAAAAGCGGCTGTTGGATTGTCTGATGGGAAAAATTTTGTAGAAAGTACAACAGCTAAACTACCGAAGATATAAAAATCATACCATTCAATCATTGTACCCATTGAGGAAGCAGAAATAACCTTCCAAATTCCTTTTGATGCTTTATCGCTCATAATTTTATATTTTAATATTTTATAAATAAATCATAGCTTGTAACGTGATGGTTTTGACAGCAGCGTTAGTAGCATATTTTAAATTTTGGTACTCTATAGTTAATTTTGAATTATGACCGCTTAAATAAAGGTTACCTCCTACTCCAAATTGTGTAGCATTATCGTTTAAGGCATCAATTTTTCTGTTATCGTAAGACAAATAAGGTTGGATTTTTGTTTTAATTTTAGATGGCAACACGTATCCTAAATGCGCGTGAAGTAAAGAACCTGTTTCGTAAGTTGTTCCTAATGTAAAATCTTTACCGTAATCGTTTTTTTGAAACAAAGCATAAGCTGTAATTGCTCCGCCAGATTTACCTACTGGTTTATCATAAAAAACATCAGCTGCTAAGAAAGAAACATTTTCTCCGGATAATTGCCCTAAATTATCTGCTACAACTGCTCCTTTTGGATGCACAAAAAATCCTGCTCCGACATTAAAAATCTTTTTAGTTCCTAAATAAGAACCTATTTTATAAGGTAAAAAATTGCTTTCGGCTTCACCAAATGCATACTCAAAATATCCTGCAAAAACTTTTCCTGCTTCTTTAGATCCTAATAAACGACGACCAGTATATGTTGCTGCGCCACCATTTGTAGGAATTACCGCTGCTTGAAGATTATTCGTCTCAGCATCGTTTATAGAAATACGGTATTGAAATTTTTCTAACGAACCTTTTAAATATACTCCTAAATGACGCGCAAATTGGTCAGACAATCCCAAGGTTGCCCAAGCTTGGCGTTGGTTGTCCAAAGTCATTATATTTAAAGTACTTTGATTATTTAAACGAGAAATTCCATTCCAGTAGTGCAATCCACCACCAATTGCAGTGTTTTTTCCTAAACTATATTGCGCCCAAACATCATGAAAAAATAGTTGAGAAGCATCTTTTGTACCCGTCGGACTCATATTATCCGCCGTTAGACTGTTCAAACCAAAATGCGTAAGGATTAGAAAATCTTTATTTATTTGTGCATACATTAAAATACGAGCACGACGTAAATTAAAGTTTAAATCTGCTTGTTCATTACCGTTAACATCTAAAGGTTTGTCTGAGTTATATTGGGCTTGAAATTGTGCCCAAGAAATTATTCTTAAATATTTTGAACCATCGTCGTTCAAATTAAACTTCATTCCTCCACCATAATCAGGTGAACCTTGTCCAAAGGACAATGCTGTAAAGAATACAGCGACTAATAAAATAATTTTTTTCATAAATTCTAGTTTGGTTATAGTAATGCTTTCGCTTGACCAAATTCTAAAATTTTGTTAATGAAAAAAATTAGTGTATATATTTATGTAAATCAGTATAGTTAATCTTTAAAACGCTCCCATTTTATTAACATGAACTTATCTCCTAGCTCGGTAATAATCATTCCTGCACCTTTTAATTGTTCTTTGTTTTTTAAAAATTCTACCAATTCTAAGTGGTTATAAATTTTATAAGTTGGATGATAATCAGAATGATTGGGCTTGGTAATATTAAATTGCTTAACCCATTTGCTCACTGTAACGTGAGAAACTCCAATGATGCGCTCAATTTCTCTAAAACTCAATCCTTCCAAATACAACTGCAATGCTTTGGTGACATAATAATTATCTATTTTTTTTCCAAGTTTATTAACCGTGAAATAATAATTACATTTTTTACACAAAAAACGTTGTCTTTCTTTAACGATTCCGCTTTTAACAATAGCATCACTTTGACACTTTGGACAAACAAATAAATCCATATATACAAATTTTGCATAAATATACTAAATTAGCAAAATAATTTTATTAAAATTGATAATTAATTTACCATAAAATTATACTTATTGTTTTTTTTCTGCTAAAAATATAACAAAAATTTAATGTAAAGCATTTTGTAGCTAATTGAAAGAGGTATATTTTAAAATTTTGACTATTTATAACTACTTCAATATAAATTCAGAATTAGGTAATTCCTTTGTTTAAAATAAATTTAATCATGGAAAAAATAAATAAAATTGCGACCCTAACTTTAGGTTTTTGGCTGTTAAAAATTGTTGCTACGACATTTGGCGAAACATTTGGTGATTATCTATCCATGACATTAGGAATTGGTTATTTACAGAGTTTAGCAATAACCTCTACTTTTTTTTTAGCTGTTTTAAGTTTTCAATTACAATGCAAGAAATTTAACTCTATACTTTTCTGGTTAGTAATTATAGGAACAACTACATTAGGCACAGAAATATCTGATTTTTTAGATAGAAGTTTGCATTTAGGATACGCATTGGGAAGTATCATTTTATTTATTTGCTTGCAACTTACTTTGTTATTTTGGTACTTAAATTATAAAAGTTTAAAAGTGTATCCCATATTTGAAAAGAAAAAGGAAATTTATTTCTGGATCGCAATTTTATTTTCAAATTGTTTAGGAACGGCTTTTGGCGATTTCTTGACAGATAATTTGCAATGGAGCTATCTTCTTGCTAGCATACTGACAGCAAGTGTGATTTTAATAGTTATTGTTCTGCATTATCGCACAAAAAAAAACAAAGCTGTTTTGTTTTGGATTGCCTTTATATTCACACGTCCTTTTGGAGCTACTTTTGGAGATTTTATCACAAAACCAACTACTAAAGGCGGATTAGATTTGGGTACTTTACAAGCATCTTTATTTTGTATGGTACTAATGGCAATTTTATTATTTTTATTTGAACGAAGGGATAAAATGAAGAAATTAGATTAAAATTTATATGGGAATTCAAAAAAAATACAACTTAAACTAATTGCAAATGACAAAACTAGTTTAAAGACATTTTTTAGAAATTTTTGCTGTTTTTAATTTTAACAAGAAGTTACAATTGTCCTGAATTAGAATTTTTAAATTTGAGATTAAGACAAATAAACTATGATACTAATTAAAAATTGGTATCTAATAAATTAAAAAAAGCATCTAATTATGGAATATGTAAATCTAAACGACGGCAATAAAATTCCCTTGGTAGGATTCGGAACATATAAATGTACAGAAGAAGAAGGAATTGCGTCAGTTAAAGCTGCTTTAAATCAAGGGTATTCTCTTTTGGACACTGCTTCGGTTTATGGTAATGAAGAAGCAGTAGGAAAGGGAATTAAAAAAAGTGATTTGGCTAGAGAAGATGTTTATATTACAACAAAACTGTGGCGTGAAAATTTAGGATACCAATCTGCAAAAATAGAGTTTCAAAAGTCTTTGGAACGATTGGAAGTGGATTATATTGATTTGTATTTAATTCATTGGCCAGCAAACGAGAAAAATTACGACAATTGGCAAAAGGCGAACGCCGATTCTTGGCGAGCAATGGAAGAATTGCAAGCCGAAGGAAAAATAAAATCTATTGGAGTTAGTAATTTTTTTGAGGAACATTTAAAAAGTTTGATGCAAACTGCCAAAGTAATGCCTGCAGTAAATCAAATAGAATTTCACCCTGGTTACTGGCAAAGCGAATTGGTAACTTATTGTAAAAATCAAAATATTACGGTGGAATCTTGGTCGCCTTTGGCAAGGGGAAAAGTGCTTGAGAACGAAACCTTGATAAAAATTGCAAAAAATCACAACAAATCTGTATCACAAATTTGTTTACGATGGATTATTCAGCATGAAGTAATTGTAATTCCGAAATCAAGTACACCAGAACGAATAAAAGAAAACATAGATTTGTTTACATTTGAACTTTCTTCGGAAGAAATGAAACAAATTGATATTCTTCCTAAAATGGGGTTTAGTGGCGAACTACCAAATGAATGGCCCGATAGAGTAAAATAAATGAAACAAAAAATGGCAGCCATCTTTTGAATTAGCTGCCATTTTTTATAAGATTTTATTTATTATTTCTTCCCAAATACTTTTCTGTTTTTTATAAAAGCAATTGTTCCTAAAATGGCCAATGCAACTAGCGAATAATAAAATTCTCTTGGCGTTACCACTTTATCACCGCTTGCGTAAGAATGGAGTCCGGTAAGGTAAAAATTTACACCAAAATAGGTCATCATTATACTGTAAAATGCTATAATTGACAGGATATTAAAAACCCATCGACCACGTAATGCTGGGACAAATCGTGCGTGAATAACAAAAGCATAAACCATTATACTAATTAAAGCCCAAGTTTCTTTTGGATCCCAACCCCAATATCTTCCCCAAGATTCGTTTGCCCATTGACCGCCTAAAAAGTTTCCAATGGTTAGCATTACTAAACCTACAGTCAAAGCCAATTCATTGATATAGGTAATTTCTTTAATGTGCAAATCCATTTTTACTTTATTCTTTTCGTTAGAACAAATAATTAGTATTAAAGCAACTATTCCTAAAATCATACCCAGAGTAAACGGACCATAACTAGCTACGATTACTGCAACATGAATCATTAACCAGTAAGAATTTAGAACTGGTTGTAAATTCGCAATTGCTGGATCCATCCAATTCCAATGTGCGATCATTAAAATCATAGATGCGACAAAAGTACCAGAAGCGACAGTTAGTTTTGATTTCATGTCAAAGGCCAGCGTAAAGAACATTGTTGCCCAAGCTACATATATCATACTTTCATATGCATCACTCCATGGAGCATGCCCAGAAACATACCAACGAGCAATTAATCCGATAGTATGAATTACAAAAAGTAAGGCGATTAAAATATGGAATACATTAATTACATTTCGAATCACTTTTTTCTCAAAAAATAAATTAACAATCGTAAATATTAACATTAACGAACCTGTTAGCATATAAAGCCAAAATAAATTCTTGAAAACATCGTACTTGTTGTATAGTATTTCCGTTTTTATTCTTTCATCAGATGGGCGAACAGAACTTCCGTACTTTTTCTGATACGATTCAATTCCGTTTAACATGGTGTTCGCCAAAGTGTAATCTCCTGATTTTTGGGCAGTAAATAACGAATTTAAATAAAATGGAAAAGCGGTTTTAATGGTGTCTAAAGCTGTACCTGTTGGCTGACTTAACTCTAAATTAGAAACCCATTTGTTGTTTTTATCGTTCGGAACCGGATAAATTTTAAGTATATTCCCGAACAAAGCATTGCTTAATAATACAATTCGTTTATCAGCTTCAATAAAATCGGACTGAAACTTATTTGGTGTATTTGTTCTATTTGCATCGGAAAGATACTTTTCTAGTTTATAATTTCCTTTGCTGTCAATAAAGTCATTGAATTTGGCATATTTAGCTTCTTTATTAATTCCAAGAATTTGACGCAAACTATCGTTCCCTATTTTGATGTATATGAAAGGAATTTCTGCCCAAACAGTAGCAAATTGTTTCATAGATAAAAATGCCTGATCGGAATTCATACCTTCATAAGTATCACTTTTACTAACTTTACGCAATAATTCTGATGAAAAAGTATTAATAGGCTTCATACGTCCGCCTTCATCTTGAATAACTAAACGACCAAACATTTCTGCTTGTTTTTCAGGCACTTTGTATTTTGAAATACTATCTTTAAAATTAAAGTTTAATTGCGGCTTTACACTTGCATTTCCTTCGTGTTGGTGTTGAGCAAAACCATAAAAAGAGAATAAAAATAGTAAAACGGGAAGCAATACTGCTTTTTTCTTTTTCACAATATCTAATTTTTTCCTTAAATCATCAAAACGGGTATTTTTAGTAAAAAGAATAGCCATCATTGCAAAAAACAGCATAAAATATCCGATGTAAGTAATCAAAGTTCCCCAAAAATCGTGGTTTACTGATAATACAGTTCCTGATTCATCTGGAAAAAAAGAGGCTTGAAAAAATCGGTATCCTTTATGATCTAAAATATGATTCATATAAATTTCTTCGTCAGAATTTTTGCCATTA
>JBLIJW010000040.1:0-22670 GCA_047636155.1 Flavobacterium sp. | reverse complement strand
AACTATCAACCAACAACCAAAAACCTACAATTTATAACTTATTGAAAACATAAAAACCCGCGGCAAAATAAAAGTTTGTCTGTTGCTAATTAAATAATCCGAATAATTAATGGCGTTTTTTGTTGTAGTATTTAAAACATTGTTGGCAAACAACTCAAAACCGAACGGACTGTTTTTCTTTTGGTATCTTAAAGAAGTATTGGCGACATCAAAAAACGTAGTTTGATTAAAATTATCTGTGTTTTTTAAATTTTCATATTCCAACTTGAAGATGAAATACTTGGCAAAATTAATTTCGGTGTCAAAAAATAAGGCGTCGGATTGAAAAGTAGAATTAGTAATTCCTTTAAACTGATTGAATCCTTTGGTATAACCTAAAGAGAAATCTTGCCATTTTTTGTACTGTGTTTTTAAAACTAAACCTATTTCTTGGTTGTTTCGGTTGTTTTCTGTAACCACATTATTTACCGATTGTACATAATTAAACCACGATAAATTGGTGTTTAGTTTTAAATTGAATCGGTAAATCTTTTTAGAAATAGAACTATTAAATCGCCAATTGGTTTCGGGATTGTCTGTTAAAATCGGACTTGTAAATTGATTGATTCCATCTAATTGAATTTCGTTTCGAATGGTGTTTATCTTTTTATTGTAAGATAAAGTTCCGAATAAGTAAATGCCACGATACAAATTCATTTTGTTGTAGCGCAAATTGGCTGCATGGAACGTTTCGTTTTCTAACAATGCATTTCCTTTAAAAACCAAATTATAATTTTGCAGAGTAAAATTGTTTGCCAATCTATTCGCATCCGGAAAAGTATTTGCCAAACGGTAATTGAATACTAATGATTCGGATTTATTAAATTCGTAATCACTGGTAAATTGTGGTTGCCAAAGCGTTTTGTTTACTACAAAATCAGTACTTTGTTGTTCGGTTTTTAAATTATATTGGTGCAAATATATTCCGGGTTTGTTTGTCCATTTTCCTATTTTAAATTTATATTCGATACCAACATATGCATCGTTCAATCGGTATTTTATATTGTTTCCAAATCCTGCAGAATTAAAATTGTTTATCGAACCATCCGTAAGTACTTGTTTTTCATCGGTTAAAAAATTAGACGTTCCAAAATTGTTTCCTACATTGGTATAAATGTGGTTAAAGTTATTTACAATCCAATAATGTTTAAACAAGGCATCTACGCTGTTGTTTTGCGATTTTTTTATTTGTTGGATTTTGTAAGTACTATCGTTTTGCAGCGGAATTAATCCTGCCAAGAAAAACTGATCGGTTGTCCATTGTGTGGTTGGCGTTTGCTTTTCATACGCTTGGTTAATTACAAAAGTCGTGGTATGTTTTACGTTATAACTTTTGTGCCATTCAATATATTGTTTTACTGCGGCATTATCTGCGTTGCTAATAGTTTCAAAAGTGTTGGCGTTGGTGTTGGTTACCGAATTTATGGTCTGATTAAAATCGTTGGTCGTTGCTTGGTATTGTCCGTTGTAATACCATTTTGCTTTTTTGTTTGGCGAGTAATCTAATTTAATATTTCCGATGGCTAAATAGTTTTGCGTACTGCCATTTTGCAATCGGTTCTCAAAGGCGATACTTTCGTTTTGCAAATAGGTATTTTGCGTTTCTTCGCGCGTTGCTGTTAGTATTTTAGAAAAAATGCTGTAACCAGAAACTTCTAATTTCGGAATTGTTTTTATACTGAAATTTAATGCGGCAAACTGCGATTTATTCTGAACCACATCGCGGTTATCATCCGCGAAAGCGTACAAATTAGTTAAGGATTTTCTGTTGGATAAAAAACTACTCACGCCGCCATCAAAACGCATTAAATCCTGAAAAGTAAAGGTGCTTTTTCCGATAGAATTGGCATCGCCAATAAAACTAACGTTGGTTTTGGGCGTGTAATAAAACATACTGGCATGTAACAGATAAAAACCGTTGTCGTTGCCAACTTCTGCTGCGGCTTCTAGATCGCCAAAGACGAACTTTTTTTTGTCTTTTTTGAGTTTAATGTTCATTGCCAAATCTTCGCTGCCAGAAACCTGTTTCATAAAACCGACTTCGTTAAAATGGTCAATAACTTCTACTTTTTCTACGGCATTTGCAGGAATATTTTCGACACCCAATTTGGTTCCGCCACCAAAAAAAGAATCGCCTTCTACCAGAAATTTGGTCACGCGTTTTCCTTGCACGGTTACGCCGCCGTTTTTATCAACTTCTACGCCGGGCAATTTTTCGAGTTGTTCTTTTAGTTTGCGTTCGTTGCCGTTGGTAAATGCTTTTACATCATATACCAAGGTATCTTTTTTGATTATTATGGGTTTGTATTCGTGTTTGATTACGATTTCTTTTAATACTTCGCCGGTTGGCACGAGTTTAAAGTCGTGTGTTGCAATGGTAGAATTTGGCTCGACTAGCAAAACTTCTTCTACATAACCAATGTAAGAAACCGTAATTTCGTATTTGGCATTAGCATCTAACTCTATTTTGTATCTGCCTTTATTATCTGCAATAGAAAATTTAATGCTCGCTTTTTCTGTCAACGGCTTGGCAATTACGTTTGCAGATTCTAGTGGTTTGTTGGCATCGTCAGAAATTACGCCAGTAATGGTTTTGGTTTGGGCGAAAAATGTGGTGGTAAATAGAAGTAGGAAAAGGTATTTGGGCATTTAGGAATGAGTATTTAATGTATAAAAATACTATAAAATTATAATTATAAAAAATTACGCTCTAAATAATTTAGAGCGTGATTTTTAGTTAATCATTAAGGTTGAGCGGATTTGCAGATTCACAATCTTTATAGATAGCGTTAGAAATTGCCAATGCTTCTTGGTGTGACATTCCATCGTTTACATTATTGTGATAAACCATTGATGCTAAACCCTTGCAGGTTAATAATGGGGTTTTCTTTGAATTTTTATTATCTGCTTTTGCAGTGCAAACCATGGTAAACATAAAAAATGTTAGTAAGAGTATGTATGTTTTTTTCATTTTTCATTATTGTTTAAAAAAAAGTTCCATTCCTTCTTTTGATCTTTTTTCGTATTCTTCTTCCGAAAGAATTTCAACTTTTGGCATTGGTTCTATTGATTTTGTGTTTGAATTTATTTCAATTTTTGATATTCCAAAAATTGCAGATTTTGAATGTAGTTCCATTATTAAACCAGGCAACCCAAATACTCCGTTTGGACCGATTGGATAGGGCAATTCTGGACAATACCATGCCGTAATTGTTTCGTAAGTTCCTTTATCTTTATCAATAAGTTTATTGTAAGTAGCTTTAAAACATTTATAATTTTGTATTAATTTGGTTTCCGTTGTTAACTGCCAATTTTTATCCCATTTACGTTGGATTAAACATTTATTGTAAGCAAAAGTTTGTGGTTCTAATTGGTAAATGTTTTGAGCGTTTGACCAAGTTTGCCTGAAATTTAAAATACCTTGAAAATAGCTTTCTTCCCCAGAATCTATTGTTTTATTAGGTAATAAATTAAACCATGTTTCTGTTCCGTTTGATTTTAATTGAAATTCTAATGTTTTAGAATCATTGATTAAATTGGGATATTTTTCCAAATACATTTTAAATATTTGACTTTCTATTTTTGGAATTATAGTAACATTATAAGTTGCAGAGAATGTGTTGCTCTGTGCAATACAGGATAAAGAAAAAAATAACGTAAAATATATAATGGAGTTTTTCATATTTTAATTTAATAACGGATGAGATAGAAATCACATCCGTTAGGTAAATGTTTAATCAATTACATTTAAGGTCATACAACCTAAATAAAAAGTGTTTGAATCATGCAATGCTTCTTCGTGTGACTTACATTCTTCATTTCTACTGTGGTTGTAGACAGTGCTTGCTAGAAGTCGACAAGTTTGAGGAGAAGTTGGCAAAATTCGTACCTTACTTTCTTTTTTTTTCTATTTCGACAACTTTTGTTCCAGCCATTGAAACTCCGCTAAAAGCTACCATTGCGATAGCTGTAAACATAATTTTTTTCATAATGTATTTTGTTAAAATTAATAAATTTTTTAGTGGTTAACCATTGTAAAACTGAAAAAAAAAACGGTTTACCAAAATATTTTTATTTATTTAACATATAATTAACGATGAAATATTGGGTTTCATTTGCTGTAAATTATTTGTTACACTACTGGTTTAAAGGTAATTATAATTATTAGTACTACAAAATTATTTTTAAAGGTTTTGCTTTTAACTTTTTTTAAGGATAAGTGTTAAAAATATTTTTCAAACCTTGTCAGGCTTTGTTTTTTTTGGGTTTTTTATTTCGTTTTGTGGCTTTGTAAGAATATTTTTAAAGTTACTAACAACATTAAAATTTACGCCGTCAATGGTTTTGGTTTGTGCGAAAATTGTGGCAGTAAAAAAAAGCAGGAAAATAGCAAGTTTCATATATAATAATTACGCATCTACTGATATTACCTATTATTATACTTTTTCATATCCGCTTCATGCATATTCATATATATGTTATTAACTTCTTCTTCAGATAAAATTTTTGAATTTTTTAATAAATTGTTATCAAATTTCTCCTGCGATTTTAGATTCATTGTTTCCATAGTAAATACAACATTTCTAACTTGTAATTCAAGAATTGCCCCTGGCAAGTTACCATAACCATTTGGTCCAATATTAAAAGGTAATTCTGGACAATACCAAGCAACTACAGGATGATAAAATGTTTTTATTTGATTTATTATTTTATTTGTATTGGTTGCTTTATAGCATAATCTGCCGTCAATAAATTTTGAATCGTTTTCTAAAATCCAATTTTCTGTTTTACCTTTTCCTAGAAAAATATTTTTACCTAAATTCCTTTTTTGAATATATATACTGTCCTTTTTTGAATAAATAATTCCTCCGTATCCAGCAAATGCGTCTATTAGATTATTTTCAGAATTTGTTCCTATTCTGTCTTCTTTAAAAAAAATAGATTTGTTGTCTGAAAAAATTAATCCAAAACTTGGTTTGTTAGGTTCATTAACAATCTTTAAAAATGTTTCGCGCATTTCTAATTTACCTTTAAATATTTCATTGTCATCTACTATTTGAAGCTTGTATTGCACGTAAATAGTGTTTTGTGCATTACTCAAAATGGTAAAAAATACTATTAAGATGGTTAGTTTTTTCATCTAATCTAATTTTTTAATTTTTCACTAAATTCTTCGTGGTGTTTCATTGCCAAATCATCTAATTCTTTTTGGGTTGTTACTGTAGCACTTTTATTAAATTCGCAAATAGTTTCTGCGGATTGTAAATCTATTTTAGTTATCCCAAAAAGAGCATTTTTAGTTTGCAATTCTAAAATTAAACCAGGTAAATTGCCATAACCAATTGGTCCAAACGGATAAGGAAATTTCGGGCAAAACCAAGCGATTACATCACTAACAAAAGTTCCTACAGAATTGATTACCGTTTTTTTGGTTACCGCTTTGTAGCATAAATAACCCATAATTTCTTTACTTTCGGTCGTGATTTTCCAGTCGGATTCTACTGGTTGTTTGGTTATGTAAACCTTGTTCCACATTTCCATATTTATTTCAAAAAAAACGCTGTCTTTACTTTGTTTGATTATACTATTATAGCCAGCCATTCCAACAAACATTTTAACCGAACCAGAATTGATTTTCTTACTTTTTTCGGAAATTGAAAAACAAGAAGATTCTTTTTTATTGGTTACTAAATTAAACTCTAAAGTGCTTACTTTATATTCATATGATTCGTCTAATGATTTCATCATTTCTTCTAAATTTCCTTTTTCTGAAGGAATTGGAGTAACGCTATAAACAAAGTTGGCATTGGATTGTCCGAATACAGAAACAGTAAACAAGAACAAAATAATTATTTTTTGAAGCATTTGTAATTTTTTAAAGAATTGTAACTGAGAAATTTTCAAGAATTTGCTTTGGTCTTGCATTACGAATATAAATTTTAACTTTAATACTACCAAATAATTTTTGCCAGATAATTAATCTTGGTATCTTTCGTTTATTATCTGCAAGTTGTTTATTTTTGGAATTATTATGAAAAAATTTCTTCCGTTTTTTTCTTATGCCTTTCATCCAATATTTATTCCGGTTTTAGGAACGTTACTTTTTTTATACCAATCTCCTATAAATTACACACCTTTTCAAAAAGGTATCGTCGTTTTTCAGGTTGCAATTATTACTTTTTTTTTGCCATTAGCGTTTTTTTATTTGTTGCGTACTTTTGGAAAAGTGGATACGATCATGTTATCCGATACATCGCAACGACGCATGCCTTTGTTGCTTCAAATTGTTTTAACGATGGTTTTAATTAGCAAAAGTGTTACAATAGCGCGATTGCCAGAGTTGTATTTTTTCTTTTTAGCCGGATTGTTTAGTACTATTATCGCTTTATTATTGGTTTTTTTTAAAATAAAGGCAAGCATTCACATGATTGCGTTGAGTGCATTTCTAGTATTCGCTATTTCTTTAAGCAGGCATTTTCAAACCAACGGATTGCTCGTAGTTAGCATTTTAGTTCTTTTAAATGGTTTGGTTGCAAGTTCTCGTTTGTACATGCAAGCACATACGCCGCGGGAATTGCTTTTGGGATTTTTAATAGGATTTTTTCCGCAATTTATAATTGCCTTTTTTTGGGTTTAATCTATAATATATAAAATTGCAATCCGATATTTAAAGTTTGAAGATTAGCAGTTTTATTGTCTATTTTGATGTCTTTGTACAATCCGTTAAGGCCATAATAAATATACAAATTCCAAGTATTCCATCCGCTAGTTAAATAAACACCATATTGCCATTTGTTTAAATCGGGATTGTTTTTAATTACCACTGTTTGTAACGAGTTTACAAATTTATACGTATCCGAAAAAAGATAACTTACTTTAAAACCAGTATAAACTCGCCAAAACTTATGGCTATTTGGCGTAGAATTTCTCCAGCGCAACTCCAACGGGAAATCTACAAAATGCATCGATTGCCTATTTTCATTATATGAAGTGTTATCTGATATGGTTTCGTAAACGTTTTGATTTTGGTTGTTTGCGTTTATAATGTTGTATTGGTATAAATTATGATTGTAAGCACTATAAGAATACCCAGCACCAATTGCCACAGAATAGGTTCTGTTTTTATTAATTGGCATGTCACGCAGAAAACCCAAGGACAAACCTGTCGAAAATTTATTTTGCTTTAAATTATCTGGAATATTTACCAATGCATTGTAAGTAATATTGGTGTAAAACTGGTCTTCTCTGTAAAGTGAATCCACTTGTATGGCAACAGAATCTTGGGTAATTTCTTGAGAAAATCCTAGGCTTGTTAATAAGATAAGAAAAATAATAAATTGTTTTTTCATTTCATAATATTGTGATTCAAATTTACAAAAAAAAACTCCGTACATGGGTACGAAGTTTTTTTATAAAATAAAGTTATTCTTTATAATGCCTTTTGCATTTTTATTATTGCAATAACACCTTCAATATGTGCTAATTGTTTGGCAACAATGGTTCGTAAATCTGTATTTAACTGGCCCTGTTTTAATGCTAATTTATATTTTTCTACAGCAGCTTCTTCTCCTGTTAAACAAGCATTGATAATAGCTTCTGCGTCGTTACTAGTTACCATAGATTTAATATCAATCCATGCTCTATGAATTGCACCCAAAGGTCCGCTACCTTCGTCTGTGGATTTTCCTAATTTATTAATTTCATTTTGGAACTCGGTTACAAATTGGGCTCTTTCTCTTGAATATTGCAAAAAATCTTCTTTTAAAGTTGGATTTTCTGTTTTTTCAGAAGCGTTAACGTAACCTAGTTTTCCGTCTTCTAAAATAGAAATTAATCCATTTAAGGTGTCGATTGTACTTGAATTTAAATTTTCCATAACTAGTTATTTTTTGTTTCTACAAAGGTCCTAAAATTTTAGCGCTGCTTATTTACAGAATTATTCGAAACAATTACAATATTCAAAACTAGTTAAAAAAGCCCTTCAATAGATAAATAACGTTCGCCAGTGTCGTAGTTAAAAGTTAAAACAACTTCTTTTGGTTTTATGTTTTTTAGTTGTTGCGCCACAGCTGCTAAAGATGCACCAGTTGAAATACCAACCAAAATTCCTTCTTTACGTGCAATTTCTTTAGTGTAGAAAAAAGCATCTTCTTTAGAAACTGCTTGAACAGAATCAATAACTTCTGTATGGTAATTAGCAGGAATAAATCCGGCGCCAATGCCTTGTAATGGATGCGGACCGGGATTTCCTCCGCCTAATACTGGAGATAATTCTGGTTCAACAGCTATTACTTTAGTATTTGGAAATTTTTGTTTTACAACTTCTGCCACGCCTGTAATATGTCCGCCAGTTCCGACTCCAGTAATTATATAATCTAAACCATCTTTAAAATCTTCTAAAATCTCCACAGCGGTTGTTGTTTTGTGAATTTCAACGTTAGCCGGATTTTCAAATTGTTTAGGTGACCACGCATTTTTTGTTTCTGAAACCATTTCTGCAGCGCGTTCAATTGCACCTTTCATTCCTTTTTCTTTTGCTGTAAGTTCAAATTCGGCACCATAAATTTCCATTAGTTTACGACGTTCAATACTCATAGATTCTGGCATAACCAAAATGACTTTATATCCTTTTACTGCACCAACCATTGCCAAACCAATACCAGTATTTCCTGAAGTAGGTTCAATAATTACGCTATCTTTTTTAAGTAATCCTTTAGCTTCTGCATCTTCAATCATTGCAAGTGCAATACGATCTTTTATACTGCTTCCTGGATTGGTTTTTTCTAATTTTATCCAAACATTATGGTCTGGAAAAAGGTTTTTTAATTGTACGACTGGCGTTTTACCTATGGTTTCTAAAATGTTATTTGCTTTCATATTTTTTTTTTTAAATTATAAAATTAATGGCTTCTGGGAATTCTTCTTTGTTTTTAACAATAATTTCGCTTTTATGAAATACCATTGAATTTTCTGGTATGGAGCTTGTTATCCAAACATTTCCTCCAATTAAAGCGTTTTTTCCGATGACCGTTTTTCCACCAAGTATAGTTGCGTTGGCATAAATTATTACATTATCTTGAATGGTTGGATGCCTTTTTGTGCTTTGTTTGTCTTTGCTAACACTCAATGCACCTAGTGTCACTCCTTGATAAATTTTTACATTATCACCAATTATTGCAGTTTCTCCTATTACAATTCCGGTTCCGTGATCAATAAAAAAACGTTTTCCAATAGTTGCTCCGGGATGAATGTCTATACCGGTTTTGCTATGGGCATATTCTGCAATGAGTCGCGATAAGATTACACTTTCTAATTGGTGTAATTGATTAGCAATTCGGTATACGCAAGTAGCAAAAAATCCGGGATAGGCAAGAAGCACTTCACTTTTTGATTTTGCCGCAGGATCAAATTCTAAAATAGCATTTAAATCTTGCAACAGGATTTCAAATAAATTGGATAAGTTTTCAAAAAAAAATGTTGTTTTGGTGTTTGCATCTTTTTCTGAAAAACCTTCTTGTTTTAGTAAATCGATCAGTAAGCTTGCTAATTCTTGGTGTTTTTTTTCAAATAGGGTGTAATCTATATATTCTTTTTTAGAACAAAAAAGCCATGCAACTAATTCATTAATCCAAAATTTTGCTTGTTTTTTATCAAACAGAACTCTAGATTCTAAAAAATTTTCCTGATATATTCGTTTGATAGACAAAAGTGTAAGATTTAAATTATATACTTGTATATACAAATATCTTAAATTCATTCCTCCTAACCAAAATGTTTTATATTTTTTAACTTTAAGAAAGCATTTTTTTCAGATATATAAAACACCTGTCGAAATTTTATCTAATTATTTTTAGATTTTAGAAAAATTAGGATTGCTTTAAATTACCAGTTGGCAAAACTTATTCCTAAACCTGCGGTAGTTTGCAAATGATTATAGTCTAGCAAAGTTTCGCCATAGCCATGAAAAAGTTGGGCATGCGCACGAATATTACCTCGAATTGGGAAAACGTAATTTATCTGAATTCCGCCGCGTTTTAGGGAATTTAATGGATGGGTAATTATGGTGTAAAATTCGTGCTTTTCATAATGGTAATTGGCATACAACTCCATACTACCAATATATTTTGTGATATCGGGATTTTCATCTTCTTTATCTTTTAAACGATACCAAGGCCTAAGATTCACAATCCAATTATCTATTTCATATCCAATATCAAAGATAACTCTGTTCCAACTTCTTGACAAAGGAATTTCCTTTCCGTTGGATTGGTGATTTAAAGAAAATCCTACTTGGCGGATATTTCCTGAAAACAATTTAGTTTTTAGTGGAAAATTAACTATTATTTCTGGTTCGTAGTTCAACTCTCTAAAAGCTCTAGAAAATGTTTTATTGTAAACTTGCCAATGCGCTTTTTGGGTATAACCTACCCAAATATCGCCTAAGCCGAAAAATACAGATTGAAGAATTTTTGTTTTAAAACTAATTTGAAATTTGGCTTCAAAATTATTGTATTCACTTTCTTCCGTAGCTGAATAAACAGGATTTTCGCTAACGGGCATGGTATTAGGATTGCTTGTCCATCTGGCAGCAGTAATATAAACGGGCTTGTAGGAAACGAATCTAAAAGTTCCTTTTTTGTCAATACTATCTAATTCCCAAGCTTGAGAAAGCGATTTTTTAATGATAAGATTATCTAAAATAGATTGTCCTTGAACTTCAAAAACCAAACTAATAAATACTACAACAATAAAATATTTTTTCATGTCAATTTGACTTTTGTGAAAGGTAGTTAAATTTGGAATTTTAAATTTATTTATTTTAAAGCCTTAAAGATACTTTTGACGAAATGTAACGCATTAAACTCAGAGTACTTTGAATTGGTTTTTCAATCATAAAAAAATTGTAATAAGGATGTTTGGAAATTATAAATCTTTATTTGAAATAATAATTTTAATAATTCTAATTGAATTAACATACAAACCGTGACTTTTTATTTATTTCTATGTTAATTTATAAATTGACTACTTTGTTTTGTAAAAAGAATCAGGCGAAAAACAAAAAAGTTTTAAAAGTACCTATTTACAAAATGCGAAGATAATTTTGTTTCATAATTAACTTATTACTTTACTTGAAATATTATTTTGTTAAATAAATATGAATTTATAATAAAACACTTTTCTAATAATTCAGCTAAAATTATATTCTGTTCTTCAAAATTGTATTTAAGATATATAATCTCTAAAAAATTAAATGGGTAACGCAACATAAATTATCGAAAATTCAAAACAAGTATTATCTAAAGTTTTTAAATTTATTAAAGATATTATTTGCACTATTGATGGTGACGGAAAATTTATTTTAGTTTCAGATGTATCTTATTCTATATTAAGATACCATCCAGAAGAATTATCTGGCATAAGTTATACTGATTATCTTTTTCTTGAAGATAAAGTTAAATCGAAAACTTCAGAGCTAAGTATTAAAGAAGTGAATGCAACTGCTACTTTTGAAAATAGATACCTGCACAAAAATGGTACAGTTGTAAGTTTTTTGTGGTCTGCTAATTGGGACGATAAAGAAAAAATTATGCACTGTACTGCAAAGGATATCACAGAATATAAAGCTGTCTTATTAAAAACATAGGAAAAAGAAAACTTGTTAAAAGAGGCACATAGTTTTTCTTAAATGGGAAGTTGGAGTTTTGACTTTAAAAATAACCATCTTAAATGGTCTGACTCTTTGTACGATGTTTTCGGAACAGATAAGACACATTTTAAAGAAACTCAAGAGTCGTACTTGTCTTTTATCGTGTCAGAAGATAAGGAATTTGTAAATCAAATTAGTAAAAATTGCCAAATAACAGGAGAACATTTTAAGATTAATTATAAGATAGTAACTTCTAACGATGACCAACGCGTTATTGAAGAATTAGGTAATAGTGAAAGAGATTCAAACGGAAAATAATTCGACTTTTTGGCACTGCGCAAGACATAACAGAAAGAATGAAAATAGAGCAATTTTTGATTGATTCTAACTATAAACACCAATATTTGTTTGAAAAAAATCCGTCATCGATGTTTATTTATGATTTTAAAAATTTATAAATAATAGATTGTAATATTGAGGCTTTGTTGCTTAATGGTTATATCCGAAAAGAGTTTTTAAATTTAACTATTTTAGATATTCGTCTAAAAGAAGACATTACATTAATTATAGAAGCTACAAATAGTGAAATAACTTATAGTGAAATTCATAAAAAAAGTTATATTTACTTTGGTTAAAAGAGCAAACTGTTTATTTTGAAAACAGATTTATTACTAAAAGTGGTGCCATATTATGGATGACTTGGACATCTTCAGGCGCCAAAGAAGGTTATATTTATTCTATAGGAAAGGATATTACAGAAAGAAAAGAATCAGAAAATCAGCTAAAATCATTGAATACTAATCTTTTATAACAATCAATTAAGTTTCATATTTCTAACCAAGAGTTAGAACAATTTGCATATGTAGCTTCGCACGATTTATAAGAACCACTAAGAATGGTTAATAGCTTTTTAAATATAATTGAAAAAAAATATCATAATAAATTAGATCTAAAAGGATTATGGTATGTAAATTTTGCGGTAGAAGGCGCTAAAAATATGCGTCAAATAATTTTAGATTTATTGAGTTTTTCAAGAATTTCTGGTGACAACGAAAATCATGAAAGTATTGAATTATAAGATATTGTTAAAGATGTATATTTAATGCAAGTAAAGCTAATTAAAGAAAAGAAGGCTCAAATAAACTTCGAAAATTTACCAAAAATAGGATCTATTAGGCATTATTTAATTCAATTATTTTAAAACATTATAGGTAATTATTTAAAATATTCTAAATACGACATTCCATTAATTATTGATATAAATGCAGAAAGCACAAAATATCACTACCTTATAGCAATAAAAGATAACGGCATTGGAATAGAAGCAGAATATTTTGATAAAATTTTTTTAATTTTTCAACGATTACATAATAAAGACGAATACCAAGGGAATGGCATTAGCTATTGCAAAAAAAAACAGAAAAGCTTAATGGCACTATTTGGATCGAATCTAAAATAGGAGAAGGAAGTATTTTTTATATTAAAATTCCAAAAAATAATTAAATTATGATACCAGTACATATACTACTTGTTGAAGATAATGAAGGTGATATTTTACTAACCACAGAAGCCTTGGAAGAATTCAAAATTTGTAATAAATTAAGCGTGGTTAGAAACGGCAAACTCGCAATAGATTTTATTCAGAAAAAAGGTGAATTTAAAGATGTAGAACGACCAGATATTATTATTTTAGATATTAATTTACCACTTAAAAATGGAGTAGAAGTTTTAGAAGTCATTAAAAGTGATAGCGAAACAAAATCTATTCCTGTAATTATGTTAACTACTTCTTCTTCTGAAACAGATATAGTAAAATCGTATGCAAATAATGCCAACGCTTTTATTACAAAGCCTATGGATGTAGTCGATTTCTTGAAAGCAATTATGGGAATAGAAGATTTTTGGCTAAACATTGTACAATTACCAAAAACTAACTAAATGTTAAAAGAAAATCAGATTTATAAAATCTTAGTTGTTGAAGACAATCTAGGGGATTTTATATTGTTAAATGAGTACATAAGCGATATTTTTTTAAATGCTGAAATTTTAAATGTAAAAAACTACGAGGAACTTGCTGCAATTGTAAGTACTGATGCCGTTTTTGACATTGTCTTTTTAGATTTAACGCTTCCTGATAAATACGGAATTGACTTAGTGAAATCATGTGTTAATTTTATTGATTTCGCCCCTATGGTGGTGCTTACGGGTTATCCTGATTTTAATTTTGCAGTCGAATCTTTATCATTAGGTGTTTCTGACTATTTGTTAAAAGAAGACTTAAATCCAACTGCTTTGCATAAGTGCATTTTATACAATATTGAACGGTATAAAAATGTGTTAAAAGTTAAAAATTCAGAACAGTATTATTTAGATTTGTTTCAATTAAGTCCAAATCCTTTGTTTGTTTATGACCAATCGAGTAATTTAATTTTAGATGTAAATGATGCCGCAATTACAAACTATCAATTCAGCCTACAAGAATTTTTAGAAAAAAACATTGAAGATTTAAACGTTGAGAAAAATATTTTATGTGACATTGATGAAGATGTTTTTATGGAATTTGACGAAAACCAATCAACATCAAAAAACAATCCTAAATTTCAAATAGGCAATATAAATTGTCATCAAAAAAAGAATGGGGAATTGCTTTATGTGCTTTCTCGTAAAAACAATATAGTTTATAAAGGAATTGATGCTATAATTTTATCTGTAGAAGATTTAACAAAAGAAATTTTGCACATCCAATCCATCCAAACACAAAATAAAAAATTAAAAGAAATTGCATGGATTCAGTCTCACATTGTTCGAGCGCCACTAGCAAGAATTATGGGTTTAATTACCCTTTTATCTGATGAAATGTGCAATGAACCAGAACAAAAAGCAATTTACAAAATGGTAATTGACTCTGCTTTAGAGTTGGATAATGTTATTAAAAAAATAGTAAATAAAACAAATGAAATTTAATAGTATTGTTGTTTTTACGATTTAATAAAGATTTCCATTTAACTTTTAATTCATCTTATTGTAATTCAAAAGTCAGTTCTTTCTCAAAAAAAAACTGACTTTTGAATTTGGGAATTAGTATAAATAACTCTAATCTGTAATTCCTTAACCACAAGACTTGAAGTATTAGAGTTATTAGTAGTTATAAAAACCTCAATATAATCATCTGTTGTAAGATCAAGCTCGGTATTTAATACAATTTGAAATGATTGATTATTTAAAGCAGCAACCATGGATGCAATTGGCGCAGAAATAATAGTTCCGTTTTTAGCAATTTCTATTGAAAAATCTGAAGTATTTGCTGGCGCTTTTGCTCCAATAACTACGGATACTTTCCCCCACTATATTTGTTAGTCCATTATAGGTAATTCTATTATTACTTCCTATAAAACGTTTTTGGTTTACGGCTGTAGTTGTACCAGCAATTTTATAAAAAACACCTGGCGTTGTTAGTGTAGTAGCCGTTAAATTGTTATTTGCGTAAAGAAAGCCAAAAGCTCTAGAATCTGGCATATAAGTGTTTTGCTGCATTCTCCAGCCTGAAGTAAAAGAAACAACTCCGGTTAATGGCGTTCCAACATTTCTAAACATATTTGCGGTTAGTATTCCTCGATCCACTGTGCTTCCAGCATTAACTTTTATCCCAGTTTGTCCGGTATAAGTAAAATAATTATTGGACATTTCAATATCATCTGCACTTAAACTAGCTAAAAATTCAAATCCAGTACCGCTTGTTATGCCTTCTAAAAAACAATGAGAAGCACAAAATTTACCTATTGTACCAGTTATTTTTAATCCGTCAGTAACTTTCCAAAAGTTTTGAACAAGAGTAACAGCTTTAATCCAGAAATTTGACCAAGACTTAAAGAAGGAATTGTTTGAACTACAGAACATGCAGAAAATAAATTACAGTATTTAGTACCTGCACTATCAGAAAAATCAAACGCTTTAGTAGAACCACCAAAAGGAATTCCGGTAAAATTTGTCATAAAAATGCTTGTATTCGTAATTGTTAATACAGCTCCAGATACAGAAGACATTACGCCATCTTTTTGTGGATCGGTACCTTTTAAACCGGCACCATTCATTACAATATAATTAGGACTAATGTCAACTATTCCAGAAAAAATATACATTTTGGTAGCATCCAAATTGATACCATTACTTACGGGTGTAGGAAGATCAGAAAGCCTGTAAACATATACTAAGTTAGAACTTGAAGTTGTTGTAAATGATTTCCAAATGCTACCAGTATATACATCTGTAGTTTTATTAGTTGTATTGTAAATCTGCAGACCTTCAACCGGTAACAGAATGTTGTCTCTTTGTGTCGTAGTCATTCTTGGCATTAAAACTCCTTTTGTTGTAGATTCTATATCTAATATTGCAGAAGAAGCTGGAGTTATTTTTCCTATACCAACTTGTGAAAAGGATAATGTGCCTATTAAAAGGTAAATCATTACAATGATTTTTTGAACATTTAAGTATTTATTTCTCATGTTTTATAGGTATTAATAATTTGAAATTTAATCTTTTAACCGACTTTTAGCTAGCTAAAAAAAACGCATAATTGGCTTCGCTAGTTTAACAAATTTAGGTTGAGTCATTGCTTAAAAGTTCGAAAAGTAACCGAGATTAGTAGTTGTTAAGTACAGAAAATAAGTCTAGAAAAAAAGAGAATAAGTGTTTTGAACCCCTTAAGATAAATAGAAGATTATTTATTTTAAACGGGAAAATCAAATTTTGACAGGACTTTTTTTTATTTAAATAAAAAAAGTCTCGTATAGGAATAAATTATTTGAAACAAAATAAAAGAGAAGTAATTCTAAACGAACAAAATTTGAGACTAAATAGAGTTTAAAAAATCTTGGTCAATATATTTTTCTTTAAAACCAATTTTTATAGGATAGGATTTTATTTTTTCTAGATCTCTTGGATTAACAACAGAAGAAATTACAAAAATTTGCATAAGATCTGTTGCAGCTTTTGGTAATGAAATAAATACGTCTATAAATTAAAACCAGAACTTTCTCCCAAATTTATATCTGTAAATATTACACTTGGTAAATCATTAGTATCTTTTACAGTCTTAATAAATTCAAATGCTTTTAATGCACATTTGTAGGTTATGACATTTTCGGCAAAAGTGTTCTTTTTAATTACCTCTTCAGCGATAAATAAATCAATGGCATTGTCTTCAATAATCATTACAGTTCTATAGTTGGATTTTATTAATTCCATACGGTTATACTTATTTGGCTTAGATATAAATGGAATATAAAAGAACTTAGATATAAATTTTTAATAATTAAAGTTATAGAAAAGTCTTATAAATAGCTAATAAAAATTTAAAGTTACTACAGAACACGTACCATAAAATTGAATAACACAAAATTTTAAATAAAAATTAGGTATTTTTAAGGTAAAAGTAGTTCCTTCTCCAATTACAGAATCTAAAGTAATTTCACCTCCCAATTTTACAATAATTTTTTTACGTGCAGCTAATCCTAAGCCGTTTCCTTGGTAATCTGCAGTACCATGAAATCTTTTAAATGGTTTAAAAATATGTTCAAAGTATTCTGATTCTATTCCTATACCATTGTCTTTTATTGTAAAAATCTAATTTTTTTTTCGGGAGTCCAGTTAATTTCGTTTTTTAGCGTCGAATTAGGTTTTTGATATTTAATTGCGTTGTTTATTAAATTATCAAATAAAACGAAAAATGTAATTTTTAAGAATGTTTTTTAGCTAAAGTGTTGCAAATCAAAATAGTTTTGGGATTGGCCATACCATAAGTCAAACTTTCAAATTGATCGGTAATTAATTTTGGTAAATCAAAATCTTCTACATTTTCTAAATCCATACTGCTTTTAGAATACTCTAATAAATCATTAATTAATTCGTTCATTTTTTTGGAACTATTATTAATAAACCAGAAATATTTTGCATCTTTTAGGTCCCATAATTTATGATATTTTTTTCAATTAACTTAGTAAAAGAGTCAATTGCTCTAATCGGAGCTTTTAAATCGTGTGCTGCTAAATAATCAAATTCCTCCATTTGTTTAGAATAAATCTGAATTATAGCCTGAGAATCATTAAGTAATTTGTTAGTTACTTTTAGTTCAATAAGATGTTCTACTTGTTTGGAAAGTTTTAATAATTGTTGCTTTTGTTCTTCATTTAGTATTTTAACACCACTATCCATAACGCATAAAGTGCCATAAGAAATTTCATCCTTAGAAATTAACGAAACACCATAATAAGAAACGATCTTAGGATAACCTTGAACAAGTGGACTGTCTTTAAATCTTTCATCAATTCTTGCGTCTTCTAAAATAAGAACATCATCTGGATTTTGTACTGCAACTCTACAAAAAGATTGTTCTATATGAGTTTCTCGTATATTAAGTCCTAAATTTGATTTAAAAAATTGCCTATCCACGCCAAAAAGACTAACTACTGCCATACGCATTTCACAGACTTTAGATGCTATTTGGGCAATGTCATCAAACATTTTTTCTGGTTGAGTATCTAAAAGATCAGATTCCATCAATGCCTTTGTTTTTTCTAAGTCTGAATACATGAGTTAGTTTTATTTAATTAAATAAAATTATTGAAAAAATGTATTTTTGATTGATTTTGTGATAATTTAACAAAGTATATTCATGAGAGTTTTAAAAGCAATTATTGTAGAGAACGATATTGAAATAATAAAGCAATTTAAAAAATTTGAGACCGAAAATTCTGTTTTATTCTCTATAATTGAAATAGTTCAAAATACTAATAATATCACAGATTTGGTTAATAATCATAATCCAGATATTTTAATAGCAAGTCTTGATGAAATAAATTTTGACGAAAATACGTTAAGTAACTTAAACGTTCAGAAACCAAAACTAGTAATTATTTCAAAAGATAAAGATTTTGCATTTGATGCTTATAAACAAAATGCAATAGACTTTTTAATAAAACCAATTAGCTAAAACAATTTCATAATTTCTTTGTATAAAATTATAAAGTGGATAGAAATGGAAGTAGTCTATCAAAATGAAACAATCGGAAAAATAAAAGCGGTTAACACACCGCACAAAATTTTGAGTTTTTAGCTATTGCACCCGTAGATAAAATACATTTGCTAAGAAAAAAAGAAATTATTTGCTGTAAAGCAGATGGCAAGTATAGTGAGTTTTATGCTACAAATAATATTAAATTAGTTTCTAGTAAAAACTTGGGTGAGTATTCGCTTTCTTTGGACAATATTTTTTTTAGAATTTATCACTCTTATTTTATCAACTTAAGGTATGTTGAAAAAATTATTAAAAAAGACGGTTTGGGTTGTGAGATTTCCAATGGATTAGTTCTACCTGGAGCAAAAAGAAGACAAGAAGAATTTATTAAATTTATAAAAAGTATATTTCAAAAAAATAATTAGAATTTATGGGTTTCAAGTATAAAAAAATTATGATTATTGACGATAGTGAAATTGATAATTACATTGTAAAAGTCTTAATCAACAATAATAATATTGCACAAGAAATATTAGAGTTTAATAATGGAATGGAAGCGATAGAATATTTAGAGAGCAATAGAAGTATTCCTGAAAATTTACCAGAAGTTATCTTGTTAGACATATATATGCCAGTGATGGATGGATTTGAATTTATGAAAACCCTTAACGAAATGGAGCTAGATTTTGTAAAAAATTGTAAAATTTGTATCGTTTCTAGCAGCATTGACAACAATGATGTCTTGAGAACAAAATCACATAAAAATGTATTTAACTATGTTAGTAAACCCATAACTGCAAAGTTTTTGGCATCTCTATAGCGTTTTGTCAATTTTAAAAATCGCTAACTAGTCCAATTTTACAAAGTGTATTCTAACTTTTTTAAAATTAAAGCAAAAAAAAACTCTATTATCTATTAATAGAGTTTTATTTTTTTGCAGAAAGGATGGGATTCGAACCCACGATACAGTTACCCATATACAAACTTTCCAGGCTTGCTCTTTCGACCACTCAGACACCTTTCTTTTTAGAGGTGCAAATAAAAACAAAATTTATGAATTGCACAACTTTCTCTAACTCATTTCCCCACGTAAAGCGGTTTCATAAATTGTTTTAAATACTTTTGGCGCTACATTTTGACCTAATAAATACATTAGTTTTGTAATTGCAGCCTCGGTAGTAATGTCTTTTCCAGAAATAACCCCAATTTCCTTCAATTTCGTACTAGTTTCATATTGTCCCATTTGAACGCTACCGCCAGAACATTGCGTAACATTAACTATTACAATACCTTTATCTATGGCTTCTTGTAGTAATTCAATCCACCAATCTGCAGTTGTAGTGTTTCCAGAACCATAAGTTTCTAAAACAACTCCTTGTAGATTTGGCGTATCTAAAATAGATTTTAAAATAGATTTACAAATTCCGGGAAATAATTTAATTATTACCACATTTTGATTTAATGTAGTATGCACTTTTAAGGCAGCAGTTTTTTTGCGGATTAAAATTGTATGCGGATTTACTGTTAAATGAACTCCAGATTCTGCAATTGCCGGAAAATTTGGTGATGCAAAAGCCTTAAAATGTTCGGCATTTATTTTAGAAGTTCGGTTACCTCGATATAACTTATACTCAAAATACAAACAAACTTGTCTTACAATAGGCTGGTTATTGGTTTTTATAGATGCAATTTGAATTGCGGTAATTAGATTTTCTTTAGCATCGGTTCGTAGATCGCCAATTGGTAATTGCGAACCAGTTAAAATTACTGGTTTGTTGAGGTTTTCTAACATAAAACTCAATGCAGATGCAGTATACGACATAGTATCCGAACCATGAAGTATCACAAAACCATCAAAATTCTCATAGTTAGTTTCGATTATCAAAGCAATTTTAACCCAAAATTCTGGACTCATATTTGATGAATCAATCGGATTATCAAAAGAAATTGACTCTATTTCACAATCTAATTGCTTTAATTCTGGAATATTTTTCAATAATTTTTTAAAATTGAATGCTTTTAAAGCGCCAGTTTCAAAATTTTTCACCATTCCGATTGTTCCACCAGTATAAATCAGTAAAATTCTAGATTTGTTTGGCATCGGTATATTTTAATTTATTTACAACAGGATTGGCATACATACATAAAAAACTTTCAACCATATTATCGTTGGATGCATCTATTCGCATTTCTAAACGTCGTTCAAATAAAGAACGTTCTTCATCTGTATACTTGTTTTTGAAGATATTTACATTGTGCATCATGTCATAAGCAATATAATTTGTTGGCCAAAGACGGTAGTTTTTCAAAATCTCATGATCAATTTCTAAAGCCAAAGCTTGTATTTGCTTGTTGGTGTTAGTAATGGTATTTTCAATTTCTGTAATCGGATCAATTAATGGTTTTCCGACGTGAATGTGAATTCCTTTTTTTTGACCAATAATTCCACTTAATAACGTTGTAAAGTCTTCATTTTTATCCTTTACATACACTTCGTCGTTTGCTTCTGCCATAAGTTGTGGCATTTTTAAAGCATCTGTAGGATCGTATTCGTAGGAAATAGAAACGGGTACAATTTTAATCCTTTTAAAATAGTGCAAAAAGCTTTCTTCCGTTTTTCCCATGGCTAACATCTTTAAAACGCCAGGATTAGTAACATCGTTTCCGTCTTTGGTTCGTCCTTCCCGTTGCGCTATCCAAACAGAACGGTTTTCATGCAATAAAAGCTGACCAATATATTCAGATAATAATTTAGAACTTTCTAACATTTCTCTCGGATTTAATCCGCGTTGTACCAAGAAATTTCTATTTAATTTACTTAAAATTAATAGAAATTTCTTTTTAACTAAATTATCTCCAATTGCAGATGCAGTCATTCCTAAACCATGATCTAAAAGACATCCGTTAAGTAAAGAAGTATCCAAAATAATATCTCTATGATTAGATATAAAAAGATAGGATGTGTTTTTTTCTAACTGATCAAAACCAGAAGTTGTTAATCCGTCAGAACTTTTAGATAAAATTTGTTGTAGCGATTGGTAGATAAAATTGCACTGAAAATCACGTATAGAATGGGTTTTCTTAAGTTGTTCTTTCCAAGCAGGATCTTCTAAACCTGGGAAACTAAAATTCATTAATGCTTTCATCATAGGATGATCTACCACTTTTTGAATTGCTTCATTTATTTCGGAGTCATAATAAGGTCTAATGGCATCAAATCTTTGCATTTTCTTTTCTCTTTATTTTTGTAGCAAATAAACAAAAAAAATATTATTTTTTTAAGAATATAGCATTAAATCCCAAATATATCTTTTGAGTTTTGTGTGGTTTTATTGGCAATTTCCGCCAAAGAAGTTTCATAAATCTGCGCTAATTTTTCAGCAACCAAAAGGGTACAGCTACTTTCATTTCTTTTTCCTCTATTCGGAACTGGAGCTAAATAAGGCGAATCGGTTTCTAAAACTATATGGTTTAAATCGATTTGGTTTAAAAATTGATCAATTTTCCCGTTTTTAAAAGTTGCAACACCACCAATCCCTAATTTCATTCCCAAAGAAATAGCTTGTTTTGCTTGCTCTAAATTTCCAGTAAAGCAATGAAATATTCCGAAAAGATCAGAACTTCTTTCGCTTTCTAAAACTTCAAAAACTTCATCAAATGCATCGCGACAATGAATATTAATGGCTAATTTGTGTTTTTTTGCAAGTTGAATTTGCGTTTTAAAGGCTTGTTTTTGAATGTCTAATGTTGTTTTATCCCAATACAAGTCAATCCCAATTTCACCAACTGCATAAAAAGTATGGTTGTTTAAATGGTTAGAAACATGTAATAATTCTTGTTCAAAAGTTTCTGGTTTCACATAACAAGGATGCAAACCCATCATTAAAAAAACATTTTGCGGATACTGTGTTTCTAATGCATACATTTTTTCGGTGTAACTAGAATCTATAGAAGGAACAAACAATCGTGTAA
>JBLIJW010000039.1:0-23697 GCA_047636155.1 Flavobacterium sp. | reverse complement strand
AATCTCAGGCAGAAATTTTCTTAAATGCAGAAGCATTAAAATTAAAAGAAAACGAAAAAATTGCTAAAGATATGTTTGGAAAACCAAATAAAGGTCCGCATTATACTTCTGAAATTGCTGATGCTCAAAACTTTGAAAATAAGTTGATTGAGGCAAAAAATACAAATAAAATTAAAAGTTATAACTTCGAGTCGCGCAGCGATTGGACAGAATATATTGCAGGTTTTATTCCTTTTCTATTAATAATAGGAGTTTGGTTGTACTTAATGAAAAGAATGTCTGGTGGTGCTGGCGGCGGAGCTGGTGGGCAACTATTTAATATTGGAAAATCAAAAGCGAAATTATTTGACGAAAAATCGCAAGTAAAAACAACTTTTAAAGATGTTGCAGGATTAGAAGGTGCAAAAGAAGAAATACAAGAAATTGTTGAATTCCTGAAAAATCCAGAAAAATATACTGTTCTTGGAGGAAAAATTCCAAAAGGAGCTCTTTTAGTTGGACCTCCAGGAACAGGAAAAACTTTATTGGCAAAAGCAGTTGCTGGTGAAGCAAAAGTGCCTTTTTTCTCATTATCTGGTTCAGATTTTGTTGAAATGTTTGTTGGAGTTGGTGCTTCAAGAGTACGTGACTTGTTTAAACAAGCAAAAGACAAATCGCCAGCTATTATTTTTATCGATGAAATTGATGCAGTAGGACGCGCTAGAGGAAAAAACAGTATGTCTGGCGGAAACGACGAAAGAGAAAATACATTAAATCAGCTACTAACAGAAATGGATGGTTTTGGTACCAATACGCATGTTATTGTTATTGCAGCTACAAACCGTGCAGATGTTTTAGATAAGGCATTATTACGTGCTGGTCGATTTGACAGACAGATTTATGTGGATTTACCAGATGTTAGAGAACGAAAAGAAATTTTTGAAGTACATCTTGCTCCACTTAAGAAAGTATCTGGTTTAGATACCGATTTTCTTGCAAAACAAACACCAGGTTTTTCTGGTGCAGATATAGCCAATGTTTGTAATGAAGCAGCGTTAATAGCAGCAAGACATAATAAGACCGCGGTAGATAAACAAGACTTTTTAGACGCAGTAGACAGAATAGTTGGTGGTTTAGAAAAGAAAAATAAAATCGTTACTGCAGCAGAAAAACGCGCAATTGCAGTGCACGAAGCGGGTCATGCAACTGTAAGTTGGATGTTGGAACATGCAGCGCCATTAATAAAAGTAACCATAGTACCACGAGGACAAAGTCTTGGTGCAGCTTGGTACTTACCTGAAGAACGTTTAATTGTGCGACCAGACCAAATGCTAGACGAAATGTGCGCTACAATGGGCGGACGAGCAGCAGAAAAAGTGATTTTTGACACTATTTCAACCGGAGCATTATCTGATTTAGAAAAAGTAACCAAACAAGCACGTGCAATGGTCACAGTTTATGGATTGAATGACAAAGTAGGAAATGTAACCTACTACGATTCATCAGGACAAAGCGAATACAACTTTTCAAAACCGTATTCTGAAGATACCGCTAGAACTATAGACAAAGAAATTTCTATTTTGATTGAAAGTCAATACCAAAGAGCAATTGCATTACTGCAAGAAAATAAAGATAAATTACTACAATTGGCAGATATTCTAATAGAGAAAGAAGTAATTTTTAAGGATGATTTAGAGGTTATTTTTGGGTCAAGACCATTTGGGGTTCCAATAGAAGAAAATCCTGCTCCCATTAACTAATGAACAATTGTTAACAATACGTTGAAAATCTTAATTCAAAATCTAATTTTGAATTAAGATTTTTTTATCTTTGAAGGTTTTTTAGTCCTAATTTGCAATCAAATACAACATATGAGTTTTTTCAAAAAATTTTTCGGTTCTGGATCAAATCAAACTAACGAAGAAGAAAACAGTGAATATAATTCAGAATTAAACTCTGAACTTCTTATAGATGAGCAATTTACCTTCAATTTTAAAAAAAATGGAGGGAAATTTATTTATTGTGAAAACAAAGAAGAAATAAGAGAACAATTCGAGAATATTCTGGAAGAAAATGATTGGTACGAATCAGAAGTACTATGTCATGATTCTAACTTATACTATTTACTCGAAGAAAACAAGTTATCATTTTCTGTATCCAAAGATCCAAAGTTTTTATTAGCAAGTTGTGAAAATTTAATTGCAGAAGATGGTTCTGTATTTTTTTCATCTAAACAGATAAAACAACTTAAACCACATGAGCTACCTGCGAATATGGTTATTGTAGCGACGACAAGTCAAATTATAGCAACCAAAGGTGATGGAATGCATTTTATCAAAAATAAATATACTCACGATAAAGAATATCCTAACAATATTACCACTCTTAAATACTTCGAAAAAGCAAAAGAAGAAGATTTTTTGACTTATGGAAGCGCCGCTAAGAATTTATACCTATTATTACTTGAAGATTTGTAGGATGAATGAAACTCTAAAAAGAGGTATTTCTGGAGCATTTTATATTTTAATTTTACTTTCTTGTATCTTGTATTCCCAAGAAAGTTTTATTGTATTATTTGGTGCGTTTTTACTTATTGCCATATTCGAATTTTGTGACATGCTTAGAATGCATAAAATTCTACCGCTAATTTTAGGTTTACTTATTTTTAGTTTGGTTGCTTACACTACCCTTTTATCAATATCTTACAATGAAAATATAGAAATTGGTATTTTAATAGCAGCATTGGCTATTTCTCTAAAATGTTTGGTGTTTTTATTTGATGATCGCAAACAAAAATTACCAGAAGCTTCAAAATATTTATATATTATCGGATATTTGATTTTACCTTTTATAATCATTACAAAATTGCCCTATGGTGTTAATGGATACAACCCGAAGATAATAATAGGAATATTTATTTTAATCTGGACGAATGATACTTTTGCCTATTTGGTAGGTAAATCAATAGGTAAGAATAAATTATTTTTCAGAATATCTCCTAAAAAAACTATTGAAGGTTTTATTGGCGGTGTACTTTTCGCAATTCTTGCTGGTTTTTTTATATCTAAATATTTTATTCAGGCTAATGCAGAATTTAAAGAAAAATCTATTGTAATCTGGACTACAATTGCCGTAATTACTGGTATAATTGGTACTATTGGTGATTTGGTTGAATCCAAATTTAAACGTGTTGCAGGAGTAAAAGATAGCGGAAAAATTATGCCAGGTCATGGAGGTGTTTTAGATCGGCTAGATAGTATTATCTTTGCAGCACCATTTATTTATTTATTTTATAAAATTTTATCTTATGTTTCATAAAGAAGGCGCAAAAATCATTCTTATTTCTACCTCATTAACCATAATAATACTCTTGTTATCTAGGGCATTTATTTCTATAAAATGGTTAGAAATGACAATTCAATTAATCACTTTGGGCTTTTTAATTATTGTTTTACAATTTTTTCGAAATCCAAAAAGAATGGTTGTAATTAATGATTCCCATATTATTGCTCCTGTTGATGGAAAAGTAGTAGTTATTGAAGAAGTATTTGAACCAGAATATTTTAAAGACAAGCGCTTACAAGTTTCAATTTTTATGTCTCCATTAAATGTACATGTAACAAGGTATGCAGCAAATGGATTAGTAAAATATAGCAAATACCATCCTGGAAAGTATTTAGTTGCTTGGCATCCTAAAGCAAGTACAGAAAATGAAAGAACTTCAATTGTTTTAGAAACGAAGGGATTTGGAGAAATATTGTATCGTCAAATTGCTGGAGCTTTGGCTAAAAGGATTATTAATTATGCCGAAGAAGGCATGCAAGTTGTACAAGGAGAAGATGCAGGATTTATAAAGTTTGGTTCTCGTGTAGATATTTATTTACCTCTAGGAACTAAAATTGACGTTCAATTAAACCAAAAAGCCATTGGTGGTAAGACCATTATAGCAAGTGTGTAATCATGCAAAAAGATGATTTAGAAATACGATTTGAAGCCGCGATAGAATTGGCCAATAAAATATCGCAAAGTGAACTTCCACAAGATGTTCAACTACGATTATATGCTTATTATAAAAGAGCAACTAACAGTCGTATAGATTATTCCAATTCTGGAAGTTTTGATTTAAGAAATGCGTTTAAACTAAATGCTTGGATGCAAATTAGCCATCTAGAAGAATCCGAAGCCAAAGAATTATATATTGAGGCAATAAACGAAGCTTACAAGAATATAAAATAAAATCACTTTACTAACTTTATTAGATAAAAAATACCATGGTTAAAAAACTTTTCTTTTTAATAGTAGTTGTCCATTTAGTATCGTGTAATAAAAGAAAATATACCGAAGTGGTTGAAGTACCACTTCCTATGAAAGAAGAGAAACGGATAACAAGCTCTCCAAACGATGTAAAAGCGATTGATGGTGCATTTAAAATGGTAAAATTACCATTTCAATACACAGAGTTAGATCCTTCAATAAGTGCTTCAACTATGGATTTACATTATTCCAAACATTACTTTAACTACACAAACAACCTCAACAAAGCACTTTCTGGAACTGATATTGAAAGTTTACCTATAAATTTACTGCTTTCAAAACTAGATATGAGTAACGAAGATTTAAAGAATAATCTTGGCGGATACTACAACCATTCACTTTTTTGGGAAATACTTACACCAAAAACCCAAACTCCTAAAGACACTCTTAGCGGAGCAATTATTAAAGAATTTGGCTCTTTTGATAATTTTAAATTGCAATTTATCGAAACTGCATCCAAGCAATTTGCTTCGGGTTGGACTTGGTTAATAGTTGATAAAACCGGAAAGTTAGTAATTACAAATACCAATAACCAAGACAATCCGCTAATGCCCAGATCGATTGTTTCTGGTACGCCTATTTTATGTTTAGATTTATGGGAGCATGCCTATTATTTAGATTACCAATATAAAAGACGTAGTTACATTGAAAATTTTTTTAAATTGATTAACTGGAAAAAAGTTAATGAAAAATACGAAGAAATAGTTATTCAATAAATTATAATTCAAAAAAAAGCCTAATCATAATTTTAATTAGGCTTTTTTATTTACTTTAAATTGGAAATACTCTGCATTAAAGTTTCAATTTTTGATAATGCATCCGATTCTTTTTTGCGTTCCATTTCAATCACTTTTTCTGGTGCGCTAGCAACGAACTTTTCATTAGATAATTTAGCTTGAACTGATTTTAAAAATCCTTGATTATATAGTAATTCTTGCGTTAATTTTTCTATTTCTGCAGCAACATCAATATTTCCTGTTAGTGGTATAAAATACTCTTCGGTATTTGCTCTAAAAGAAATTGCACCTTCTACATTTTCTGCTACGTATTCTATAATTTCGCAATTTCCTAATTTTTGAATTATACAATCAAAATGTTTATTAGGTTCTGTAGTTTGTAAAACTTTTAGTTCAATTGCATCTTTAAAAGCAATATTTTTTTCTTTTCTAATGGTTCTTATTCCAGAAATAACCTCCATAGTTTTATTAAATGCTTCAATTACATTAAAGTCGAATGCTTTTGATTTAGGCCATTCTCCTATAATTAAAGCATCTTCTTTTTCTCTTACTGCAATTGTTTGCCAAATTTCTTCGGTTAAAAATGGCATGAACGGATGCAACAACTTCAAATTGTTTTCCATCATTTCAATAGCTTTATCAAATGTAATTTTGTCTATTGGTTGTTGGTAAACTGGTTTTATCATTTCTAAAAACCACGAACAGAAATCGTCCCAAACCAATTTATAAATTACCATTAAAGCATCAGAAATTCGGTATTTTTCAAAGTTATCTTCTATTTCTAAAAGCGTTTGTTGCAATTTAGCTTCGTACCACTCAATTGCTACCTTAGATGATTCTGGTTGTAGAATGGTATCTGAAACTTCCCAACCTTTAATTAATTTAAATGCATTCCATATTTTGTTAGAAAACGATTTTCCTTGATTACATAATTCTTCGTCAAACATAATATCGTTTCCGGCAGAAGAGCTTAACAACAATCCTACACGAACACCATCTGCTCCAAATTTTTCAATTAATTCTAAAGGTTCTGGCGAATTTCCTAATGATTTAGACATTTTTCGTCTTTGCTTGTCTCTAACTAATCCGGTAAGATATACATTGCTAAATGGCTTTTCGCCGGCATATTCGTAACCTGCAATTATCATTCTTGCCACCCAGAAAAATAAAATATCTGGACCAGTTACTAAATCATTTGTAGGATAATAGTATTTAAAATCTTCTGATTCTGGATTTAAAATTCCACCAAAAACCGCCATTGGCCAAAGCCATGAAGAAAACCAAGTATCTAAAGCGTCTACGTCTTGTCTTAAGTCATTTATGGAAAGTTGGTAATTATTAGTTTTAGTTATTGCTAATTCCAAAGCTTCTTGTTTTGTTTCTGCAACAACAAAATCTTCTTTTCCGTCACCATAATAAAAAGCTGGAATTTGTTGTCCCCACCAAAGTTGACGAGAAATATTCCAATCTCTAATATTTTCTAACCAATGACGGTAGGTATTATTAAATTTAGACGGATATAATTTTACCTCATCAGTTTCTAAAACTGCTTTTATTGCTGGTTTCACCAATTCTTCCATTTGCAAAAACCATTGGTCGGATAATCTTGGTTCGATTACACATTTGGTTCTTTCTGATGTTCCTACTTTATTTAAATGCGTTTCGGTTTTAAATAAACTTCCAATTTCTTCTAATTCTTTAGCAATTTCTTCCCTTACTATAAATCGATCTTTACCTTGATAATGCAATCCAAAAGAATTTAGTGAAGCATCGTCATTAAAAATATCAATAATTTCTAGGTTATGCTTATCCCCTAATGTTTTATCGTTTGTATCATGCGCAGGAGTTACTTTAAGACATCCTGTGCCAAATTCTATATCCACGTATTCATCTTCAATTATCGGAATGATTCGACCACAAATAGGAACAATAGCTTTCTTTCCTTTTAAATGTGCAAAACGTTCGTCATTAGGATTAATACAAATAGCAGTATCTCCAAAAATAGTTTCTGGTCTTGTTGTCGCAACCGTTAAAAATCCGGCAGAATCTTCTAATTTATATTGAATGTAATATAACTTACCTTGTCTTTCTTCGAAAATCACTTCTTCATCAGACAGAGTTGTTTTTGCTTCTGGATCCCAATTTACCATGCGGTAACCGCGATATATTAAACCTTTGTTATATAAATCTACAAATGATTTTATTACAGATGCGGACATGTCTTCGTCCATAGTGAACTTGGTACGACTCCAATCGCAAGAACAACCTAATTGTTTTAATTGTTCTAAAATCGTTCCTCCATATTTGTCTGTCCAATCGTAAGCGTGTTTTAAAAACTCTTCACGTGTTAAATCGGATTTATTAATTCCTTCTGATTTTAATTTGGCTACTACTTTTGCTTCTGTAGCGATAGATGCATGATCTGTTCCTGGAACCCAACAAGCGTTAAATCCTTTTAAACGTGCACGTCGAATTAAAACATCTTGTATGGTATTGTTTAACATATGTCCCATGTGTAAAACTCCAGTAACATTTGGCGGCGGAATTACAATAGTATATGGTGTTCTCGCATCTGGTTTGGATGTAAAATAGTCATTCTTCATCCAGTAGTCGTACCACTTCTGTTCTATTTCTTTGGAATTAAATTGTGCTGGTATGGACATATTTTTATTTGATATTTGATTTAAACTGCTTTTTTTGAATTTTTATTCAAATGATTTGGAATGTAGCCCTGATAGTAGAGAAAATTTGTTTGGCAAAACAAATTGTAACGAATAGCAGGAATTACATTGGCTAAAATGCCCAAGCTTAAAGCTCCTAAATAAAAATGGTATGCTCTTTGCTTTCACTTGTGCAAAAGTAGGTAAAAGGTAGTTTTATAAAAAATTAAGATTTATTTTTTTGCCGATAAATTTAAAGTAAGTAATTTTACCCTAACGAATTAATTAGAAAAAATGAAAAAAATTATACTATTAGCAACATTTGCACTGGGTTCTGTTGGATTTTCTCAAGCTAAGATTGAGTTTAAAGCTAAAGATAATACGATAGACTATGGCACGGTTAGTAAGGATAATGATGACGGAGTTCGTGTTTTTGAATTTACTAATACGGGCAACCAACCATTAATAATTACAAATGTTCAATCTACTTGCGGTTGCACTGTACCAACTAAACCTACAGAACCAATTATGCCAGGAAAATCAGATAAAATTACGGTTAAATACAACATGAATCCTGGACCAATTAGAAAAACAATTACGGTCGAAACCAATGCTGTAAACGTAGATAACGGTTTAGTGGCTTTGAAAATTAAAGGCGAAGTGATTATTAAACCAGAAGTAAGCGTATTGGAGAAGAAAAAAGCTAGTCCGATGCAATAATAAATGAAACGGCAGTGATGCCGTTTTTTTTATATCTTACTTTTAAGTTCAAAAGATACTACTAGTATTTTACCTTTTCTATCTATTTCAAAAGTTATGGTCTTTCCTTCTTCTGACTTTAATAAATTATTTATGTCTTGTAGTTTGTAGCTAAATCCGTTCTTACGATTTATTTTTGATATAACATCTTCTTTTTGCAATCCAGCAATTGCAGCAGGCGAATTTTCTCGAACATTTGAAATTATGTAAACTGGCTTTAGTTCCATTTTGTATTTTACATTATCAAAAACACGTTCACCGTTTGCATTAAAAAAGTTGTTTTGTCCCAAGGTTAGTTCTCTTAATTCATTACTAATCCATTGCAAACCTTGGTGTTCAACCTCAATACCTGACATGTTATAATTAAATGGATCAGAAAACAAATTATTCCTTTTAAGAAAAACGCGTTCTTGGTTGTAATCAAAAACTACTGTAAATCGTTTTAAAATTTCAGAACCGATAGTACCATTTCTATTCATAATAGAATCAAATACTACATTTGACTTAGAATCTGGAAAAGAAACGAGTGGTCTTTTGAACAAGAAACGTCCTATTTGAAAAGATTGGATTCTGGCGCGTTTACCATAAACATCACCGCCAAAACCTTTGCCTAAGAAATCATTAAAATTAGGTTCGCCAATTATTAAATTTTTATTAGAATCTTTCATAAGCCAAATGGCATCACTGTTACCGCTATCTATCAAAAAAGTATAGTCTGAGCTAGTAACAGAATCTACAGTTTTACTTTGGGCTTTAATATAGGGTTTGCCTTTATACAATTGAATCGGAAGCATTTCAAATTGTTTTAGCAACCTTCTTTCTGTCCTTTCGGTTTTTTTTATAAACTTTATTTTTTTTGTTTGATAATTGGTAGATACGAAATGATTTTTGAAAAAATGATAGCCTAAAATACCGTTTACCGGAGTTCCGATTTGGGTTGAAATATTAATTTCTTGATTTAAAACTAAAAATATTGTATGGTTAGAATCTACCATTCCATTTAAAGATAGGATATTGTTATTGGATTTAATAGCGTAAAAAGATTCGCTATTACCAAAGCCTTGTATCTTAATTTGTTCAACGTTTTCAAATTGGACTTGGTTGGTTGCTTCTAAACTGAATAAAACAGAATCTTCAACACCCGTATCCAACAAGAAATTTAGCTGTACACCATTTACTTTAACCGGAATAATTACCAGATTATTTATTAACTGAAATGAAACGGTAACTTTATTTTTTGATTTCGGAAATTGAAATCCACTTTGTGCAGAAATACTCTGCCACATTAATGCAACTATAATAAAATTTAGATACCTAAGCATATTGAAAATTTATTAAAAATAAGGAAAAATGTGGGTTGACAAATCATAAAAATTCAATTAAATCGAAATAAATTTTGCAAATTTGCATAATCAAAAAATGAGTTATGCCAAAAATTTCAAATAAAGGCTTAGAAATGCCTGAATCACCAATTAGAAAATTGGTTCCTTACGCAGAAATCGCAAAGAAAAAAGGTCATAAAGTGTACCATTTAAACATTGGTCAACCCGATATTAAAACACCAGAAGTTGCAATGAATGCAATTAAAAATGTGGACATGGAAGTTTTAGAATATAGCCATTCTGCAGGTTTTGAAAGTTATCGTACCAAATTGGCAGCTTATTATCAAAGTAAAAATTTACCAGTTACCAAAGAAGACATTATCATTACAACTGGCGGATCAGAAGCGTTGTTATTTGCTATAGGAAGTACTTTAGACCAAGGTGACGAAGTTATCATTCCAGAACCATTTTATGCAAATTACAATGGTTTTGCGACTGCATCTGGAGTTACTGTTGTTCCTGTAACAACAACCATTGATACCGATTTTGAACTTCCTAAAATTGAAGAATTTGAAAAATGTATTACCTCTAAAACCAAGGCAATTTTAATTTGTAATCCTGGCAACCCAACTGGTAAATTATATTCAGAAGAAGAAATAATGAAACTGGCAGAAGTAGTTAAAAAACATGATTTGTTTTTAATTGCAGACGAAGTATACAGAGAATTTATTTACGATTCAGATCTTAAACACCATTCGGTATTGCAAATTCCGGCTATTACAGAAAATGCAATTATGATTGATTCTGTTTCTAAACGTTACAGCATGTGTGGCGCAAGAATTGGGTGTATCGTTTCTAAAAATAAAGAAGTTATGGCTGCTGCAATGAAATTTGCACAAGCAAGATTAAGTCCGCCAACATTTGCTCAAATTGCAAGCGAAGCTGCTTTAGATACTCCACAAAGTTATTTTGACGAAGTTATTGAAGAATATAGAGAACGTCGCAATATTTTAGTAGAAGAGTTACATAAAATTGAAAACATTAAAGTAAGTATGCCTAGTGGTGCCTTTTATTGCATGGTAAGTTTGCCTATTGATGATGCAGAACATTTTGCACAATGGATGTTAGAAAGTTACCATTACAATGGTGAAACAGTAATGGTTGCTCCAGCAGCAGGATTTTATTCTACTCCAGGAATGGGTAAGAATGAAATTCGAATTGCTTATGTCCTAAACAAAGAAGATTTAAAGAAAGCGGTAATCATTTTAAAAAATGCGCTTTCAGCTTATAAAAACAAGGAATAAAATTAAATTCTCAAAAGCTATTTAAAACTACCGCAATTTTATTTCTATTGCGGTAGTTTTTTTATTCGCCATTAATTTTTCTAATTTAGCAGAATGAAAAAAATAGTAGTTCTCGGTTCTGGTAATGTTGCACAACATTTGATACATGCAATTGAGGCTAACTCTAATTTACTTTTAGTTCAAGCATACGCCAGAAATCCTGAAAGTTTGCTTGCAATTCTTAGCAAAGATAAAATTATTACCAATTTACATAATTTGGCTGATGCCGATATTTATATTCTAGCTGTTTCGGATAATGCCATAGCAGAAATTACCAAAGATTTACCATTTAAAAATCGTTTGGTCGCCCATACTTCTGGTAGTTCTGGTTTAGATGTTATTTCCAATCAAAACAGAAAAGCTGTATTTTATCCGTTACAAACATTTTCAAAAAGCAAAGATATTAACTTCAAAGAAGTACCTATTTGTTTAGAAGCAGAAAATAATGCTGATTTACAAATTTTAAAAGAAATAGCATCTAGTTTGTCTAAAACGGTTTATGAAATTTCTTCGTCCCAAAGAAAGGCGTTGCATGTCGCAGCTGTTTTTGCAAATAATTTTACAAATCATTTATACTCTTTAGCAGAAGAAATTTGTATAAATAACAATATGGATTTTGCCATCCTAAGACCATTAATTGCAGAAACTTCTGATAAGATAAAATATCTTAGTCCGATACAAGCACAAACCGGACCAGCAGTAAGAAAAGATACAGCAACAATTGCTGCGCATCTACAATTCATAGAGAACAACGATACCAAAGAAATTTACAAATTACTAACAAAATCGATTATAGATCATGTCCAAAAGTTATAAAGAAATTCTGAATGATATTACCACATTTATTTTTGATGTAGATGGTGTTTTAACCGATGGTTCTGTTCATGTAACAGATACTGGAGAAATGCTTCGAATTATGAATATTCGAGACGGATTTGCTTTAAAAACAGCAATAGAAAACGAGTATAAAGTTTGTATTATTTCTGGAGGTAGCAACGAAGGTGTAAAAACCAGACTACGAAATTTAGGAATATATGATATTTATATGGGAAGTGCGAATAAGGTGGAAACTTTCTCAGAATATGTAGATTTATACGGATTAAAGCCAGAAAATATTTTGTACATGGGCGATGATATTCCAGATTATCATGTTATGAAATTAGTAGGATTACCAGCTTGCCCACAAGATGCCGCACCCGAAATTAAAGAAATTTCAAAATACATTTCACATAAAAACGGCGGTAAAGGTGCGGTTCGTGAAATTATTGAACAAGTTATGAAAGTACAAGGAAAATGGAATTTCAATAGCAATGGAAGACACGATTAATAAATGAAATATCTTAAATTAATTCGGTTTCCAAATCTTGTTTTGTTAGCATTCATGCAACTTGTTTTTCGTTACGGATTTTTAGAAAAACAGAATGTAACCTTGGCGCTAAATCAATTTCAATTTACTCTTTTAATTTTAGCGAGTATATTTTTGGCAGCTGGTGGTTATATTATAAATGACATTTTTGACCAAGATATAGATGCAGTAAATAAACCAAATAAAAAGATTATAGGCATTTTTATAACCGAAGAAAAGGCATATTATCTGTATGCCTTTTGTACCATAATTGGTGTTGCATTGGGAATGTATTTAAGCAATGTAATTCAAAAACCTGCATTCTTAAGCTTGTTCATGTTTATTGCAGTACTACTCTATTTTTATGCTTCTACTTTAAAATCTATTGCACTTTTAGGAAATATTGTAGTTTCTGGATTGGTTGCATTTAGTGTTTTAATTTTAGCTTTATTCGATTTATACCCAATGTTAAATTATAACGATTACCAAAGCACAGTAATTGTTTTTTCCGTACTAAAAGACTTTGCTATTTTCGCTTTTGTTATTAATTTAATAAGAGAAGTAGTTAAAGATTGTGAAGATATAATTGGAGATAAAATACAAAATTGCAAAACATTACCAGTCACGATAGGACTAACATTAACCAATAAAATTACTGCTGCTTTATTAGCACTTTCTGCGGCATATTTAATATACTATTGCTTTACTTTCTTAATGTATGGCAAACTAATTTATGCAACTTTCTATTTATTTGCGTCGGTAATTGCTCCAATGCTATATAGTATTTTTGGAATATGGAAAGCAAAAGAAAGCGAAGAATACAACAAAATTAGTGCTATTTTAAAAATGATTCTTTTTTTCGGAATTATATCTATTGCAATAATAACATACTTAATACCAAATGCATCCAATGGATAATCAAAAAAAATATAAGATAATTTTAGCTTCTGGGTCGCCAAGAAGACAGCAGTTTTTAAAAGACTTAGGTGTAACTTTTGAAATTAGATTAAGAGAAATTGAAGAAATTTTTCCGAATAATTTAAAAGCACAAGAAATAACCGATTATCTATCCAAACTAAAAGCACAAGCTTTTACAAAAGAAATAAAGGATGACGAGCTTATTATCACCAGCGATACGATTGTTTGGTTAGATAATATCGCAATAGGAAAACCAAAAGATGCCGATGATGCTTTTAATATTCTAAAGAAGTTATCTGGCAAAACACATGAGGTTATTACGTCTGTTTGTTTTACTACTTCTAAAAAATCAGACATTATTAATGAAATAACAAAAGTTACTTTTTCTGATTTATCAGATGATGCCATTTGGCATTACATAAATAATTGCAAACCATTTGATAAAGCTGGTGCTTATGGAATTCAGGAATGGATTGGCCTTATCGGTATTTCAAAAATTGAAGGTTCATATACTAATGTAGTAGGATTACCGACAGAAAAAGTCTATCATTATCTATGTCAGATAAAATAAAATTAATACTAAAACAATTTTTAAAAATAGTATAACCTTTTTTTAATAACTAACTTTACCTTTGGTGGCACTAAAATAAGTAGGAATTATGGCAGATAAATTAAGATACCCGTTATACATGAACTTACCCTTTATATTAATTTCTGTAATTGCTATTTTCTTTATCCTATTTATTGGTCAAAGCATTATAGTTCCTTTACTGTTATCCTTTCTTTTTGCCATTATGCTTCGTCCCGTTGCTTCTTTTATGACAGATAAATTAAAGTTTCCAAATGTAATTTCTTCTATGATGGCTGTACTTATTTTTTCAGCAATAATAATTGGTGTTTTCATTTTTATATCAGTTCAAATTAGCGATATGGTTAGCGATTTTGATAAAATTGAAAGAAATGTAAACATACATTTAGATAATTTACAAAGATTCTTAAAAAGTCAATTTAATTTAAACTCTACAGAACAATCAAAATACGTGAACGAAGCAACAGAAGGTTCACTAGAAAAATCGAAAGAAATATTAGGAATAACGCTTTTGTCAGTTACAGATACAATAATGAACACAATTTTAGTTCCTATCTATATGTTTCTGATATTACTATATAGAACGCACTTTTTAACCTTTCTTACCAAATTAGTAAGTCCAAAAAATCACGATCAATTATTCGTTATTTTAAGAAATGTAAAATTGGCGGTAAAAAGTTATATAGTTGGTTTAATCTTAGAAACCATTTTTGTGTCTGTTCTAACATCAATAGGTTTGATGGTAATTGGAGTTAAATATGCCATTTTACTAGGAGTAATTACCGGAATTCTAAATCTTATACCATACATCGGAATTTTAATGGCAGGATTAATAACTATTGTAGCATCTTTGACAGGATCGGCAGATATTTCAATAGTTGTTGGTATAATAGTAGTAACTACTATAGTTCAATTTATAGATAATAATATTTTAGTACCAATAGTTGTAAGCTCTAAAGTAGAAGTTAACGCAATCGCTTCCATAGTCGGAATTATTATTGGTGGTGCGATTGCTGGATTCTCAGGAATGTTTTTAGCAATTCCAATTATAGCAATTCTCAAAGTGATATTTGATAAAGTTGAAAGTCTAAAAGCTTGGGGATATTTACTAGGCGATGACATTCCCAAAACCTATGAATGGCGAAGCATAAGACTTCCTAATTTTACCTTTCAATCTACGTCTACAGTAAATTATTCTGAAGAAGACAAGGACAATGACAAGGACAATGATAGTAATTCAGAAATAGAATAATTCGATAAAAATAATTCGATTTTTAAAAGCTCTTCCATAAATAATGGAGGAGTTTTTTGTTTAAATGTGAATCCTATAAATATTTTAAAATTTTATGTAAAGCAGTGAGAGTACAATTTTACCACCTTTGTATTATCAAAAAAAAAAACTAAACTAAAATTAGAATTTATGCAAAAAGTTGTTAAAAATTTCATGCTTTTTGGGTTAATGATAACCGGAATGTCATCTTTAGCTCAAAATTCAACTGGCCTTCCAGATTATGATTCAAGAAACGAATTGCGTTTTGGATTAAAAGCAGGTGCAAACTTTGCAAATGTTTATGACGAACAAGAAGAAGATTTTGTTGCTCAAGGGAAAGTTGGCTTAGCTGCAGGTGCATTTTTATCTGTTCCTTTAACGAAGTATATTGGTTTTCAACCGGAGGTTATGTATTCTCAGAAAGGATACAAACAAGATTTCACTGTTTTAAACACCACAAACGAGTTTAAAGTAACAACTACCTACTTAGATATACCTTTGCAATTGCAAATTAAACCAATTGAACAATTAACATTATTAGTTGGACCACAATATTCCTATTTGTTAGATACAAAGTATGAATTAAACGGAAATAGTACTACTAACCAGGAAGATGTTAATTCTGGAAATTTAAAAAAGAATATTTTTGGATTCGTAGTTGGAGCAGATTTTAATTTTGAAAATTTAGTGCTTTCTACACGTGCCGGTTGGGATATTTCAAAATCTAATGAAGATGGCGATACCACAAATCCCAGATATAAAAATCAAGTAATTCAAGTAACTTTAGGTTACAGATTTTAATAAATAAAATAAACGAGCATTTACTCAATAAATCAATTAAAACTTAATATTATGAAAAAAGGAAGTGTAGCAGTAGGATTATTAGCTGGATTAGCAGCTGGAGCGGTTTTAGGAGTATTATTTGCACCAGATAATGGTAAAAATACTAGAAAAAAAATCACAAACAAATCAAAGGATTCTTTAGATACCCTAAAAGATAAATATAATGATGCAATTGACCAACTTTCAAGCAAGTTAGATTCGGTTAGAAAAAAAGGAGATCAAACTCTACAAGAAAGTAAAAAATTAGGAGATCAAGTCTAATATAACTCCAAAATAAAACCATAATGAAAGATAAAGTAATATTAGTAGAAATGTTGTTAGAAAAGTTAGAGGAATTTGGTAAAACCAATATTAAACTCTACAAGTTACGTGCAATAGACAAATCTACGGATATTGTTGCCGCAATAGCTACAAAACTAGTCGTATTCACTATTATTACTTTATTTTTATTATTGGTTACTATAGGATTTTCACTGTATCTTGGAGATGTTTTAGGAAAAATGTATTACGGTTTTTTTGCAGTAGCAGGAATTTATGTTGTCATATGTTTATTATTTATAGCATTTAAAAAACCACTCGAAGAATTTTTTAATAACTATTTAATTCGACAAATCTTTAAACAAAAAAATAATGAATAATATTATAAATAACAATAAAAGTTTGTCTGAAGCAATTAAACAATTAGAAGCTAAAAAACAATCTGAAAAAAATCTGTTAATAGCCCATTTTGAATTTACTAAAGAACAATTAAATCCTTTAAATATAATTAAAGAAAAATTTAATCACACTATACATTCTGGTGAGGTTAAAGATAAAATTATTACAGCAGTAATGGGAGTTGTCTCTGGTTTTGCAACAAAAAAACTGTTATTCAGCAAATCTACAAACCCTATTGTTGGATTACTACTTTCTGGTGTGCAAACAAAACTATTTTCTGCAGCCAAAGAGTCTAATATTATACAAGAAAAAGGAATTCCTATCGCCTTAGATTTTCTTAAAAAAATAAAAATAGATTAAGTTCTATTAAAAGTGCCCTAATAAATTTATTCATCAATTTAAAAGTGCAAGAGTATGAAAAGCTATGCTAAAAAACTACTATCCGTCTCTCTGATACTTCCATTCAGAAGATTTCTAAATTAAAACAAAACACTATTGATGCGGCAGATGCTTTTCTCTTCATAAAACAAGTTGTAAAAAATACATTTTCAAAAGAATTTGAATTTAAAGAATTTTTAAAACAGTATTATCTAATTGGCAATAAATTTTTTAGCCCAATTGGTGTAACAGGTTTAATAATCGGTTTAGTTCTAACCATCCAATCTAGGCCAGCTTTAATAAAATTTGGCGCCGTAAATATGCTACCAAGTATGGTGGCTATTTCTTTAATAAGAGAAATGGGACCAGTTATTACTGCCTTAATTTGTGCTAAAATAGGTGCTAGCATGGGTGCAGAATTAAGATCTATGCGTATTACAGAACAAATTGATGCATTAGAAGTTTCGATTGATGCATTAGAAGTTTCGTCTGCAAATCCTACTAAATATTTAATAGCACTAAAAGTTTTGGTAGCAACTTTTATGATTCCGTTATTAAGTATCTATGCAGATACAATGGGAATATTAGGAAGTTGGGCTGGAGCTAATATAAAAAGCAATCTTAATTTCGTATTATTTATTTCTCAGGCTTTTGGTACCGTAACTTTTTTGGATTTTTTTCCTGCAATAATTAAATCCTTCTTTTTTGGAGCAGTCATAGGTTTGGTCATTTGTTATAAAGGATATTCTGCTGGACGCGGAACAGAAAGCGTAGGAATTGCAGCCAATACAGCCGTAGTAACCGCTTCCTTTTTTGTAATTTTAGTCGATTTAATTGCAGTTCAAATAACAGATTTATTTCAGTAATTTATGAAAAATACTACTACTCCATCTGTTATTGTAATTCAAAATACTAAGAAAAGTTTTGGGAGTAATGACGTTATGAAAGATGTTTCTTTTGAATTAAATTAACAAGAAAATTTAGTAATTCTCGGAAAGCCTGGTTCGGGAAAATCGGTATTAATAAAATGTATTGTTCGACGTTTAAAAGCAGATTCGGGTACAATTAAAGTTTTTGAGCGAGATATTAATACCGCAAGTAAAGAAGAATTAAATACCGTCAGAAAAAATTCGGATTCTTATTCCAAAGTGGCGCTTTATACGACTCCATAATGGTAAAGGAAAACTTAGAATTTCCGTTAAGAAGGTTTAAAAAAGATCTTTCTGAAGAAGAAATTGCCAAAAAAATAAATATCTCATTAGAAAATGTAGGTTTATCAAATTTTTTGAACAAAATGCCATCTGAATTATCTGATGGAATGCGAAAAAGAATAAGTTTAACTCGAACCATTATAGTAGATCCAGAAATAATGCTTTATGATGAACCAACGACTGATTTAGATCCGGTAACTGCCTTAGAAATAAGCGATTTAATAAATACCGTTAAACAAAAATATAAAACATCGTCTATTATAATAACTCACGATATAGAATGTGTTCGTACCGTAGCAGATAGAATTATAATAATAAAAGACAGATACGTTTACTAAGAAGGTTCGCTTTCAGATTTCGAAAATAGTTCAGACGCATATATAGAATCCTTTTTTACCACAAAAAAAATATAATCATGGAAAATACTAAACAAAGTTACAAAGTTAAACTAGGTATTTTTATAGTTATTGAAATAGTCCTTGTTTTAGTTGCTATTTTTCTTATCGGAAGACAAAAGAATCTATTTAATCCCGTATTTACTATCAAAACAGAATTTCAAAATGTAAGCGGATTGCAAGTTGGCAGCACTGTTAGATATGCCGGAATCAATTTAGGAACTGTTGATTTAATCAAAATTATAAACGACACTATAGTTTCGGTTGAAATGTCTATCCAACAAAACGTTAAGAAATTTATTCATTCTGATTCTAAAGTCAATATCGGATCTGAAGATATAATTGGTGATAAAATTATAGTTATTTCCCAACGCACAAGTAAATCATCTCGAATTAAATCTGGTCAAAAAATTATGGCTATTGAACCTGTATAAACAGATGCTATGATGCGAAATTTATAAATAACAGCAGACAACGCAGCAATTGCAACAGAAGAAATTAGTGAAATTTTAATCGGAATTAATTAAGGAAAAGGAACTTTAGGTAAATTTTTGAAAGATAACATAATGGTAGAGAATATTTACAAAAATATTGTTAATTTAAAACAAGGAACAGCAAAATTAGATGAAAATATGGAAGCTGTTAAAAGTAATTTCTTATTAAGAGGTTATTTTAAAAAGAAAAAAAGAGCAGAAGAAAAAAAGAAAAAAGAAACTGAAATGCTGCAGAAAAGACTTCAGAAGCAAAAATAAGCTTATCTTTAACAACCATAAATAAAGTAAAATGCAGGAGGAACAAGAAATAATAAGAAACATAAATAAGATTACAACAGCAATTGAAGAAAATTATCCGGAGTTGATTGATTTTTTAAATGAAATGCCACAAACTATTCCGATTGAAAATAGTCCGAAAGCAAATAAAGAAGCACTTCAAAAGTACTATGACAATTTGCTGTCATTCTTTAGAAACTATATATCGGAAAACCAATTTCAAAAAACAATCAAAAAAAATTCAAACGGGATTTTATAATATTTTAGTAAAATTCACTAAATTAATTTAACCTTATTTTAATGGAATTTGTTAAATAATTAAATAAAATATCATGAGAAAATTAAGTGTTATTTTAAGTATGTTCTTCGCATTATTAATTGCAACTCCTGCAATCGCAGCAAATGAAAAAACCAATCGTATAGAAATTACAGCAACGCCAAAAAACAAAGAAGTTCCGGCAGAAGTTCAAGTGATGTTAAATCGTTTGGAAGAAATCAAAACTATGGACAGATCTAATATGTCTAGAGCAGAAAAGAAAGAATTACGTAAAGAAGTAAGAACAATTAAAAAAACATTAAAAGCCTCTGGTAACGGCGTTTACCTTTCTATTGGAGCTATTGTTATCATAATTTTATTATTAATTTTATTATTATAAAAATTAATAAAAGGTATTTAAAACTGTTCTTTGGCACATTAGTTGAAATTGCTTTAAAAAAATAGAACGAAAACATAAAAAAAATTATGAAATCAATTAAAATTTTATTACTTGCTTTACTACTAGGAAGTATTTTTAGTTTAAATGCGCAGGTTAGGGTTAATGTAAATTTAGGAACGCCACCAGTTTGGGCACCAGCGGATAGAGTAGAAACTCAATATTATTATTTACCAGAAGTAGATGCCTATTACGATGTTCCTGCTGCCCGTTTTATTTATGTTAACAACGGAAACTGGATTAGATCAGAAAGATTACCAAAACGCTTTAACGGTTATAATTTAAGAAGTGGTAAAGTTGTTTATTTAACAGATTACCGAGGTAATTCGCCTTATGTATATCATAAAAAACATAAAGTAAAATATTACTCTCCTAAATATAAAAATACTAATAGAGCAGTTTACGCGAAATCAAAAGGTAACAAACAAAATAACCAAGATAAAAATAAAGGAAAAGGTAAAAATAAATAATTTATTTGAACTATAATCAAAAGCAGAAACTTAATCGTTTCTGCTTTTTTTGTTAAAGAAATTTAAAATTAAATAAAATGAAATTATTCCAATATTATTATTCCTACATTTGAAGCTAGCAGTCAAAATTTAATTAAAATGCATACAAAGAGAATAATCTATATTTTTTTATCCCTACTATTCACTAGTCAATTTCAAGCCCAAACACCAAAAAAATGGAACTCCGTAGATATTTACCACCAAATAGAAAAACTAAATTTCTTAGGTAGTGTTTTATATATTGCAGCACATCCAGATGATGAGAATACAAGATTAATTTCTTATTTTTCGAATGAAGTAAATGCAAGAACTGCTTATCTTTCTCTAACTCGAGGCGATGGCGGACAAAATTTAATTGGTCCAGAATTGAGAGAATTATTGGGCGTTATTCGTACGCAAGAATTAATTGAAGCTCGAAAGATAGATGGAGGTCAACAATTCTTTTCACGCGCTAATGATTTTGGTTATTCTAAAACTCCAGAAGAAACTTTAAAAATTTGGGATAAAAACCTTGTTTTAAGCGATGTAGTTTGGATTATAAGAAAATTTAGACCAGACATTATAATAAATCGTTTTGATCACCGATCGCCAGGAACAACCCACGGCCATCATACTTCTTCGGCAATGTTAAGTTTTGAAGCCTTTGATTTGGCAAATGATAAAAATAGTTTTTCAGAACAGTTTCAAAAAGTGGCAACCTGGCAACCAAAACGTTTGTTTTTTAATACTTCATGGTGGTTTTATGGAAGTAAAGAAAATTTTGAAAAAGCAGATAAAACAAACCTAAGCCAACTACCAATTGGAGTTTATTATGAAAATTTCGGAAAATCTAACCAAGAAATTGCAGCTTTAAGCAGAAGTCGACACCAATCACAAGGATTTGGAACTAGCGGAAATCGTGGTGAAGAATCCGAATATATAGAATATTTAAAAGGAGATAAATTAACGAGTAGTTCCAACGTTTTTGAAGGAATTGATACAACTTGGAATCGTGTAGAGGACGGAAATGCAATTGAGAAAATTTTATCGAATGTTCAGAAAAATTTTGATTTTAAAAATCCATCCGCAAGCGTAAGTCAATTAATTGAAGCATATCAATTAATTCAAAAATTGAAAGACGACCATTGGAAAAAAATTAAAACAGACGAAATAACAGAAATTATTGCAGCTTGTTGCGGTTTATATTTAGATGCTACAACCAACGTTTCTTCAATTTCTAACGGAAAAAATAGTACCATAAAAGTAAATCTTGAAATGATTAACAGAAGTAATCTTCCAATGCAATTAAATAGCCTTGCTTCTATTCCATCCATAAATTTTATACAATCAATAACCGAATTACCTACTAACAAATCAGTAACAAAAACTATTGATTTAGATATTTCTAAAATTAAAAATTTCACTGAACCTTATTATTTAAAAGAAAAAGGAACAGTCGGAATGTACACCGTTTCTAATCAAGAAAACATTGGCAAGCCAGATATTTTAAGAGAAGTTTCCGTAAAGTTTAATATAAGTATCAACGATGTTGTAGTTCCGTTTGAAAGAAACGTAGTTTATAAATACAACGACGATGTAAAAGGCGAAGTGTACCAACCGCTAGACATTGTTCCGGTTGTAACCTCTAAAATAGAAGAGAAAGTATCCATTTTTCCTAATGGTAACAGTAAAAAAATACATGTTAAAGTCACGGCTGCAGCCGCTAATTTAAAAGGAAAAATAACTCTAAATGCAACTAAAAATTGGAAAATAGTTCCTACCGAAATTCCGTTTTCTCTTTCTAAAAATGGAGAAGATAAAATAGTTGAATTTACCGTTACTCCACCAAAAGATGCAGATGAAATTATACTAAAAAGCATTGTAACAATTGATAATGAAGATTTTGATAAAGAAAAAATAGAAATTAATTATCCCCATATTTTTAAACAAATAGTATTAAAATCCGCAGAAGCAAAAGCAATAAAATTAGATATTAAAATCAATAATGAAAAAATTGCATACATCATGGGCGCAGGAGATGAAGTTCCTACAAGTTTAATACAAATGGGTTACGAAGTTTCTATTTTAAATCCGATTCAAATTTCTAAGAAAAATTTAGAAGGCTTTGATGTTGTTATTACCGGAATTAGAGCTTATAATATAATTAACGAATTAGCTTTTAAGCAAGACATTCTGCTTAATTTTGTAGAAAGTGGTAAAACGATGATCGTACAATACAATACTTTAGATGATTTAGTTGCTAAAAATATTGCGCCTTATTCGCTAAAAATATCTCGTGACCGAGTTACTAATGAAAATGCGTCAATTACCTTTTTAGACCCTAAAAACAGCTTACTAAATTATCCGAATAAAATTATCGCGAAAGACTTTACAGGTTGGACACAAGAACAAGGTTTGTACTATCCGAGCGAATGGGATTCTAAATTTACACCAATTATCGCATCTAATGACGAAGGCGAAAGTCCTAAAAAAGGTGCGATTTTAACTGCTAAATACGGCAAAGGAATTTACATTTATACCGGTTTAAGCTTTTTCAGAGAACTACCAGAAGGAGTTGCTGGCGCATTTAGATTAATGGCAAATTTAATATCTGCCAAAAACTAAAAATTACAAATTGCTATTTTAATTGAAATATTATGGAAAAACGAGGAAATTTAAAAAATAGTTATACTGCATTACTTGTTATAAATGCCATTTATATTGTGATCTTTTTTATCTTAATGCAAATATTTTCTTAAATGAAACAGATTGATTGGATAATTCTGGTTGTTACCTTACTCTCTATAGTAATTTATGGTGTTTACAAAACCAAAGGAAGCAAAAACGTTGAAGAATATATTCTTGGAAACAAGCAAACAAATTGGTGGACAGTTGGTTTAAGCGTAATGGCAACCCAAGCCAGCGCAATTACTTTTTTATCTACTCCAGGTCAAGCTTATCATGACGGAATGGGTTTCGTACAATTCTATTTCGGACTACCAATTG
>JBLIJW010000038.1:0-24371 GCA_047636155.1 Flavobacterium sp. | reverse complement strand
ATGTCACAAAATATATTCTTAAAATGGGAAGAGCATTCGAATTTAGAAAAGGAAGAAAAATGAAACGTTGGTCAGCAATGGCCAAAGCCTTTACCAGAATTGGTAAAGATATTGTAATGGCTGTAAAAGAAGGCGGACCTAATCCTGATGCAAATTCTAGACTTCGTGCCGTAATACAAAATGCAAAGTCGGCAAACATGCCGAAAGAAAATGTTGAACGTGCAATAAAAAAAGCAACCGATAAAGATACAGCAAATTACAAAGAACAATTATTTGAAGGTTATGCACCACACGGAATCGCCTTGTTAATTGAAACTGCTACAGATAATAATAACCGTACCGTGGCAAACATTAGAAGTTATTTTAATAAATGTAACGGAACAATGGGAACGCAAGGATCGGTTGAATTTATGTTTGATCATACGTGTAATTTCCGTATTCCAAATAATGGCGTTGATTTGGAAGAAATGGAATTAGAATTTATTGATTTTGGTGTAGAAGAAATTTTTGCAGACGAAGAAGACGGAATTCTAATTTACGCTCCATTCGGAAGTTTTGGTGCAATTCAAAAAGAATTAGAATCTCGTGAAATCGAAATTTTATCTTCTGGATTTGAACGAATTCCGCAAATAACAAAAAAACTTACAGAAGTAGAAATTGCAGATGTCGAAAAATTAATTGAAAAAATTGAGGAAGACGACGATGTAATGAATGTGTATCATACCATGGAAGAATCTGGCGAATAGATTTTTTTCAATATAAATTTAAAAACCGAAAGTTTGTGCTTTCGGTTTTTTTGGTTTAAAACAACTTGCCAACTTTATAAATTGTCCAACTTAAAATATTCTTTAAATCCTTACATTTGCCAAAAAATAAAACGGAATGGCACGGTTTAAAGAAAACGATTTACCAAAGGCAAAATTAAATAATTCTTCTCTTAAAAAAGCAACTCAAATTTTTGCATATGCAAAAGGCCATCGTTGGAAATTTTATGTTGGATTGTTCTTTTTACTTCTAACTGGCGCAACAGCTTTAGCTTTTCCTAAGTTGTTAGGAATGTTGGTAGACTGCGTTAAAAATAAAAACACGTCTAAAGCAAATGAAATTGCAATAGGATTAATAGTGATATTATTTCTACAGTCGTTCTTTTCCTTTTTCAGATTATCGCTTTTTATCAATTTTACAGAAAACACTTTAGCAAATATAAGATTGCAGTTGTATAGCAATTTGATAAAACTACCGATGACGTTTTTTTCTCAAAAACGTGTAGGCGAGTTAAACAGCAGAATTGGTGCAGATATTTCTCAAATTCAAGATACGCTTACTTCTACAATTGCAGAATTTTTACGTCAGTTTATACTAATTATCGGAGGAACTATTTTTCTTGCAACCATAAGCATAAAGCTTACTTTAATGATGTTATCTGTTGTACCATTAGTTGCTGTAGCAGCGGTAATTTTTGGACGTTTTATCAGAAAATATTCTAAAAGTGTACAAGACAAAGTTGCAGAAAGCCAAGTAATTGTAGAAGAAACATTGCAAGGAATTACTAATGTAAAGGCATTTGCCAACGAATGGTATGAAATTGCCCGCTACAACGGAAAAATTGCTGAAATCGTAAAAATTGCAATCAAAGGCGGAAAATACCGTGGCTACTTTGCTTCTTTTATTATATTTAGTTTGTTTGGCGCTATTGTCGCCGTAGTTTGGTATGGTGTACAACTTAGTATTTCTGGAGAAATTAAAGGTGTTGGTGAATTAATTTCGTTTGTATTATACTCCACTTTTATTGGTGCTTCTTTTGGTGGAATTGCCGAACTATATGCTCAAATTCAGAAAGCAGTTGGTGCAACAGAACGCGTTTTTGAGTTGTTAGAAGAAACTCCAGAAAATTTAACAGAAAAAGTGTCTAATAACATTCCTAAATTAGTTGGTAACGTTCATTTTGACAAGGTACAATTCAGCTATCCAACAAGAAAAGAAATTGAAGTTTTGAAAAATGTTTCTTTTGAAGCAAAATCAGGACAGAAAATTGCAATTGTCGGACCAAGTGGCGCAGGAAAATCGACTATATCTTCACTCCTACTTCGTTTTTACGACATAACTTCTGGAAGTATTTTAATTGACGGAAAAGACATTAAATCGTATGATTTAGAAACGCTTCGTGGCAACATGAGTATTGTTCCTCAGGATGTAATTTTGTTTGGAGGTTCTATTAAAGAAAATATTGCCTACGGAAAACCAAATGCAACTACTGAAGAAATTGAAATAGCAGCAAAACAGGCAAATGCATTAGATTTTATAAATGGTTTCCCAGAACAAATGGATACTTTAGTTGGAGAACGCGGAATTAAGCTTTCTGGCGGACAAAGACAACGAATTGCAATTGCTCGTGCATTATTAAAAAATCCGAGTATTTTGATATTAGATGAAGCTACATCTTCTTTAGATAGTGAAAGTGAACGATTGGTTCAAGATGCTTTAGAAACCTTAATGCAAGGAAGAACAAGTATAATTATTGCACACAGATTGGCGACTATTAGAAATGCAGATTCTATATTAGTATTGGATAAAGGAATTATTTTTGAACAAGGAACACATAAAGAACTTCTTGAAATTGATAACGGTATTTACAAAAATTTAAGCAACTTACAGTTTTCTACTTCTTAAAATAAATTATTTAGTAGGATCTGTTTTACGGATGATATCGTCTAAAACGGCTTTGTTTTTATAGTTGATAACTCGAAGTGTAATGTTTTCTTTATCCTTTGTTTGACCTTCTATTACATATAGTTTTCCTTTTTCATAAATAACATTACTGCGGTCAAAATCAACGTCACCATAAGTTAGAGTATTTTTAATATCTAAGGTATCTATCCAATCTTCGGCCAATTTTCGAGAAGCTTCAATGCTGTAATTGAATGGCTTGTTTCTTAGATCGTTTAAAACTCTCGCATTCGGAAAATAGTTACATCGGGTATCTTTACCAGATAAAACCATAGCAACAAAGAAAGATCCAATAACTAATCCGATTAAATAATAGGCAAAACGTTGGTAAAATTTCATTTGTTATTTTTTGTGCAAAATTAAGGAATAAACGATTAAAAATCACTTCAGAAATTACAAAAATGTTGTAATTATTTTTGTTTTAACACGAAGCAAAGATTTTTTTAATTCTTATTATTTTTGCTTTTTACTAATTGCTGAAAAGGTAGAATTTTGTTATTTGGATTTTCTATTTTTGAAACTGTAAAATACTTTGTTTTTAATTCGTATTAGAGCAAATAGGAAGTTAGCGGCAATATTTTGAAAAATATGGATTAAAATAAAATATTGTACATATATTTGTACAAATTATAACAATTATGGTAGTAACAACTATTTCAGATTTCAGAAAGGATATAAAATCTTACTTTGATAGAGTAGCAATAAACTTTGAAACCCTAATTATAAATCGTGGAAAAGATTCAGGGATTGTTGTTATTTCACTTCAAGAATATAATTCACTAATTGCAACAAATTATGAATTATCAAACAGAACTAACGAAAGTAGGTTAGATTCTGCTATTGATAAATTTAAGAATGGTAAGTCATTTTCTAAAGATTTAATTGAGGAATAGAATGAAATATGTATTTGTTGATGAATCTTGGGAAGATTATTTGTATTGGCAAAAAATTGACAAGAAGAAAGTCAAAAAAATAAATGATCTACTCAAAGATATTTCAAGAAATCCTTTTGAAGGAATAGGAAAGCCAGAACCATTGAAACACAAATATGCAGGTTTTTGGTCAAGAAGAATTGATGATGAACATAGATTAATTTACAGGTTTATTAATGATGAAATTCAAATTTTGAAATGTAGACACCATTACGACTAAAATTACTACCTTTAATAATGATTTATAGAAATTGAAAGATTTTAGCAATTTTGCAAACATTATTCTTATGAATTTTAAAACCTTGCTTTAAATTGCCCTAGAATTATTATAAATACAACAACTATGATTAAATAAAAAAATTATGAAAAATTTAATTTTATTATTTGTTAGTTGTGTTCTTTTAGGTTGCAGTTCTGATGAAACTCCAGAACTAATTGAAACTCCTTTTGTGCCTTTTAATATTACTCCTACTCTAATTAGTAAACGTAACAACATTCAACCTGTTGGTATTACTCAGCAAAATGTAATTTACAATTCTGAAAGTGATTGGAACGCTTTATTAAATCAAATAGATTCCTTTTATCAACCTTTTGGCATCAATTTTACTCAATTACATTTCACTGAAACAAATATTGATTTCGCCAAATTTTCGGTAATTGCGGTTTTTGATAAAGTGTATGGCAGTGGCGGTTATTCTATAGATATTACTAATATAGTTGAAAATGAAAACAACATTACTGTAACAGTTGCAAACCTACAAACTGGCAACGCATCATCAGTCATTACTCAACCTTATCACATTGTTAAAATTCCTAAAACTTCAAAACCATTTGTATTTAACTAAAAATCATTTGGTTATTGCTTTTTTTAAAGATTGAAAGATTTTGCAACTATTATTCTTAATTTCTGTAGTTGACTTTTGAATTTGATTTTTGAATTTGATTTGAGATTCTTCCTTCGTCAGAATGACAAGATTGCGCTCAAATGCTTCAGGAATAGTTTTTGAAATTGCTTTTTGAATTTGATTTTTGAAATTTACCTTGCTTTGCGTGAAGGATTGAGCGATTGTTTGAGCTCTTTTTATTGGTGTAATGCAATGGAACCAAATAAAAAAGCGAGTGCGAAAGCCTGACTTTTTGGTTGCGATTGCGTTAGCAAATCGTAATAAAAAGACACGCCAAAATTAATTGTATTCGGTTTTAAAATTTTAAAAGTACTTAATTTAAAAGATTCTGAATCGAGTTCAGAATTAAAAAACAATTAAGTTGATGTCGCTACTTGGTAAATCAAACCAATCTGCAATTGCTTTATTGGTTAAAATTCCGTGGTACAAATAAACGCCGTTTCGCAATCCTTTGTTGCATCGTAAGGCAGATTCAATTCCGCCATCATCTGCAATTTGAATTAAATATGGAGTAATTATATTGCTGATGGATAAAGATGCAGTTTTAGAATATCGAGATGGAATATTTGGCACGCAATAGTGAATTACGTTATTTTTTATAAAGGTTGGTTTTTCGTGCGTGGTTATTTCTGAGGTTTCAAAACAGCCGCCGGTATCAATACTAACATCTACAATTACGGCACCTTTTTTCATGTGTTCTACCATGGTTGTAGAAACTATAATCGGACAACGATCTTTGCCGCGCATTGCACCAATTGCTACATCGCAACGTCGAATTGCTTTTAAAATAGATTTTGGTTGTATGGTGGATGTAAAAATTCGTTGGTTTAAATTGTTTTGTAATCGGCGTAATTTGGTGATAGAATTGTCAAATACTTTAACGCTTGCTCCTAATCCTAAAGCGGTTCTTGCGGCGAACTCACCTACTGTTCCTGCGCCAAGAATTACTACTTCTGTTGGTGCTACACCAGTTATGTTTCCGAATAATAATCCTTTTCCGAATTGGTGGTTTATCATTAATTCAGATGCAATTAAAATAGATGCAGTTCCTGCAATTTCGCTTAGCGATTTTACTGCTGGATACGATCCGTCTTCGTCTTTTAAATGTTCAAAAGCAATTGCGGTTATTTTCTTTTTTGTTAGTAATTGGAAATAATCTTTTTTGCGCGTTTTAATTTGAATTGCTGATATTACCAGTGAACTGGGTTGCATTAGCTCAATTTCTTCGTTAGTTGCTGGTTCAACTTTTAGGATAATTGGGCAAGAAAATACTTTTTTAGTGTCTTTTGTAATTTCTGCTCCGGCGTCGCTGTATTCTTTATCAGAATAACTAGAAGATTCGCCTGCGCCAGATTCTATTAAAATACGATGTCCGTGAGAAGTTAAAGAACTTACACCATCTGGGGTTAAGCAAATGCGTCGTTCTTGGTAACTAGTTTCTTTGGGAATACCAATGAATAGCTCGCTTTTGTGTCGAGAAACTTCTAGTTTTTCTTCTTGCGGAAGTAATTCTTGTTTAGAAAATGGTGTGAATGACATGTTTAGGCAAAATAGTTATTAAAACAAAAGTACGATTTGATAATTAAATTAACTAGTTAGAAATTATAAAAAATAATCTAACCTTTAGCTTTAGGAATTGGTGGTTAAAATTAATTTTCTTTTACCATCTGTGTTAAGCATTATGTTAATTTGAGAATGATTTGTTGGAATTAAATTGGGGATTTTTTCTGCCCATTCTATAAAGCACCAATTTTCGGAATAAAGGTATTCTTCTATTCCCATATCTAATGCTTCTTCTTCACTATTCAATCTATATACATCAAAATGATATACTTTTTCTTGCGTAGCAGTTGCATATTCATTTACTATAGAAAAAGTTGGACTACTAGTTTCGTCTAAAACTCCTAATTGTTTTGCCAAAGCTTTTATAAAAGTAGTTTTGCCAACACCCATTTCTCCGTTAAAAAGAATAACTTTTTGTGGGTTTGATACTAGCACTTTTTCTGCAACTTCTTGTATTTGATTTAAAGAAAATTCAATTTCCATTTTTTATCTAGGATTAAAAACTAAAAAGGGAACAATTACTTCCTCTAATGAAATTCCACCATGTTGGTAGGTATTTCTGTAATAACTAACATAATGATTGTAGTTGTTTACATAGGCCAAAAATAAATCTTTTTTAGCAAATATGTAAGAACTACTCATGTTAATAGTCGGAAGTCCAATTTTTTTTGGTTCGCTCACAAAGTAAACATCCTTGTCTTCAAAACTCAAACTTCTTCCTGTTTTATATCTAAGGTTTAAACTTGTGTTTTTATCCCCAATTACTTTACTCGGATTCTTTACATTTATTGTTCCGTGGTCTGTCGTAATAATGAGTTTAAATCCAAGTTTTTGTGCTTGTTGAATTATTTCTAATAACGGAGAATTTTTAAACCAACTTAGGGTTAACGATCGATACGCCTTATCGTCTGAAGCCAATTCTTTAACAACATCCATCTCGGTTTTTGCGTGAGAAAGCATGTCGACAAAGTTATAAACTATGGTAACCAGATCATTATCTTTTAAGCCTTTAAAGTTTTCTGATAATTTTTTCCCACTTGCTAGGTTCGTTATTTTAAAGTAATCTTGTTTTAAATTCAAGCCTAATCGTTTTAAATGGGCAGTCAAAAATTCAGCTTCGTATAAATTTTTTCCGCCATCGTCTACATCGTTTTTCCAATATTGAGGAAATTGCTTTTCCATTTCTAAAGGTGTAAGACCAGAAAAAATAGCGTTTCTTGCATATTGAGTTGCCGTTGGCAAAATAGCAAAGTAAGGAGTTTCTTTTTCTAGTTTATAATGATTGTTCACAACACTTTCAAAAGATTTCCATTGGTCGTATCGCAGGTTATCAATAACAACAAATAAAACAGGTTGTTCTTTTTTAACCAATTCTGGAACCACTAATTCTCTGAATAAATTATGAGATAATATTGGTTTATCGGCTTTAGGTTCGTACCATCCTTCGTAATTTCTTTCGATAAACTTACTAAATTGAGAATTTGCTTCTAGTTTTTGAGATTCTAGAATATCGATTAAATTGGTATCTTCTATTGTTTCTAGTTCTAATTCCCAATAAATTAATTTCTTATAAATTTCAAACCAATCCTCATAAGAATTTACCATAGACAAATCCATAGCAATTTTTCTAAATTCTTTTTGATAATCTAAAGTTGTTTTCTCGGTAATTAATCTAGAATGGTCCAAATTCTTCTTTAAACTCAATAAAATCTGATTTGGATTTACTGGCTTAATTAGATAATCGGCAATTTTAGAACCTATTGCTTCTTCCATGATACATTCTTCTTCACTTTTAGTAATCATTATTACAGGAATTGAAGATTTTTTTTCTTTCATTTCTGCCAAGGTTTCCAAACCATTCATTCCTGGCATATTTTCATCTAAAAATACTATATCAAAATTTTCTTCAGCAAAAATGTCTACTGCATCTCGACCATTATTGCATGTAGTTACTTTGTAATTTTTTTTCTCTAAAAAAATTATGTGTGGTTTAAGTAAATCAATCTCGTCGTCTACCCAAAGTATTTTTATTTCGTTCATGTTTTTTTATGCAAATTAATATAACTTAAAACAAGGTTTTCCTAATATTATTGTAAATGTTCAGATTTATTATATAAAAAAAAGACAACTCTTTTGAAGTTGTCTTTTTGTGGGGAGAGCAGGATTCGAACCTGCGAAGTTTGCACAGCAGATTTACAGTCTGCCCTCGTTGGCCGCTTGAGTATCTCCCCAAAACCGAGTGCAAATATAGCAACAGTTTCTATTTATGCAAATTAAAATTTGCTTTTATTTGAAAGTTTTTGATAATTAATTGGGATTGAATTAACTACAAAAAACAAAATATTACTTACTGATTAATTCGGCAACTTTTTTACGTAATTCATCTCCTTTAATATCTTTAGCAACAATTTTTCCGTCTGCATCTAACACAAATGTGGCTGGAATTGATGTTACATTATATTTTTTTGCAATAGGATCATCCCATTGCTTTAGGTTTGATATTTGAGGCCAAGTTAATTGATCCACTGCAATACCTGTAATCCACTCTTTAGAATCGGCGTCTAAAGAAACTCCAATCATATTAAGACCTTTAGCATGAAAATCTTTGTACAATTGCACCATATTTGGATTTTCTTGTCGGCAAGGAACACACCAAGAAGCCCAAAAATCTACAATCGTAACTTTTTTACCCATAACATCGTTTAAAGAAATTTCCTTTCCGTTTGGATCTTTTGCCGAGAATGCTGGTGCTTTTTTACCAACTTCGGTAGCTGCTAAATTGTCAAAAGTTTCTTGAATTTTAACGGCAGGTTTTAGTTTTTTCAAACTGCTGTCTAAGGCATCAAATCGTTTTTTAACTTCTTCAATTCCAAATTCTGGATTATTGAATAAATTTTGAACAATTAGTAAACTAATGTATGCTTTTGGATTTTCTTCAGAAAACTTTAAAGAAAAATCGGTTACATTTTTCTGAATTTTGCCATATTCACTTCGCAATTTATTCATTGCAACCGTATCGTTTGCTTCTCTAGCAGCATTCATAGCTGCCATATTATTTTGTTCGAAGGCTTGCAATTCTTTACGAGTTTTTAACTGCACTTTCTTGGCTTCTGCATTAAATTTAGTAAAAATTTCATTATTAAATGTTCCTGAAGCTACAGAATTGTATAAGGTATCTTTATCTAATTTGAAGTTTATGGTACCTTTTTCTACTATAAAAGTAGCCAAACCTCCTGGTATTTGACCCGCAACGATTCCGTGAATGGTAACTTCATCTACTTTTCCTTTGAACTCAAATTTTCCCGCTTTTACTTCGGTTGTATCCACGCCTACAGAACTTCTTCCGTCTTCGGATTGTTTTTGCAGTATTACTTTGGTTCCATCAGCAATACCTGCCGCATCTCCATTAATAGTAAAACTTCCACCGCCTTTATCATTGCAAGAAAATAATAGAATCGCAACAATGCTTACATAAAATATTTTTTTCATTGTAGTTTATAATTTTTGCAAAAATATCTTTTTTTTTGATTTTATCTATAGTATTTAAGAAAGTTTTCGCATTATAATTTAGTAATGTTAAATAATTACAAAAAATAAATTTTATTGTATTTTTGTAAAATGAAATCAATTATAAAAAAGGCAATATTTTTATTAATATTTGCAAGCAGTACTTGTGTGTTTTCTCAGCTTCGAATTAATGAATTAGACTGTGACACACCTAGCGTAGATGATAAGGAATTTATTGAATTAAAATCGGCTACACCAAATTTTACAATAACCAATTATGTCTTGGTTTTTTTTAATGGTACTGGTACTAATGCAAACAACAGTTATTATTTAATTAACTTAAACGGCATGATCACAGACTCTAATGGCATTTTACTACTAGGAAATAATTTAGTTTCTCCTGTACCAGATCACGTTTTTACTAATAGTATTATTCAAAATGGTCCTGATGGTGTTGGATTATATCAAGGAACTCCAGCAGATTTTCCTTTAAATACAATTGCAACATCTACTAATTTGATAGATGCTTTGGTTTATGATACGAGCGATCCGCAAATTCCAACGTTACAGAGTTTATTAAATGTTACCGTTCAAATAAATGAAAATGCCAACGGTCAGCAAACTACCCAATCCATTCAAAGGAAAAATGATTTAACTTGGGAAGTGAAAAATCCAACTCCCGGAGCAAACAATGATGGTTCTGGAGTTACTTTTAATAATGTAAGTATAGTCGTAAATACAGCTAATAAAACAGAAGGACAATCATTTCCTTTAACTTTTACTACACAAACTAACATAACTTCTCCATTAACTTTTTCGTTTACTCTAGATAACGGAACTTTTAATTCCAATGATTATTCCAATCTAACTACAGTAACCATTCCAACAGGTTCTAATACAGCAACTATTACAATTAATTTAGTAGATGATATTTCAGATGAAGGCGATGAAGAAATGAAGATAACATTTGGTGTTTTGCCTTTCGGATTTAAAAGGGCAAACGACAATGTAATAATCCGTGTTGTAGATAATGATTTCACTTCATCTGGTTTTGGAACTCCATTAAATCCTACTTTCGGAATTGTAAGTTCCACTGCGCCGAGCGGATATTATTCAAGTTTAGAAGGTTTATCTGGTGCCACATTGAAACAAGCAGTTCAAGATATAATTGCTAATCCTAATATTGTTCACGCGCACAGTTATGGGGATGTTACAGATATTCTTAAAAAGGCAGATCAAAATCCGTTAAATAGCAATCAGGTTTGGTTAATGTATGTAGAATATCCTTATGCTAAATTAGATTTTCAAGTAGGTTCAAGTAATGTAAATACTTGGAATAGAGAACATATTTATCCGCAATCTCGCGGAGGATTTTCAAATGGTACAAGTGATACTGCAGATGGAATAAACATTTGGTTACCAACTAGCGCTAACGATATTTTAGCCGGTCATGGCGATGCACACCATTTAAGAGCAGAATACGGACCAGAAAATACTTTGCGAAGTAATAAAGATTACGGTTTAGGAGATTATAATGGTCCAACTAACACTGCAGGTTCTTGGAAAGGCGATGTTGCACGTTCTGTTTTTTACATGGCAGTGCGATATAATGGATTATCTGTTGTAAATGGAAATCCTGCTGATACTACCGTTGGACAATTAGGTGATTTAGAAACGTTACTGCAATGGAATATGCAAGATGCCAGCGACGATTTTGAAATGAATAGAAATAATTTCATTTACACTTGGCAAGTAAATCGAAATCCGTTTATTGACCATCCTAACCTAGCAAATTATATTTTTGGAGCTAATTTTGGACAGCCTTGGTTTAGTAATCTTACTACTTCCAATTTTAATGATTCTAAAATTGTGTTATATCCAAATCCAAATCAGAACCAATTTATTATTTCTGGTGCGGATCAAAATACAACTGTAACTATATTTAATATACTTGGGAATGTAGTTTTTAGCGATACTTTTTCATTTGAAAAACAATTTCAAACTAATTTACAAAGTGGCGTTTATATTGCAAAAATTGACTCTAATGGAACTATAACCAAAAGAAAAATAATTGTAAAATAAGGTCTAGATTTAATTTTTTATGCATAAAAAATCCCGATTAAAATTAATCGGGATTTTTTTATAAACAGGTTTGCTATTTTTTATTTTATAAACTCTACTTTCTGAATAGTTTCTGCGTTAATGCTATCAAAAAAGCCTTGTTCGTTCATCCAATCGTCACTAAACACTTTGCTCATATATCTCGATCCATGATCTGGAAATATACTTACTACAATACTATTTTCATCAAATTCTCCTTCTTCTGCATATTGTTTTACTGCTTGCATCACAGCACCAGAGGTATATCCTACAAACATTCCTTCTTTGGTAACTATTTCTCTAGCAGTATGTGCGCTTTGCTCATCTGTAACTTTCATGAAATAATCAATTGAGTCAAAATCTGTGGCTGTTGGAATTAAGTTTTTACCTAATCCTTCAATGCGATACGGATAAATCTCTTTAGCATCAAACTCTTTTGTTTCATGGTATTTTTTCAATACCGATCCAAAAGCATCCACACCTAAAATTCTAATTTTCGGATTTTTTTCTTTTAAATATTTTGCAACGCCAGAAATTGTTCCTCCTGTTCCGCTACAAGCAACTAAATGCGTAATTTGACCACCGGTTTGATCCCAAATTTCTGGACCAGTTGTTAAATAATGTGCATCTATATTTAATTGATTGAAATATTGATTGATATAAAACGAACCTTTGGTTTCTTCATGCAGTCGTTTGGCAACATTATAATACGATCTTTCGTCATCTGCAGAAACGTGTGCAGGACAAACGTATACTTTTGCACCCAAACTGCGTAACATATCAATTTTGTCCTTTGAGGATTTCGAACTTACCGCTAAAATACAATTGTAGCCTTTTATTATGCTTACCATTGCTAAACTAAATCCAGTATTTCCAGATGTAGTTTCAATAATGGTATCACCAGGCGAAAGAATGCCTTGTTTTTCGGCTTCTTCTATTATATGTAAAGCTATTCTGTCTTTTGATGAATGTCCTGGATTGAATGCTTCTACCTTTGCATAAAAATTACCTTTTAGGCTTTCTGTAATTTTATTTAATTTAATAAGTGGTGTATTTCCTATTAATTCCAAAACATTGTTATAAGCTTTTATATTTTCTTTCATAAAATAAATTAGTCAAAGCGATTCTTTTAACATTACCAAAAGTAAATTGAGAACTTGGCAAATTTAATAATTTTTTTTTAACTATTGGGTGATTTGTTCTAAATCTAGCAAAAAACTAAATTCTTTAGCAAGTTCTTTTAGAGACTCAAAACGACCCGATGCGCCACCATGTCCGGTTTCCATGTTTGTGTCAAGGTATAATTTTGTAGAATTTGTTTTTAAAGCTCGTAATTTTGCAATCCACTTTGCGGGTTCCCAATATTGCACTTGCGAATCATGAAATCCAGTAGAAATATATAAATTAGGATAATCTTGTTTTACCACGTTATCATAAGGAGAATAAGATAGCATATAATCATAGTATTCTTTTTCATTAGGATTTCCCCATTCGTCGTATTCGCCTGTAGTTAAAGGTATTGTATCATCTAACATTGTGGTTACTACGTCTACAAAAGGTACTTGAGCAATAATTCCGTTATATAAATTTGGTTTCATATTGGCAATTGCACCCATTAAAAGTCCACCCGCAGAACCGCCTTCTGCATACAAATGTTTTTCTGAAGTATATTTTTCATCGATAACAAATTGCGAACAATCGATAAAATCGGTAAAAGTATTTTTTTTATCTAATAATTTTCCATCTTCATACCAATCGCGTCCTAAATCTTCGCCACCGCGAATGTGGGCAATTCCAAAAATAAAACCGCGATTTAGTAAAGACAATCTTGTGCTAGAAAATTGAGGATCAATCGTCATACCATAAGAACCATAAGCATAAAGTAAAAACGGATTGTTTCCGTCTTTTTTCATAGTATTTTTATATACGATTGAAATAGGAATTTTGCTACCATCATAAGCAGTTGCCCAAATACGTTCTTCAGTGTAATTTTTTTTATCAAAACCAGCCTCTAAAACTTCTTGTTCTTTCAAGATAATTTTTTCTCTAGTTCGCATATTAAAATCTATAACAGAACTTGGAGTTGCCAAAGAAGTATATCTATATCGCAAGAATTCGGTATTAAACTCAATATTTGTGGTTGTTTCTGCTGTATACGTTTGGATATCAAAAGGTAATTCATAAGGTTCTGAATTATCCCAAGGCTGAATTTTTATTTTTGTAAGTCCATTTTCTCTTGTACTAACTACTAAATAATCTCTAAAAATATCAATACCTTCTAATAAAATAGAATCATCGTGCGGAATCACTTCTTCCCAATTTTCAACAGAAGTTGCGTTTTCTGAGGTTTTCATTAATTTAAAATTGGTTGCCTCGTCTTTATTTGTAATGATGTAAAAACTGTCTTTGTAGTGGGAAATAGAGTATTCTAATTCACGAATTCTTTCCTGAAATATTTTAATTTCGCCATTTGGTTCGCTAGCATTTATAAAACGATATTCAGAAGTCATCGTACTATCTACGCGAATAATGATGTATTTATTCGATTTTGATTTGTAAACCGAAACATCAAAGGTTTCATCTTCTTCAAAATAAATAAGCTTGTCATTTGCAGGATTTTCTCCTAATTTGTGCGTATATATTTTATCTGGTCGTAGCGTTGTTTCATCTTTTCTTGAATAAAAAATAGTTTCATTATCATTTGCCCAGGTAGAATCACCTGTTGTATTTTCTAACAAAAGAGGTAAAACTTCGTTGTTTTCTAAGTTTTTGATTTGAATATTATATTGTCTTCTAGAAACTGTATCTACACCAAAGCAGGCAAATTTATTATCATCGCTAATGTTGATGCCCGTTAAATGAAAATAGGCATGATCTTTTGCCATTTCATTACAATCGAATAAAATTTCTTCTTCTGCTAAAAAAGTTTCCTTTTTTCTGGAAAATATAGGATAACCTTTTCCGATTTCAAATCGGGTAATATAATAATATCCATTATAAAAATAAGGTACAGAAGAGTCATCTTCTTTAATTCTTGCTTTCATTTCTTCAAAAAGCGATTTCTGTAAACCTTTCGTATGTTCTGTTTCTTGCTCGTAAAAACGGTTCTCTGCATTTAAATAAGAAATAACTTCTGGATTTTCTCTTTCATTCATCCAAAAATAATCATCTATTCTATTATGACCGTGTGCACTTAAATTTTTAGGTTTTTTAATTGCAATTGGAGCTTGTATTGTATCTTTCATTTTTGTGTTTTACCTGTAGTTAGGCAAAAATACCACACATAAATAATTAAAAAGCGCTTTTTAACAACTTTTTGTGCACATAAAGTTAACAATGCTTCACGTTTTTATTAATTTTGTAATTCAATAAAAAAATAATAGATATGGATTTAATGGGAATGATGGGTAAACTTCGCGATACCCAACAAAAGATAGAAGAAACTAAAAAAAGATTAGACAATGTTCTAATTGATGAAAAGAGTTCAGACGGACTTTTAGAGGTTACCGTTACAGCTAATTCTCAAATAAAAACTATTGCTATTTCAGAAAGTTTATTAAAAGATAAAGAGCAATTAGAAGATTATTTAGTTGTAGTAGTAAACAACGCACTAAAAAAAGCGAAAGACATAAATCAAACAGAATTAGATGCAGTCACCAAAGTGGATATGCCAATGATTCCCGGCATGGAAGATATGTTTAAATAATATATAAAAAAAGGCTAAAAATTAATTTTAGCCTTTTTTTTATTCTCTTGATTATCAATTTAAAAAACCAACTTACCTAATGTATCTAACACATAGGTATGCATTACTTTTTTATAATCTAAATGGGTTACAATTCGCAATTTTCCATGTCCCATAGAACTAATAAATATATTCTTTTGTTTTAACTTTTCCATCACCAAACCTTCTGTCCAAGGTTTTTTAACTTCAAAAATTAGGATATTGGTTTCAACAGGTTCTACCTTTTCTACCCAACTTAATTCTTGCAAAAGCGCAGCAATTTCTTTTGCACGAATATGGTCTTCCTCTAGCCTGCTTACATTATTTTGCAAAGCATACAATCCAGCAGCAGCTAAATATCCTGCTTGACGCATTCCGCCACCAAACATTTTTCGAATTCTAAGCGCTCGTTTCATCGTTTGTTTATCACCTAGTAAAACCGAACCAACTGGCGCGCCAAGACCTTTAGACAAACAAACTGAAATGGTATCGAACATGGAGCCAAATTGCTTAGGATGCTGTTTTTTAGTAATTAAGGCGTTCCAAAGTCTTGCGCCATCTAAATGGTATTTTAGTTTATGTTCAACACAAACTTCTTTCATGGCTTGTAAAGTCAATAAATCATAACATGCACCGCCACCTTTGTTGGTAGTATTTTCAACACTCACTAAACTCGTTAACGGCGCGTGATAAAATTCTGGATCATTAATGGCGTTTCTAACCAAGTCGGCATTCATCATGCCACGGCTACCATCAACCAAATTACACGAAACACCACTATTAAAACTTGCGCCACCACCTTCGTAATGGTAAATATGCGAATATTTATCGCAAATTACTTGTTCCCCAGGATTGGTATGCAATTTAATTGCAGTTTGGTTTGCCATAGTTCCACTCGGGAAAAACAAGGCAGATTCCATACCAAATAAATCAGCCAAAGTTTCTTCTAGCTCGTTCACTGTAGGATCTTGCTTGTACACATCATCACCAACATTTGCTTTAAACATATGTTGCAACATTTCTAACGACGGTTTAGTTACCGTATCACTAATCAAATTTATTTCCATCTTATATTTTATGCGAGATTAAAAAACAACTCTTTTTTTTACAGCAATTTCCTGCTTTTCATTACAATTTCTTGTCGTAACTCCTTTTTTTATATAGTTTTAAAAAGAGCTTCCAGTGGTCGCTTTTTTAAAACCATAAAAAATAGTCGTTACTTCCAAGTAATTTTCACTGCAATCAGGGCTAAAAACTCCGTAATTACTAGTATATTTACTGCAAAAATAAACTAATTTATGACAAATACCGAACAAATAAAAGGTATTATAGAACGGCTCGGTGCGTTAAGGAGGTATCTTTGACATTGATGCCAAACTTATAGAAATTACCAACGAGGAAGAAAAAACTTTTGATCCCAATTTTTGGAATAACGCAAGAGAAGCAGAACTTATTGTGAAAAATCTGCGAACCAAGAAAAAATGGGTAGAAGATTTTGAAAAAGGAATCAACCTAGCCGAAGAACTTCAAGTAACTTACGAATTTTTTAAAGAAGGTGATGTTTCAGAACAAGAAGTTGAAACTCTATTTGAAACAACAAATTCCCATATTGAAGATTTAGAATTCAGAAATATGTTGTCTGATGAAGGCGATAGTTTATCTGCGGTAATTCAAATCACAGCTGGAGCAGGCGGAACAGAAAGTTGCGATTGGGCAAGTATGCTCATGCGAATGTACATGATGTGGGCAGAAAAGCAAAAATACAAGATCAAAGAACTAAATTTTCAAGGTGGCGATGTTGCAGGAATTAAAACAGTAACGCTAGAAATTGAAGGAGATTTTGCTTTTGGTTATCTTAAAGGAGAAAATGGCGTACATCGTTTAGTACGAATTTCACCTTTTGATAGCAACGCCAAAAGACATACCTCATTTGCTTCTGTTTATGTATATCCGCTAGTTGATGATACTATCGAAATCGAAATTAATCCAGCAGATATAGAAATTGTTACTTCTAGATCAAGCGGTGCTGGAGGTCAAAATGTGAATAAAGTAGAAACTAAGGTACAGTTGTTTCATAAACCAAGCGGTATCCAAATTCAGTGTTCAGAAACGCGTTCGCAACAAGACAACAGACAACGTGCGATGCAAATGTTGAAATCACAGTTATACGAAATCGAACTTAAAAAGCAAATGGCACAACGTGCAGATATCGAATCAGAAAAAATGAAAATCGAATGGGGTTCACAAATCCGTAATTACGTGATGCAACCATATAAACTAGTAAAAGATGTACGAAGTGGATTTGAAACCAGCAATGTAGACGCCGTTATGAATGGTGAAATTGACGGTTTTCTAAAAGCCTATTTAATGATGATGGGACAAAAAGAAGAATAAAACACAGAATAGTTTGATGAAATTTAAGTTTTAGTTAATACTAGTTTAATCTATTTTTATTAAATTTAAAAATCTTTTAATAAAGGTTAAAGTAATAAAATTTTAAAAAGAAAAAATGAAAACAAATACAGTAAAAGCATTCGGAACAGAAGCAGCAGATCAAGACTTAAAACAAATAGAAATTCAACGCCGCGAACCAACAGATAGCGATATTGAAATTGAAATTATGTATTGTGGCGTTTGCCATTCAGACTTGCATACAGCAAAAAACGATTGGGGAAACTCTGCTTATCCAGTAGTTCCAGGCCATGAAATTGTAGGAAAAGTTACCCGTATTGGTAGTTCTGTTACTAAATTAAAAGTTGGAGATTATGCAGCAGTTGGCTGTTTGGTTGACTCTTGCAAATCTTGCTCAAGTTGTGAACAAGATTTAGAACAATATTGTTTGAACGGATGGGTTGGTACCTATAATGGAGAAGACAAACATTTGGGCGGAATGACCTACGGCGGTTATTCTCAAAAAGTTGTTGTTGACGAGCATTTTGTTCTTAAAGTTCCTGCTAATTTAGATCTAGCTGCAACTGCACCTTTGCTTTGTGCCGGTATTACAACTTGGTCGCCATTAAAACATTGGAAAGTTGGAAAAGGAAGTAAAGTAGCAGTTGTTGGACTTGGTGGTTTAGGCCATATGGCTATTAAATTAGCAAAAGGACTTGGAGCAGAAGTTACCTTATTTTCTCGTTCTCCTAATAAAGAACAAGATGCTAAAGATTTAGGCGCAGATACTGTAATTATTTCTACAGACGATAAGCAAATGCAAGAGGTTACAGGGAAATTTGATGTAATTATTGATACTGTTCCTTATGTTCACGACGTTAATCCGTACGTTGCAACTTTAAATATCAGTGGTACTTTGGTTCTAGTTGGTTATCTTGGCGGTTTAGAACCAATTTTAAATACAGTTCCGATGATTATGGGAAGAAAGTCTGTTGCCGGTTCCTTAATTGGTGGCATTGCAGAAACTCAGGAAATGTTAAATTTTTGTGGAGAACACAATATAGTTTCTGATATCGAACTAATTAAAATGCAAGACATCAATACGGCCTACGATCGTATGTTAAAGAGTGATGTAAAATATCGTTTTGTTATAGATATGGCATCTTTATAAAATAAAAAATATTAATATCGAATTTGCTTTTTAGATAGATTAAAATATTCTATATTTGCAGCAAGGATTCCGAAAGGAAGTTACACCTTACCTCATTAGTCGATCGCTCCAGATCGACTTTTGTATTTTTAGGACTTAAGGTTTTAAAACAAAAAAATCCGAAGTAAAATAATACTTCGGATTTTTTTGTTTTAAATATCCAGAAAACTATTTCAAAACTTCCTTCATAAAGTTTCTCATAGCAATCCATGATCTTTTATCTGCTTTTTCATTATAAGCGGCACCTTTACTATTGTCGATTCCTGCGTCTTTGTGAGTAAAGGCATGTACCGCTTTCGAATAATAATTCATTTGCCATTCTGCTTTTGCAGTTCTCATTTCGCTTTGAAAATCTTTAATTTCTTGTTCTGATTCGTACGGATCATCTGCACCATGAAGAACTAAAACTTCTGGAGTTATCGGTTCAATTTCTCTTTTGGCATCTCTACCTAATCCGCCGTGAAAAGAAACGACTCCACGTACTTTCATGTTGGCTCTTGCAGCTTCAATAGCTCCAGTTCCTCCAAAACAATAACCAATTACTATGATTTTGTCTGGGTTTGCTCCATTTTTCACCAATTGATCTAAAGCCAACTGAATTCTTTTGTGGTAATTTGCAATGTTATTTTTAAAAGAACCTGCCATTTTTCCGGCTTCGTCTGTATTTTTTGGTTTATTACCAACGCCATAAATATCAGCTACGAAAGAATGATACCCTAATTTGTTAAGTTCTGTAGCAGATTCTTTAGAATGAGCATCAATTCCCATCCACGCAGAAAGAATTAAAACACCAGCATTATCTGCTGATTTTCCTTTAGCTTTTCCGAAGAAACCTTCCAATTTTTGCGTACCATCAGAATAATTTACTGTTTTTAATTGGGCATTACCAATAAAAGAGATTGTCATAATAGCGATTATAAAACTTTTTTTCATAATATTTAATTTTTTAAAGTTGTAAAATTACATAATACCGAATACTTTGTTACTGTTATATGTTATAATGTAATGTTAAATACCAATTTCTATTTGGCTTTGAAAACGTTAATTATTTATAGTTTTATCTTAAAATTAAAAAACTGAAATAAAATTACAATATTTTTTTTTAAGTTATATTATCAAAATTCATAGATTAATTTACCATTTATTCAATAAAAAAAGTTTTGAAAATGATAATCATAATTTTCTAATTCTTAAATTTTTTTAATATTGATAAAACACAAACAAAAATAAATTTTGTATAAAAAAAGCCAACAATTTTGCTGGCTTGATATATACTAACAATTTAAAGAAATAATTTAAAAAAGTAATAAATTAAAGCAGCTAAAACCGCACTAACCGGAATGGTTAATAACCAAGCCCAAAGCAATTTTACTGTAACTCCCCAACGAACAGCAGAAACTCTTTTTGTCACTCCAACACCAATTATAGAACCTGTAATGGTATGAGTTGTTGAAACAGGTATTTTAAAATGTTCCGTTGTAAATAAGGTTAATGCGCCCGCAGATTCTGCAACGACTCCTTCAAATGCATTCACTTTTGTAATTTTTGAACCCATTGTTTTTACAATTTTCCAACCACCGCTTAAAGTTCCTAATGCAATAACGGTATAACAGGTTAGTGGAATCCAAGTTGGCATAATTCCTTCTTGAGTACCGCTTGGTAATTGTACATTCAAATCTAAAAATCCACCAGATAAATTAATATTAGGATTGGTTTTTATATAAACGGCAACTGCTGCGGCTATAATTCCCATAACTTTTTGCGAGTCATTACCACCATGACCTAAACTAAAAGCGGCCGATGATAATAATTGCATTTTCTTTAAAACTTTTTCTGCTCGCGCTGTAGAAAAGGAAGAAAAGAATAAATTGAAAATCGCTAAAGAATAAAATATTAAAGCTACTAAAAACCATTTAATATTAGATGGCTCAAAAGCAACACTCCAAAATTCGCTTTGAAAACGTGGTTTTTCAATATCTTCAAATCCATGCATAACGTTAGATAAAAACAAGAATACTAGTAACATTAAAACAACGGTAAGTATTTTAGGATAAATATTCTTTTTAGAAGAATACATCATCCATATGCTAATAAAGTAGGAAATAATCATTCCTATAAGCGGAGCAAATACAATAAATAATATTACCATTAAAACTCCAGAAGGAACTGCTTCACCATTCTTTGCATCTTTTAACCAGTTTACTATTTTAAATCCAAAATGTTCCGGGTCATTGGTAATACTAAATCCATGTGCGATTGCCGCACCAGCAAACCCCCCAATTAAAGTATGCGAAGAAGAAGATGGAATTCCTTTCCACCAAGTTATTAAATTCCAGATAATCGCAGCAATTACACCTGCTAGAATTACTATCAAATCAATACTCGCAGTATGAGCAGTTTTTGCAACAGTATCTGCAACGCCAAATCCAAAAACCCAATAGGCCATGAAATTAAAGAATGCTGCCCACAAAACTGCCTGAAATGGAGTTAAAACTTTTGTTGCTACAATGGTAGCAATAGAATTAGCAGCATCGTGAAAACCATTAATATAATCAAAAATAAGCGCTAATACTATAATTACAATTAGTAAGGTGAAATCCATTAATTTTGTTTTTGAAAAGAATTAGGAGTGTTTAACAGAAATTTGTTCTAAAACATTAGCCACACTTTTACATTTATCAGAAGCAGATTCCAAAGCAGAAAGCACTTCCTTGTATTTAATAATGTTTTTAGCATCATTTTCATTTTCAAAAATATCAGCAACAGCTTTATCAAAAACAGAATCAGCCTTACTTTCTAATTTATTAATACGTTTGCACGTATCTTTAATACCTTTGTGATCCATTTTTTGCAATGCAGCAATTCCTTCTCCTATTAATTTACAAGCATCTAAATTAATTTCTGTAAGCTTTCTTATCGATTTTGTAATTTTATCTACTTGATATATCCGCATCTTTGATGCCGCGCCATGCATAAAATCGGCAACGTTATCAATGGATTTAATCAAGTTATGAATATCTTCTCTGTCAAAAGGAGTAATAAAATTCTTACTTAATTCTAAATGCGTTTGGTGTGTAATTTCTTCTATAGTAACTTCTAAATCTTCAATTTTTTTGTAAAAGTCATCTCTTGAGTCACTTGGAGCGTTAACCCCTTCGTGCAAAGTTTCAGCTAAAATGATTAAATTTAAAGAAGCTTGTTCAAATAAGGGAAAAAACTTTTTGTCCTTAGGAACTAAAAACTGAAAAATGTTATTTAATGTCATTGTACAAATTTTTTATAGGTGCAAATGTACCTATCTTATGTTAACATAACATTAAATCTGCCCAAAAAAAACATATTTTGCCTCAATTTAAAAATCGAATATTAAACCAACATTTAAATGCTTTTTGTATTTTAGCCCTAATATTTTTCTTAAATAAAACTATGGATTTAAATTTTAATAGCAACGAAGATCACAATAAATTATTAGTAAGCGATTTAAAATATCGATTTTCTAAAATAAAACTTGGTGGTGGCGAGAAACGGATTGCAAAATTACACGCAGAAGGCAAAATGACCGCTAGAGAACGGATTGACTATTTATTAGACAGCAAATCTGATTCCATTGAAATTGGGGGATTTGTTGGTGACGGAATGTATGCAGAACATGGCGGCTGTCCTTCTGGCGGCGTGGTCATTAAAATAGGATACATTTCTGGAAAACAATGCATAGTAGTTGCTAATGATGCCACAGTAAAAGCCGGAGCATGGTTTCCTATTACCGGAAAGAAAAATTTACGTGCCCAAGAAATAGCAATGGAAAATAAGTTGCCGATTATTTATCTTGTTGATTCTGCCGGTGTTTATCTTCCTTTACAAGATGAAATTTTTCCGGATAAAGAACACTTTGGAAGAATTTTTAGAAATAATGCCATTATGAGTAGTATGGGAATAACCCAAATCGCAGCAGTTATGGGAAGTTGTGTTGCCGGTGGTGCTTATTTACCAATAATGAGTGACGAAGCTATGATAGTGGACAAAACTGGAAGTATTTTCCTTGCAGGAAGTTATTTAGTTAAAGCCGCAATAGGTGAAAATGTGGATAACGAAACATTGGGTGGAGCAACTACACATTGCGAAATTTCTGGCGTAACCGATTATAAAGCAAAAGATGATAAAGATGCTTTAGATAGAATTAAAAATATAGTTGGAAAAATTGGTGATTTTGATAAAGCAGGATTCAATCGTATTAAAGCCGCAAAACCAACAGAAAACGAAAAAGATATCTACGGAATTTTACCTAAATCGAGAACAAGTCAATATGATATGATGGAAATCATCAAACGATTGGTAGATAATTCAGAATTGGATATGTACAAAGAAGATTACGGCAAATCAATAATTACTTGTTATGCTAGGATTGATGGTTGGGCAGTTGGTATTGTAGCTAACCAACGTAATGTATCAAAAACAAAAAAAGGAGAAATACAGTTTGGTGGCGTCATTTATTCTGATTCTGCAGATAAAGCAACCCGATTTATCGCCAATTGCAACCAAAAGAAAATTCCATTAGTTTTTCTTCAAGACGTAACGGGATTTATGGTAGGCAGTAAATCAGAACATGGCGGAATAATTAAAGATGGTGCCAAAATGGTTAATGCAGTTTCCAATTCCGTAGTTCCTAAATTTACAATAATTATAGGCAACTCCTATGGTGCAGGAAATTATGCCATGTGCGGAAAGGCATACGATCCAAGATTAATCGTAGCCTGGCCTAGTGCAGAACTTGCTGTAATGGGTGGAACACAAGCTGCAAAAGTATTAGTTCAAATTGAAGCAGCTTCTTTAAAAAAGAATGGTGAAACTGTAGATGAAGTTAAAGAAAAAGAATTATTTGATAAAATAAAAGCGCGTTATGATGCGCAAGTTTCTCCTTATTATGCAGCTTCCAGACTTTGGACAGATGCAATAATAGATCCTTTAGAAACAAGAACTTGGATATCAATGGGCATAGAAGCGGCAAACCACTCGCCTATTGAAAAGAAATTTAACCTTGGCGTAATACAAGTATAATCTAACAATATGTTTGATTTTAAAGAAATTAAAAAGTTTTTAGACTTAAATGCTGGATCAGAATATAAAAATACTGTTTTAGGTGAAGTCAAAGCCAATATTAGTTTTCGTGGTTCTAATTTATGGGTTTTAGCAGGTGCAATTGTGGTTGCATCTGTAGGACTTAATGTAAATTCACCTGCGGTAATTATTGGCGCAATGCTAATTTCACCTTTAATGGGACCAATTATTGGCGCCGGTTTTTCTTTAGGAACTTA
>JBLIJW010000037.1:0-24542 GCA_047636155.1 Flavobacterium sp. | reverse complement strand
ATTGAATACCATGGCTGCTTTTCAGGCTGGCGAATTACGCGGAATTGTAACTACAGATGTAATGGCGCGTGGTTTGGATATATCCGACGTTACACATGTTTTGAATTTTGAATTTACAGACATTCCTGAACAATATATTCACAGAATTGGTAGAACTGGTCGTGCCGATAAAAGCGGTGTTGCGATAAGTTTTATTAGTCCGAAAGAAGAAGAAATTCAGTTGGAAGCAGAAGTTTTAATGGAAAAAGAAATTCCGTTTTTACCAATTCCAGAAGGTGTTGAAATTGCGATTCGATTGCTAGAATTTGAAAAAGACTTTAAAAAAGTAAAGCAACTTTTAAAACGAGTAAAAAAAGAAGGTGGCGAAGCATTTCATGAAAAATCAGATAAAAACAAACAAGTAAATCTTGGCGGACCAGCAAAAACAAAACCAAGAAAAACGGCATCTAGAAATCGTGGAGTAGAAAGAAAACGAGATGCCAAACGCAAGAAGAAATAAGTAAGAATAAAAAAAGACCTAAATATTTAGGTCTTTTTTTTATTTATTCTTCGTCGTAACGGGCAATTTCTCTATCATAAAATTCGTTTGCCAATGTGATTAGAGTTTCCATTTCTGCCTTTAGTTCGGCTTCATCTAAATCTTCGTCTTCTTCCATAAATTCAACCTCATCGTCTTTTAAGTTGATAATAAATCGAGGATAATCTAAATGAATAATAAAAATATCGTCGGGAAAATCGGTGTTATCGCCTAATACAAATTTTGGTAATTCCATTTTGTTTTATTTTGGTGTTATTATTTTTTAATTAGAAAGGATAAGATTTTCCTTTTCTCTATTTTTTTTAATGACATATTGAAAACGAATATACAAAAAAATTGCTGCAGCCGTTAATCCTGCAAATAATCCGATCCAAACTCCAGTTGCTTTTAAACTGGTATAAATTCCTAGGTAATAGGATATCGGAAATCCTACAATCCAATAGGCCACAAACGTAATATACATAGGTATGGTTACGTCTTGCAATCCGCGTAAAGCGCCAAGTACAACTACCTGAATACCATCTGAAATTTGAAAAAAAGCGGCAACTAATAATAATTTTGCAGCAATACCTATAACTTCATTATTTACTTGTAGCTGACTTACATCGTCTAAATTCATGAAAAATTGCGGTAAATAACTATGGAATAGAATAAAGAAAATTGCAAAAACTATCTCAATCAAAATAGATAGTAAAAAAATAGAACGTGCTACTATTAAAAGCTTTTTATAATCTTTTAGTCCTTTTTGATTACTCACACGAATCATTGCTGTAACACTTAAACCCATGGCAAACATAAAAGTTAAAGACGCTAAACTCAAAGCAATTTGATTGGCTGCTTGGCTAGTTTTACCAATAATTCCGCACAACCAAATTGCGGCTGTAAATAACAATACTTCAAACAACATTTGAAATGCAGAAGGCAATCCTACTTTGGAAATACTTTTTATTACTGATTTTTTTATTTCAGCAAACTGAAATCCTTGAAAATAAATTTGTAGCTCTTTTCTTTTGGTTAAAAAGTAATGCAAGAAAATTACCATTGCAATTCGAGAAACCAAAGTTCCTATTCCTGCTCCGATTATACCTAATTTTGGAAATATCCAAATACCATTAATTAATAAATAATTGATAATAATATTTAAAATATTGGCCCCAAAAATAGCATACATAGAGATTTTGGTTAATGACAATCCATCTGCAAATTGCTTATAACCTTGAAAAATAACTAAAGGAACTAAAGAAAATGCGATAATAGTAATAAAAGGATTTGCTAACAAAACTACATCTGTGGGTTGGTTAAGTAAAACCATTATTGGTTTACAAAATAGTACTGCAACGAATAAAAATAATCCTAAAATTGTACAAGAAAATACGCCGTTAAAAAAAATACTTCGAATGGCATTAGTATCTTTTTCTGCATCAGCTTGACCAATTAAAGGAGTTATTGCGGTAGAAAATCCGATTCCGACTGCCATAGCAACAAAAACAAAGCTACTACCTAAAGATGCGGCAGCCAATTCTGTTGCTCCAATTTTACCTACCATTATATTATCGACAATTCCAGTAATTGTATGTCCAAGCATTCCTAATATAATTGGATACGCTAATTTAAGATTGTATCGAAATTCTTTTATATAGATTGAAAGTTGCACTGTGTTTTTTTTTGAAATGCAAAGATAGTTAGTTGTGTTTGGCATTCAGCTATTAGAGCAAATAAAATATTTTAAAATTATATAACGAAAGAAAAAAATCGTGTAACAAGCCATGAACATTGTGTCTATATCTTTGCTTCATACAATAACAAAAACAAAAACATGTTAATTTTAAGGAAATTTAATTACGCGGTTGCTATAGCCGCAACACTAATTTTTGGAAACGGTGCATTTGCACAAGATACAGCAGAAGCAAAAAGCTACGATAGTGGTTTTAGATTAGGATTTGGTGCAAATGTTGGTTTACCAACTAATAGTGATGATTACCAATATGCATTAGGTGCAGACGTTCGTTTACAGTACGATATGTCTTTAAAAACATCTTTAACATTAACAACAGGTTACACAAATTTATTTCAAAGAGGATCAAATAATGATTTAGGTTTTATTCCAGCAAAGGTAGGATTTAAAGCTTTTGTAATTGGAGATTCATTTTATGTTTTAGGTGAAGTTGGTGGAGCTTTCTCTACTTCAAATGCTGGTCAATCTACCTCATTTTTGTATGCGCCAGGACTTGGTTATGCAAATAAATTCATTGACATAAGTGTTCGTTACGAAGATTATACTGATTTTGATACCAATCAAGTTGCCTTACGTTTGGCATATGGTTTCAAATTATAAAGATAGGGTTAAGTAAATTGGTTGAGAAGGCGTTTAGATTAATTTCTAAGCGCCTTTTCTTTTTATTTTTTTACTATTTTAAGGAATCTCGATAAAATTCAAGATCTTTTTTTACCTTATCCGCTAGTTCTGGTTCTTTAATATCTTTTAGCTTTTTAATTTCCTGCCAAATAATTTTCGCTACTAAAAGTCTGGCTGCGCTTTTATTATCAGACGGAATTACGTGCCAAGGTGCAAAATCGGTAGAAGTTTTACTAATTGCTTCTTCGTAGCAATGCATGTATTCTTCCCAAAGTTCTCTTTCTTGTAAATCGCCTACAGAAAACTTCCAATTATCTTCTTCATTTTCTAATCGTTTTAAAAGACGTTTTCTTTGTTCGTCTTTACTCATGTGAAAGTAAAATTTTAAAACTATTGTTCCGTTTTGAGTCAAATGCTTTTCAAAATTTATCATTTGATTCATTCTGTCATCCCAAAATTGAGGCATAATATCTTCCACTTTTTCAATTCCGGGAATATTTTCGTTTAAGATATATTCTGGATGTACGCGAGTAACCAAAACATTTTCATAATGCGTTCTGTTAAATACTCCAAATTTTCCCTTTTCTGGTAGTGCAATATAATGACGCCACAAATAATCGTGTTCTAACTCGGTACTATTTGGTGTTTTAAAACTATGTACAACAACACCACGAGTATTGAATTGCTTAAAAACCTCTCGTATTAAACTGTCTTTTCCGCTAGTATCCATTCCTTGCAAACAAATAAGCACACTATATTTATTATGTGCATACATGGTATCTTGCTTTTTACTAAGTTTTGCCTGCACCTTTTCTAACTTTTTTTCAAAATAAGAATCGTCTTTATCCGTATCAAAAACAGTAGGAATGGTTGCTAATTTAATTTCTTTGGTGATTTTATATTGGTCTAAATTCCAGTCTTTCATAATTTAATTTTTTAAGGGAAATTTATTTCTATTTTTTGAATGATTTGGTATTGTATAAATTTACATTTATTCTGCTAATAGAAATTGGTATAAAACAAAAAACTTCAGATTGACTGAAGTTTTTATTATAATTTAGGATCCAATTTCTTGGTAATGGAATCCTATTTCTCTCATTTTTTGCGCATCTAATAAATTTCGACCATCAAATACAAAAGCCGGTTTAAGCATACTATCGTATATTTTCTGCCAATCGTAATTTTTAAATTCATCCCATTCGGTAAGAATAGCGATTGCATGTGCATCTTCACAAGCTTGGTAAGCAGATTCATAAGAAGATAAAAATTTATTGTTTTGAGCTTCTGATCTTGAATTTAGATAGTTCAAATCACTTTGAATTTGTACTTGCGAAACCTTAGGATCAAAAACAGCGATTTGCGCTTGTTCGTTTATTAAATCATCAGCAACATAAATAGCAGCAGATTCTCTGGTATCGTTGGTGTCTTTTTTAAATGCCCAGCCTAAAAATGCAATTTTTTTATCTGCAACTGTATTGTATAAGGTGCAAACAATATTTCTTGCAAATCTTCTTTTTTGATGGTCGTTCATTATGATTACTTGTTCCCAATAATCTGCAACTTCATTTAAACCAAATGATTTAGAAATATAAACAAGATTTAAAATATCTTTCTGAAAGCATGATCCGCCAAATCCTACAGATGCTTTTAAAAATTTAGATCCAATTCTGCTATCCATTCCAATTGCTTTTGCAACTTCCGCCACGTTAGCTCCAGTTTTTTCACATAATTCGCTCATTGCGTTTATAGAAGAAACACGTTGAGCCAAAAATGCATTTGCAGTAAGTTTAGAAAGTTCTGACGACCATACATTTGTTCTTAATATTCGGTCATCTGCTACCCAATGTGCATAAACATCTACTAATTGCTGTATGGCTTTTTGGCCTTCTTCTGTTTCATCACCACCAATTAAAACTCTATCTGGTTGTAATAAATCTTCTACGGCTGTGCCTTCTGCCAAAAATTCTGGATTGGATAAAATTTGAAATTGAACACCATTACCCGTATGATCTAAAATATTTTTTATTGCTTCTGCTGTTCGAACTGGAAGCGTAGATTTTTCGACTACAATTTTGTCTGTCTTAGAAACTCTTGCAATTTGACGGGCACATAATTCAATGTATTTTAAATCTGCCGCCATTCCTTTTCCGATACCATAAGTTTTGGTGGGAGTATTTACCGAAATAAATATTAATTCGGCTTCATCAATAGCTTTATCAACATTTGTAGAAAAAAACAAGTTTTTACCACGAGTTTGTTTTACTATTTCACTTAATCCAGGTTCATAAACCGGAATGTTTTCTACATTATCATCGTTCCATTTAGCGATTCTATCTTCATTTAAATCGACTACAGTTACCTGTATGTTTGGACATTTTTGCGCTATTACTGCCATTGTTGGTCCGCCAACATAACCTGCGCCAATGCAACAAATTTTTGTTATTTTCATTTTATGGAATTCTTAATTTAAATTTTCCCAATACCAAGAAACAGCTTCTTTTAAACCATCTTGAAAGGAAAATTTCGGATTGTAATTTAATATTTTTTTTGCTTTTTCAATGCTAGCTAACGAATGAGGAATATCTCCTTTTCGAAAATCTCCCAATTCAATAGGAACGGCTGCTATTTCTGCATCGTATTTTATTAGGTTTTGTTTTAATAATTGTACCATTTCCAAAATGGTCGTTTGTTGCCCAAATGCGGTATTAAAAATTTGATTAACCGCTTCTTTATTGTCCGAAAACAATGCTAGATTATTCATTTGAATAACATTGTCAATATATGTAAAATCTCTAGAAAAACTTCCATCTCCATTAATTAACGGACTTTCATGATTTTTTAACTGCATTACAAATTTAGGAATTACAGCAGCATAGGCTCCATTTGGACTTTGACGTCTTCCGAAAACGTTAAAATATCGCAACCCTATTGTTTCAAGACCGTAGGTTTTATAAAAAATGTCAGCATACAATTCGTTCACATATTTGGTTATCGCATACGGAGAAAGTGGTTTGCCAATAATTTCTTCTTTCTTCGGAAGCACTTCTGAATCACCGTAGGTAGAAGAACTTGCAGCATACACAAAGCGTTTGACTTTTGCACTTTTGGATGCAACCAACATATTTAGAAATCCTGTTATATTAGCATTATTCGTCGCAATTGGATCTGAAATAGAACGCGGAACAGAACCAAGTGCTGCTTGATGCAAAACATAATCTACATTTGTCACAGCTGCTTCACAAGTTTCTAAATTAGTTATATCTCCTAAAATAAATTTAAATTTTGGGTTTTCTAAATTATGCTCGATATTTTTCTTAAATCCTGTAGATAAGTTGTCTAAACAGATTATAGAATGTCCGTTTTGCAAGAAAAAATCACACAAATTAGAACCTATAAAACCAGCACCACCTGTAACTAAAATAGTACTCATGAAGATTTTATTTTAAACTTTTTCTTTAATATTCCTAAATATTTTTCAAATACGTTTCGTGGCGGTTCTTCATCATGATAGCCATTAGAATAGCTACCATAACCGTAACCATAGCCGTAACCATAACCTGCACCATATTTTGCTTTATTCTCATATCCGTTTAAAATGATACTTACATTATTTAATTCGCCTCTTTTTACTCGGTTATTTAGCAAATTTATCATGTCTTTTCTTGTAAAATTTTGTCGCATTATATACAAGGTAACATCCACAAAACTAGATAACTCAATTGAATCTGTAACTAATCCAACTGGCGGAGTATCTAGAACTACATAATCATATTTAAGTTTTAATTCTTCAATAAACTCTTTCATTCCGTCGCCCATAATTAACTCTGATGGATTTGGAGGAATTGGCCCAGATGTAATAACGTCTAGAAAAGGAATGTGCGTTTTAATGGTAATTTCTTCTAATGTTTTTTGTCCGATAAGGTAGTTTACTATTCCTACATCGTTAGTTAAATCAAAATCCGAAAATATTTTAGGCTTTCTTAAATCCAATCCTACTATCACTGTTTTCTTTTCGCTTAATGCAAAAACCGTAGCAATATTCATGGAACAATAGGTTTTTCCTTCTCCACTAACAGAAGAAGTGACCATTAGGGTTTTGCTTCCGTTTAAATTTTGGCGTTTGTATAAAAATTGCAAGGAAGATCGTATTGCTCGAAAGGATTCTGAAAGTGCCGATTTTGGTCTTTCGAATACGGATAAATTTGTTTCTGTTCTTTTTAATCCTACAACACCAATTAATGGAATTGTTGTTAATTTGGAAATATCGTCTGTGTTTTGAATGGCATTATTAATAAAAAATATTAAAAATACTACTAACAATGGGGTTAGAATTCCCATAAAAGCAGCTATAACATAATTCACATCTGTTCTCGGACCTATCATACCTTCGCCAATATCTTTGGCTGGGTCAATAAATTCAATATCGGATAAATTTGCGGCTTTTACTATAGATGCTTCACTTCGTTTTTGTAAATAGGTTTGGTAAATATTTTCACTTAAATCGTACTTACGCATGATTTTAAAATATTCTTGCTTTTCTTCTGGTAATCCAACCAATTTTCCTTCAGCTCTTTGCATTCTATTATTTACTAATTCTACATCTAATTGAATAGAGTTTTTGGCTGTTCGGATATTTTCTAGAAGTACATTTTTTACTGCATTGATCTCATTATCAATATTGTCGAACATCACTTCACTTTTTACGCTATATGCCATTTTCTCACGACGAATAGATAAATCGATTATTTTCCCGATGTTTCCTTGAATATTAGGATCTTCTATTCCCGCAACAGAAGGTGCAGGCAATTTTGAATAATCTGTACTATTCTTTAAATAATTTTGAAGTGTGTTGTAGTAATTAACCTTTCGTTTTACTGCGTCTTTTTCTAAATCTAAAGTAGTTAATTCATTTTGAAAGGTTTGACCGTCGGATTGAATTTCGGCTAAATTCTTATTCTGACTAAACTTCTTAAGTTGTTCGTTGGCATCTTTTAAATTAGATTCCATCGTTGCCAAAGTAGTATCAATATATTTTATGGTATTTTCTGCAAATAAGTTCTTCCCTTCTAATTGTCTTTTGGTAAGGGTATTTACTGTTTCATTCAAATAAGCAACAATTCGAGGTTTATTTGTTCCTTGCAATGATAATCTTAAAATAGAGGCAGCTTTTTCATCAAAATTTACAGAAATGTTTTTATAATTAGCAACTACACTATCAAATGAATTCATAGTAATAAAGTAAACTTCACCAATATAGGAAGTCATGTCTTCGTTTACTTCGAATCTAGCATTCAAAAAAGGTAGGTTTATATTTTCGCCAATTCGAACTATTTTCTTAAATAAACCAATTTTTACTCTAGTAGAATTAGATTCGTTGTTAGCATAATTAATTACTGTAATGTCTTGTGAGGTAAATTCTTTACTAATTTCTAATTGATTAGCAGAAATTACTTTAACCTGAATTGGCGAACCATATATTTGGTTTTTATTCTTTTCAATCTTAATTATAAACGGTGTATAACCGTAAACATCTTTGGTATAATATTCTGCTTGTTGGGTATAATCAATATAAAAGTCTAATTTATCTACGACAATTTCATTATGAGATCTTGATTTTAAAGTAGTTGCTGTAGATTGTACTTTATCTGAAGTTCCGCCCCAATTAAAAGTTAAACTAGTATTAGAAGTAAATAATGGGTTGGTTTGTTCTTGAACTGCAATAGTAGTATCTAAACTATACAAAGGTTGTTTTCTTAAGTTTATATAGTATGCTGTATACATACAAACAGCTAAACCTAGAACAAACCATTTCCAATAGCTTAAAGTTTTTATTAAAAACCCTTTAAAATCAAAACTATTTTGGTTTTCAAAAAATGAAAAATCTTTCGTATCTAACATTTGTTTTTTTATCTAGTAAGTAATAAGAATGTCGTTGTTGCCAATGACAATAAAGTTATAATGGTACCTAAAGATTCGATTCCTGTTTTCCCCGTTCCCCAAGTTTTTTCTTTTAAGGGTTTTACATAAATAAAATCATTGTATTGTAAAAAATATACTGGTGAATTTACGGCGTTGCTATCCGTTAGGTCTATAGAATAAGTTTCTGTTCCTTGCGGAAACTTGCGAATTACTTGTATGTTTTTTCTATCACCAGTAATACTAATATCTCCAGAATTTGCTATAGCTTCCATAATATTTAAACGATCTTGAAACACTGTTTTAGTCCCGGTTGAACCTACTTCTCCAGTAATTGTATATCTAAATCCAGAAGTTTTAACGTTTACAAATAGCAAAGAAGTTTTTTTAAAATGGTCGTTTAATAAAATCTCTTCTACCTTAATTCGTACCTCATCTAGAGTAAAACCAAGTACATTTAATTCCCCAATTACAGGCATTCTTATATTACCGTGATCGTCTACTACATATCCAGTGAAATATAATCCTTGTTCTGAATTATCTTGATTAGGATTTACAAATAACTGCAGTAATTCTGATTCTAAACCTCTTATAGAAATGCTAATTGCATCGCCAACTTGCAATCTGTAGGGTTTTTGTACGATTTCTGTAAGCGTATTTTGTTGCTTATTTCCATTATCCTGAAGATAAATTAATTCTTTTCGGGAAATACAAGAAGTAATAAAAAAACTTATAAAGAATAAGAAAAGTATAGAACGCATAGTGTCAAATAATTATTGGCAAACAAAGATAGTTTTTCCCACGAAAAAACAAAAAATTAACGTGGTAATGGTTTAAATATTTTTTAGAGAATTTTCAAAAGGAACTCGTTGTAAAATACTTCTTCCCAAAGTTACCTCATCTGCATATTCTAACTCATCTCCTACAGAAATTCCTCTAGCAATTGTACTGGTTATTATGTCATAGTCTTGCAGTTGCTTATATAAATAAAAATTGGTTGTATCGCCTTCCATAGTTGAACTTAGTGCAAAAATAATTTCAGAAACTCCTCCAGCTTTTACTTTATTTGTTAAAGTAGTAATATTAAGTTGACTTGGTCCAATACCATCTATTGGTGATAATTTTCCGCCAAGAACGTGGTAAATACCTTTGAATTGACTAGTGTTTTCAATCGCCATAACATCACGAACATCTTCCACAACACAAATAATTGTATGGTTTCTGTTATTGTTAGCACAAATTTCACAAATTAATTGGTCAGAAATAGTGTGACACGATTGGCAATATTTAATTTCTTCGCGCATTTTAGTCAACGCTTGTGTTAAATATTGTGTTTGTTCTGTTGGTTGTTTTAATAAATGTAATACCAAACGTAAAGCAGTTCTTTTACCAATTCCTGGTAATTGCGACATTTCATTAACTGCTTTTTCTAATAATTTAGATGAGAATTCCATCCCACAAAAATAGGTAAATTGTGTTTTAATAAATACCAAAAGTAAATAAAAGTACGTTGCACAAAACGGATAATTTTTACTGTTTTGAAAATATTAATTGATCTTGTAATCATAAATTTTATTACTTTGGCACAAAATTATTCTCTATGTCGGCAAATCTTATACTAATAATTATATTAATTTATTTTGGCGTTCTTTTACTAATTTCAAATATTGTTAGTAACAAAAGCTCTGATAATGATACTTTTTTTCAGGCCAATAAAAATTCAAAATGGTATTTGGTAGCTTTTGGCATGATTGGAACTGCATTGTCTGGAGTAACCTTTATTTCTGTTCCTGGAAATGTAGGTTCGCCTGAAAATCAATTTGCTTATTTTCAATTTGTTTTAGGAAATGCGATTGGTTTTATAATTATTGCCACAGTACTTTTACCTTTGTATTACAGATTAAATTTGACTTCAATTTATACTTATATTGAGCAAAGGTTAGGTGTTGTGAGTTATAAAACAGCAGCAACTATATTCTTGATAAGCCGCACAATTGGTTCGGCTTTTAGGTTGTATTTAGTGGTAATTGTTTTACAACGGTTTGTATTTGATAGTTTTCAAATACCGTTTGCGGTTACCGTATTAGTATCTCTTTTATTAATTTTTGCCTACACATATCGAGGCGGTTTAAAAACAATTATTATAACAGATACCTTGCAAACATTTTTTTTAGTTGCCTCTGTATTTTTAACTATATATTTTATTTGTGATTCTTTAAATTACTCTTTTTTTGAAGCTTTTGAAGCAGTAAAAAATAGTAATTATTCTAAAATCTTTTTCTACGAGGATTATTTAAAAGGCAATTTTGTGTGGAAACAAATTGTTGGTGGTATTTTTGTTACTATAGCAATGGTAGGATTAGACCAAGATTTAATGCAGAAAAACTTAAGCTGTAAAAACATTGGTGAAGCGCAAAAAAACATGTTTACCTTTACCGGAATTTTTGTGGTTATAAATTTATTTTTCTTGAGTGTTGGCGCGTTACTTTATATATATGCAGAAAATAAAGGCATTGCAATTCCTATGGTTGATGGTGTAAAAAGAACTGATTTACTTTTTCCGGAAATTGCTTTCAATCATTTGGCAACTATTCCGGCTGTTATATTTTTATTAGGATTGACGGCTGCAACATTTGCAACAACAGATTCAGCTTTAACAGCTTTAACTACTTCTTTTTGCGTAGATTTCTTAGGAATGAACAAGCAAGAAAATAGTCATAAAACCAATGCAATTCAAACCAGACATATGGTTCATTTAGGGTTTTCGTTTTTGATGTTTTTGGTAATAATTTTGTTCAACGCAATAAATGATGCTAGCGTTGTAACAATGATTTTTAAAGTGGCAAGTTACACTTATGGTCCGTTATTAGGACTTTACGGATTTGGACTTCTATTAAAAAATAGAATCGTTATCGATAAACTAGTTCCGTTTATCTGTTTGATATCACCAGCAATTTGTTTTGCGATAAGCAGCAATTCCGAATTTCTATTTGGTAATTATAAATTTGATAACGAATTAATTTTGGTCAATGGATTAATCACATTTGTAGGGTTAATGATAATAAGCAAAGACCCTAAAGAAAAAGTAAATTAAACTTTAATATTGGTTGGTAGCTAATAAAACTAAAGTGCAAGCTTCTTCGGCTTTGATATTATTTGATTTTAAAAGCTGATAGAATTCTGGATTCTCTGTACCTGGATTAAATAAAACTCTTTTTGGTTTTGTTTCAATAATATAATTATAAAAATCTCTTTGTCTAATAGGATTAATATATAAAGTAATAGTGTGTATGCTATTTAAAGGAATGTTTTTGGTTTGAATTTTTACACCTGCAACTTCAGCAGCATTTTGGCCAATAGCAATGACAGAATGGCCTTGATTGACCAATGCATTAATAGCCTTGTAACTATATCGTTCTGGTTTTGATGAAGCACCAATTACCACCGTTTTTTTATTTTTCATTTTGCAAATTTACGAATAATCCTTTTTGTAGCGAAATTTTAACAATACATTGCAATTAATTTTATATTTGCGTTAATTATTAATTTTATTTTTGCCCAAAAAATGGAACTTTACATTTACTTACTAGCTTCTCTTTTCTCGGTATTAAATCCAATAGGAACTGTTCCTATATTTGTAGGATTAACAAACGATTATACAAAAAAAGAGCGTTCAAGAGTAGCACTTTTAACCAGCGTAAATGTATTTATAATATTAGTTATTTCTTATTTCATTGGTCAGTATTTGCTTTCCTTCTTTGGTATAACCATAAATGCACTTAGAATTGCTGGTGGAATAATAATTACAAATTCTGGTTTTTCTTTACTAAACAAAAATTTCAGTAAATCTCGAGGAATTAATAAAGAAGTAGAAGAAGATATCCAAAATCGTAACGAAATTGCCTTAACACCGTTAGCAATTCCTATGTTGGCTGGTCCAGGTTCTATCTCACTTTTAATCGCCTACTATCAAGACCATCATACAACATTTGATATGGTTATTGCCGTTTTATCTATACTAACCGTTGCAGGTTTAATTGCTATTGTCTTGAATAGCGCACATTATTTATCTCGAATTCTTGGATCATCGGGAATTGTAGCAATTTCAAGAATTGTAGGATTTTTAACCATTGCAATCGGAATTCAATACATTATAAGTTCTACCTTAAGTATTATTAGAGGAATTTAATTGTGAATCCATAACTTTTTTCGTAATTTTAAAAGAAAAAAGATGCGCATTTTACTTACCGGTGCCAACGGTTATGTTGGCCGTAGATTATTGCCAGAGCTTTTATCTCAAGGACATGAAGTTGTTTGTTGCGTTAGAGATAAAAATCGTCTTGGTTTGGACAAAGCAACTTTAGAAAGTGTAGAAATCTGGGAAATTGATTTTTTAAATGAAATTGATTTTTCTAATCTTCCTGAAAATATAGATGTAGCCTATTACTTAATACACTCCATGTCAAGTTCTGATAACGAATTTGACACTATGGAAGCTAAGGCAGCTCATAATTTCAATACGTACATGAAAGGTATTGGAATTAAACAAACCATTTATCTTAGTGGCATTGTAAACGAAAACAAACTATCTAAACACCTACAATCCAGAAAGGATGTAGAGGATATTTTGTATAAAGGAAGATTTAATACAACTGTTTTAAGAGCAGGTATTATTGTTGGATCCGGAAGTTCCTCTTTCGAAATTATTCGTGATTTAGTAGAAAAATTACCAATAATGATTACACCTAAGTGGGTAAATACCCGATGTCAGCCTATTGCTATTAGAGACGTAATTCAGTATCTAATTGGAGCCTTATTAAAAGAAGAATGCTATAACCAATCCTTTGATATCGGTGGTCCGAACATCATAACCTATAAAGAAATGATGCTGCTTTATGCAAAAACACGTAAAATAAAATTAGCAATTTTTACAATTCCGATAATGACACCACGATTGTCGTCTTATTGGTTGTATTTTGTAACTTCTACTTCCTATAAATTGGCAGTAAATTTAGTAGATAGCATGAGTATGGAGGTAGTTTGCAAAGACAGCAAATTGCAACATATGCTAAATATCAAACCAATAACTTACGTGGATGCAATAAAGTTAGCTTTCATTAAAATAGAACAAAATTTAGTGATTTCTAGCTGGAAAGACAGTTTAATTAGCGGAAGATTTGGTCCAAATTTATCCGAATTTATACAAATTCCAAGTTATGGTTGTTTAAAAGACCATCAAAAAAGACAAGTTGTCGATGTAGACCGTGCTTTAGCAAATATCTGGACCATTGGTGGTAAACGTGGTTGGTATTATGCCAATTGGCTATGGCAAATACGCGGTTTTATTGATAAAATATTTGGCGGTGTAGGCACACGCCGAGGAAGAACACATCCTTCGCATTTAGATAACGGCGATGCACTAGATTTTTGGCGTGTTTTATTAGCCGATAAAGAAGAGAAAAGATTACTGCTTTTTGCAGAAATGAAAGTTCCCGGTGAAGCTTGGTTAGAATTTAGAATTGATGAAGACAATGTGTTACACCAAATTGCAACATTTAGACCAAAAGGGCTTTTTGGCCGAATGTATTGGTATGCCATGTTACCTTTTCATTATTTCATTTTTGGCGGAATGATTGACAATATTTTAAAATCTGAACCATATTAAAAATTAAAAATCCCAAACTCATCTGAATTTAGGAATTTTTAATCCTATGTTTTTTGTAATCTATTACGCAACAAAACCAACTCCGACGGTATTATTAGTAATGGAATCAATAATTATAAAAGCTCCGTTGTCCTTATTTTGTGTATAGGTATCTACAAAAATTGGATTCGCCAAATGAATTGTTGCAACTCCAATATCATTTAATTTTAAGGTTGTACCTATAATTTTATCTGATGGATTTATTGGATTAATCAAATAATCAATGCTTTTTATTTTATAAAAACTCGTTCTGCTTCCTACTTGAATTATATATTTTGAGGATAAATTGGCAAGCGTTTCATCAATCCAAACTATTGTTGCTTTTAGTTCTTTTTGAAACAGAAAATCGTTAAATTGTTTTACTAACATCATTCCGCGACTAATGTCAATATTATCTTTCAGTCGTATTTGAATGGAATCACCTTTTTTGCCTTTCTCTAAATTGCTTTTGAATTTAGAAATTTCAATAACCTCGATTTGTTTTAATGATGGCAAAATTGCAACGGTATCTCCAACTTTTAAGGTAACAGAAGTAATTCTTCCGGCATAGGCACGATAATCTACAAATTCATCATTTTGCACATGATAAACTTGTTGAACATCCATTCTGAACTCATTTTCTTGAGAGTTTTCTTTCGAAAAATCGTGTAAAACATCTGATAAAGTTGCGCCAGAAAACCATGGCATATTTTGGGAGAAATGAACAACGTTATCGCCTTTTAACGAACTTATCGGAATGATGTTTATCTGTTGGTTATCTACGGATCATATTTTTATCATTTATTAATATCCGATGCAATATTTAAAAATACATCTTCACTGTAATCCACCAAATCCATTTTATTTACACAAAAAAGAATAGAATCTAACCGTAAAAGTTTGCTGATAAAATAATGACGATGTGTTTGTTCTAAAAATTCTTTTCGAGCATCAATTAAAATAATTGAAACTTCAGAATTTGATGCACCAATAACCATATTTCGCGTATATTCAATGTGTCCTGGACTATCGGCAATTATAAACTTTCGCTTTGCCGACGAAAAATAAACATGCGCCACATCAATCGTAATGCCTTGTTCTCTTTCGGCGATTAATCCATCCGTTATTACAGAAAAATTTAAATCTTGCAATCCCTTTTCTTTGGTTTTTTTGCGAACCAATTCTTCTCGCTCCATAGTTAACGCATCATTATCGTACAAAAATCGACCAATTAAAGTACTTTTCCCATCGTCAACACTAACTACTGTATTTATTTTTAGTAAATCCATAATTTAAAAATAACCTCCTTTTTTTCGTTGCTCTAATGCTGCTTCCGATCTTTTATCATCTAATCTTGATCCTCTTTCAGACGATTTAGATTGTTTATTTTCTAACATTACCTCTTCAATTGTACTTGCATTAGAAAATAACGCCAACTGTTCTGAATCTTACAATACTTTCTTCAATTTCGTCTGTTTCTACAAGATTCAAATAATCAGAATGTGCCAAAATTGCTCCGTCGCGTTTTACCAATTTTCTAGAATGGGCAAAATAAATAGAAAGTAATTCTAAACCTTCGTGTTTTATGTAGCTCCAAACGTCTTCTTCTGTCCAATTACTAATTGGAAACGCTCTAATATTTTCTCCAAAATTTATTTTTCCGTTTAAAATGTAAAATAGTTCCGGTTATTGCTTTTTAGAATCCCATTATCCAAAATCATTTCTAACTGAAAATATTCGTTCTTTTGCTCTTGATTTTTCTTCGTCACGTCTTGCTCCACCAATGCATGCATCAAATTTAAATTCTTCGATTGCATCTAATAAAATAACGGTTTGCAATGCATTTCTGCTAGCATGTTTACCCTTTTCTTCTTGTACTTTATTTTCATTAATACTATCTTGAACATATCTAACGATAAGTTCGAATCCTAATTCTTTTACAAGTTAATCTCGAAAAGTGATAGTTTCTGGAAAATTATGACCAGTGTCAATATGTAAAAAAGCAAACGGAATTTTACTTGGATAAAATGCTTTTTGAACCAGTCTTGCTACTGTTATGGAATCTTTACCACCAGAAAATAACAAAACTGAATTTTGGAATTGTGCGGCTACTTCTCTTAGAATGTAGATACTTTCGTTTTCTAATTGTTCTAAATGATTTTGCATAGTTTCGATTTTAGTTATTTCTTTTATTATCTATGTGTAGTCCGCATTCTTTTTTTCCGTTTTCCCACCACCAACGACCGGCACGAAAATCTTCACCTTTTTCAATCGCTCGTGTGCAAGGCGCGCAACCAATACTTACATATCCTTTTTTGAATAAACTGTTGTTTGGAATAACATATTCATTAATCATTTTCTCTACATCGGGCAAGGTAAAATGGAGCAAAGGATTAAATTTTATTAATTGATTATCTTCATCCCATTCTAAGAATTGCATGGTTTCACGATTAATAGATTGTTCGGCACGCAAACCAGTTATCCAAAGGTTTACATCTTTTATAGCTCGTTTTAGCGGTTTCACTTTTCATATAAAACAACAGTCTTTTCTGTTTTCTATACTATCATAAAAAACATTAATACCTTTTGTGAAAACATATTCTTGAACATCCTTTTCATTCTGAAAAAAAGTTTCAATTTTGTAGTTGCTGTATTTTTGAGTTGTTTTTTGAAAAACCTCGTAGGTTTCCTCAAATTGCCTACCTGTATCTAACGTAAAAATAGAGAATTGATCAGAATACGGATATAAAACATGGCTCAAAACTTGGTCTTCAATACCAAATGAAGTAGAAAAAACTTTCTTGCCTTCAATAGTAACAAGTACAAATTTTATACTTTCTTTTAGTGATTTTGATTGCAATTCGGTATTCCAAATTGCAATTTTCTCTTTACTTATTTTGTCCATTTTGTCCATAATTTTTCATGAATAAAATATAAAAACATTTTTGAAAAAACCTCAAAACTTCCAATAGTCAACGCTATTTTTAGTTGTCCGGTCAGGAAATACGAAATAATAATAGTGTCAATAGTTCACAAAATAGGCCATATCACCGCCTTTACCGCAGCAATTTTGGTTTCTCTATCGATTCCTATTTTCTTTTTTGATCTAATTAAATCTAGAAGCATGTGCAAATTTATTTCAGATTTCAAACGTACAATTAGTCTATTGATTAAATAGACTATTGAGTTAAAAAAAACTAAAATAGTGTTAAATCATATAAATTTTTATTTTCAAGAATAGATAATGCATTGTCTCTAACCTGAATCATTAATTTGTTGAGCGCGCATTTTTCTTCACTAGGACAATCAATACATTTTTCGTAAAAATTTAAACTCACACACGGCAAAAGCGCAATTGGACCATCTAGAATTCTAATAAGAGAAGCAATGGAAATCTCTTTTGGATCTTTAAGCAAATAATAACCGCCACCTTTGCCCTTTTTGGAACCCAAAATTCCGAATTTTTTTAAATCTAAAAGTATAATTTCAAGAAATTTTTTAGAAATTGTTTCCTTTTCAGAAATTTCAGAAATCAGAATAGGCACTGATTTATCTTTTTTAGCAATATAAATCAGTGCTTTAATTCCGTATTTAGTTTTTCTTGATAACATATATTATTTAGGTAAAAATATTTCTGCCATCATGCATCTTGCACTTCCTCCGCCACAAGCTTCAATTGTATCTAAACTCGAAGATAAAATTTCGCCATGTTTTTCTAGTTGTTCTATTTGTTTTGGTGATAAACTTTGATGCGCAGATGCCGACATTACAATAAATCGTTTATCGTTTGCTCCACGAATTTCTAACATATTTCCTGCAAAATTATTTACCTGACTTTCTGTAATTAAAATAATTTCTTTCCCGTCTTGTTTTAGATTATCCAAAACCATTTTCCGTTCTTTTTTATCATCTATACAATCCGCACAAATTACGGCAAATGTTTCTCCGATACACATCATAACATTGGTATGATAAATCAATTTTCGTTCGCCATCGACTGTTTGAAATGCTTCAAAAAGTATTGGATGCATATCAAAATCTTCGCAAAACTCAATAAACAACTCTTCGTCTGCACGAGGCGAAAGTGCACAATATGCTTTGGCATTTGCTCTATCTAACAATAAACTTCCTGTACCTTCAAGATAATATCCATCTTCTTCGGCGTCAGTATAGTCTACAATGTTTTCGATTTGAAAGCCTTTTTCTTCTAATAAATCTAAAATTTCTTCGCGTCTTTCTAAACGACGATTTTCTGCAAACATTGGATATAAAGCAACATCTGCATTCTCATGAAAGGAAATCCAGTTGTTTGGAAAAATAGAATCTGGTGTATCTGGATTCAAAATATCATCAACGACAGTAACATCTACTCCTATATTTTCTAATTTTATAACAAAATTATCAAATTCTTCCTGCGCTTTGACATTTACTGTTGCTGGTAAAAGAGTATCTAATACTTTTTGGTAATAATTATTAACTGTTGTTTGTTCGTTCATTCGAAACGCAACTGGGCGAATCATAAGTATGGAGTTTGTTGTTTGTTTCATATTTTTTATCTTAATTTCAAAAGTTTAATAAGTAAAATTGAACGATTGACGGTATTTATATAATTATGATTCTCTGATTAATGGTAATGTAGAACAACGCAAAAGTCCTTCTTGTTTTGAAATTTCTGAATACGGAATTTCTTCTACTGTGAATCCGTTTTCACGCAACCAATTATTCAATCGAGTGAAGTTTTTTTCTGAAACTACTACATTTGGAGAAATAGAAAACACATTAGAATTCATTTTATACATTTCTTCTCTAGTAATGTGAAATAGGTTTTCTTTTCCAAATAAATTTACTAAATACATATAATCAGCTTCTTCACGGAAACCACTTTTATATATAATTCCCATATTTTGCCCTACTGGCTGAAAGCAACAATCTAGATGTAAGGCATTGTCACGAGCTTCTATTTTAGATTTTACTAAATCAAATTCTTTCACAATTTTATTAGGAAATAACTCTTTGATGTAATTAACGCCTTGCATATTAGTTCGTGCTGTTATGTAATTTTTATAATCGGAACCTTTGTATGTTCCTACAAAAATATAGTCGTTCCATAACATAACGTCACCACCTTCAATATGAACTTCTTCTGGCGGACGAACAACTTTGACAGGATTCATTTGATCAATAATGTATTGAATTGCATCTAATTCACGTTCTCTATCTGGAAGTATATTTGATTTAACAAATGTATCTTCAATTACAAAACCAATATCTCTTGTGAAAATTTGGTTGTAATTTTCAATTCTATCCGGACGGAAAACTTGTACGTCGTATTTTTGAAATACCTTATTTAAGGCTTCCATTTCTTTAACCATTTCTTCTTCAATAGGATACGTTCCTGCTAGAATATGCTCTAATGATTTAGGATCATAAGCTTCTTCTTTAGTAGGAGTTGGTCCGTTACTTATTGCCGAACCAAGAACTACAGCTTTTAATTTATCAGTTTCGTTTGTAATATTTAGTTGAAGCATACAGTTACTTTTATTTTTATACAAATATAAAAAGCTCCGCTGATATTAGCGAAGCTTTATTAAAATTCGTTGTGTTTATTTTCCTATCTTTTTTCAATATTCACATAATCACGCAAAGGAGAACCTACATAAACTTGACGCGGACGACCAATTGGTTCTTTGTTTTCTCGCATTTCTTTCCATTGACCAATCCATCCAGGCAAACGACCAATAGCAAACAATACGGTAAACATATCTGTAGGAATTCCTAAAGCACGATAAATAATTCCAGAATAAAAATCAACATTAGGATATAAATTTCTTGATTTAAAATATTCGTCCTCTAAAGCAACTTTTTCTAATTGCTTAGCGATATCTAATAAAGGATCTTCTACACCTAAAGTTTCTAACACTTCATCTGCCGCCTTTTTTATAATTGTAGCTCTTGGATCAAAGTTTTTGTAAACCCTATGACCAAAGCCCATTAAACGGAAAGAATCGTCTTTATCTTTAGCTTTTAAAACATATTTTGCGACATCACCGCCATTTTTAGAAATTTCTTCTAACATTTCTAAAACAGCTTGGTTTGCACCACCATGTAATGGTCCCCAAAGTGCAGAAACTCCAGACGAAATCGAAGCAAATAAACCGGCGTGAGATGAACCAACAATTCTCACTGTTGATGTAGAACAATTTTGCTCATGATCTGCATGTAAAATAAATAATTTATCTAATGCTTCAACAATTTTTGTATTAGTTTTATATGGTCCGGTTGGAAGTTCAAACATTAATCGCATGAAGTTTTCTACATATCCTTTAGTATTATCATAATAATTTAAAGGTAATCCCATGGTTTTTCTATACGTCCAGGTTGCAATAACTAGAAATTTGGCCATTGTTTTACAAACAGCATCGTACATTTCTTTTTCGTTATCCGGATTAACTGGTTTTGGATTAAATGCGGTCAATGCGCTAGAAAGTGACGAAAGTATTCCCATTGGATGCGCGGTTTTAGGAAAACCGTCAATAATTCCCTTCATTTCCTCATTAACCAAGGAATATTTTTTGATGTCATTCTCGAATTTTTCTATCTGAGATTTAGATGGTAATTCTCCGAAAATAATCAAAAACGAAACTTCTAGAAAATTAGATTTACCGGCAAGCTCTTCAATAGAATATCCTCTGTAACGAAGTATACCTTCTTCCCCGTCTAAAAAAGTGATAGCACTTTTACAAGAACCCGAGTTTTTGTAACCTGGATCTAAGGTTATTGCTCCGCTTGCATCGCGTAATTTACTAATATCAATGGCTACTTCATTTTCTGACCCTACAATTACAGGAAATTCGTACTTTTTGCCATCTATTTCTAATGTTGCTATTTTTGACATGGTATTTTTATGTTTGTCTGTTTTTTTAATAATCTCACAAATTTAGTAAATTAACAAGAAAGAGCAAAACAAACATTACAACGTTTTCGTTAATATTTAATTAAATTTACAATAAATCACGAAATTTGCTTAAATAAAAAAAGCATCCGTTAAATAGGATGCTTTTTTGAAAATATAATACTTTACTTCTATTGTTTGAACGCATTTTCTCCAGGAAAATAACCAACTTCACCAAGTTCTTCTTCTATTCGCAATAATTGATTGTATTTTGCCATACGATCACTACGCGAAGCAGAACCAGTTTTAATTTGTCCGCAATTTAAAGCTACAGCCAAATCAGCAATTGTATTGTCTTCTGTTTCTCCAGAACGGTGTGACATTACGGAAGTATAACCAGCGTTATGCGCCATATTTACTGCAGCAATAGTTTCTGTTAAAGTACCAATTTGGTTTACTTTAATCAAAATAGAATTTGCAATTTTTTCTTTAATTCCACGAGATAATCGGTCTACGTTAGTAACAAATAAATCATCTCCTACTAATTGGGTTTTATTTCCTATTAGCTCTGTTAAATATTTCCAACCTTCCCAGTCGTTTTCGTCCATACCATCTTCAATAGAAACAATCGGGTAAGTAGTTGCCAAAGTAGCTAAATATTCTGCTTGCTCTTTAGACGATCTTATTTTTCCGTTTTCTCCTTCAAATTTTTTGTAATCGTAATTTCCGTCTACATAAAATTCGGCAGCAGCACAATCTAAAGCTATTTTAACCTCGTCACCAAATTTGTAACCTGCATTTTCCACGGCTTTTTTTATGGTGTCTAAAGCATCTTCTGTTCCTCCAGGTAAATTTGGTGCAAAACCACCTTCATCTCCAACAGCTGTTGATAATCCGCGATCGTGTAATACTTTTTTCAGATGATGAAAAATTTCTGTTCCCATTTGCATAGCTTGCGTAAACGATTTTGCTTTTACCGGCATAATCATAAACTCTTGAAAAGCAATTGGTGCATCAGAATGCGAACCTCCGTTAATGATATTCATCATTGGTAATGGTAAAGTATTTCCAGAAACCCCTCCAACATAACGGTATAGCGGCATATTTAACTCATTCGCAGCAGCTTTCGCAGCAGCTAAAGAAACTCCCAAAATTGCATTAGCGCCTAAATTTGATTTATTTGGCGTACCATCTAATTCAATCATGGTTTTGTCGATTAGATTTTGTTCAAAAACCGAAATTCCCATTAATTCATTAGCAATAATAATATTAACATTTTCTACGGCTTTTAAAACTCCTTTACCCATGTAGGATTTTCCGCCATCACGTAATTCCACTGCCTCATGTTCACCCGTAGATGCACCACTTGGAACAGCTGCACGACCTAAAACGCCGTTTTCTGTAATTACGTCTACTTCAATAGTTGGATTTCCTCTAGAATCAAAAATTTGTCTAGCGTGAATTTTGATAATAATACTCATATATTACTTATTTAATGATTTTGTTGTACGATTAAAGAACAATTACAAATATATCGTATCTTTTTTTATCTTTTTACTAAAACGACTTGTACTTATTAACTCAAACGTTTTAGTGCAAGTGTTATTTTAATTAGAAACTAATTTATCATGCTTTTTATAGAATCATAATCCGGCTTTAGCTCCAAAATTTATATTTTTAAAAATAAAAAATGTTTTTTAGGCAATCCGGGATATTTAATTGATCTTAAACTCTATGTAATTGCTTGGCCTTTTCAATATTTTCTATAAACGTATCGAATAAATATTCTGAATCATTTGGACCTGGACTTGCCTCTGGATGGTACTGAACGGAGAAAACAGCTTTTGATTTCATTCGCATACCAGCCACCGTATTGTCGTTTATGTGGTAATGAGTAATTTCTAAATTTTTATTATTTTCTAACTCTTCTCGGTTAACCGAAAATCCGTGATTTTGTGAAGTAATTTCTCCTTTGCCGGTTAGAACATTCATAACAGGATGGTTAATTCCGCGATGCCCATTAAACATTTTATAAGTAGAAACGCCGTTTGCTAGACCAATAATTTGATGTCCTAAACAAATTCCGAAAACTGGGATATCTGTTTCAAACATTTGTTTGGCAACTTCAATTGCATTGGTTAAAGGTTCTGGATCGCCTGGACCGTTTGATAAAAAATATCCGTTGGCATCAAAACTTTGCAAATCTTGAAAAGTTGCATCAAATGGAAAAACTTTAATGTAGCAATCTCTTTTTGCAAGATTACGCAAAATGTTGGTTTTCATGCCAAAATCCATTGCTGCGATTTTATACTTTGCGTTTTCGTTTCCGTAGAAATAGCTTTCTTTTGTAGAAACTTTTGATGCTAATTCCAAACCTTTCATATTTGGAGATAAAGCCAATTCTGATTTTAAATTCTCTACAGAGGTTTGGTCTGTGCAGATTACCGCATTTTGCGCACCGTTTTCACGGATGTAACTTACCAATGCTCTCGTATCGAGATCAGAAATACAAATAAGATTTTGTTTTGCAAAATAATCATATAAACTTTCATCTGCACTTGGACGAGAATGTTCATAACTGAAATTTTTACAAACTAGACCACGAATCTGAATTTTTTTTGACTCCGTATCTTCTGGATTTACACCATAATTACCAATGTGTGGATTAGTTGTTACCATTATTTGACCGTAATAGGAAGGATCGGTAAAAATTTCTTGGTAGCCTGTCATTCCGGTATTAAAGCAAACTTCTCCGAAGGCTTTGCCAGAAATTCCGATGGATTTACCATGAAATATGGTTCCGTCTGCAAGTAGTAAAATTGCCGGTTGTTTGGTATTATATTTCATTGTATTTTTGTTTGTGTTGTTGTTTGTATATATTTTACAAAATTAGGTTTTTGATTTGTGTTTGGAAAAGCTTTTTAAATTAATTTATAAATTTGCGACGGCATTTATTTTTAGCCCCGATTGCAATGGAAACCATTTTAAATTTTATTTTTAAAACGTTGGAATGTAAAGCGGGAAATACATTGATAAATAGATTCGGTATTTAGTGCTACTAAAAAAGGGCAAAAAAAAAGGATAAACTAGTGAAAGTTTATCCTTTAATATATTTATAATAATGTAATCATTATTCTGCTGAATCTGTAGTTTCTTC
>JBLIJW010000036.1:0-24708 GCA_047636155.1 Flavobacterium sp. | reverse complement strand
TCCTTCATTTTATCGGAAAGCGATTCTTGTTTTTGAATAATATCTGGCAATTGTCCGCCGCCTGATCCTTGACCTGGTTTGGGTTTTCCCTTACCTTTTCCGCTACCTTGCATGCTTAACGACATCTGCATATTAGTTAAAATACTTGCCAACATATCTGCTAATTTATTTGCAGAAGCTGTTGCATATTGCTGGTGGGAAACACCTTTAAAAACATTGGCATCTGCAAGAGTTTCAATAGCCGAATCAACATTATATTGAACGTTACCTATTTCGGTTGTTACTTCTTCTGCTATTTTAGGGTTACGCAACGACATAGCAAAAAGACTATCATCTATATGTTTGAACTGCTGTTTTAGATCTTGTTGGATTTTTAAATTCTTATTAAAAGAAGGCGAGTTTCGTTTCAGGTTTTTGAATTGCTTCATTAAATCTTCTTGCGAAAAAGAATAAGCTAGCAAATTGTCTAAAATTTGTCGCAACATGACAACGTCTTCTTCCAATTGATCTGATTCGCCACTGTCCATACTTTCTTGCATTTTGCCACTCATTTCTTGCATTTTTTTTGCAGCACTTTTTTGTTTTGGCTTTGCTGCTGCTTTAGATTGTTTGCTCAATTCTTCCTTAGCCTTTTTTAAATCTTCGTCAATACTTTTTTCTTCTGCCTTTGAATCTGGAATATCCATTGGAGATTTTAAGTCATTATTATCTTCTTGTAACTGCTTTAATTCCTCCTGAATTTTATCAAATTCTTTATTAATTTCTTCTTGCTTTTCTGCGGAATTCTCCTTTTCATTATTCGCCAACTTTTCTTGCTTTTCTGCAAGCTTCTCTAATTTATCTGCAACTTGTTCTGCTTTTTTTTCTACATAATATCTTTTAGTCAACTCTACTAATTGCTCTAAAGTTTTAGTTTGATTTTTGAATTGTTGCTTTAACTTATCCATTTTTTCAAAAAGCTCTTCTTTTTCTAATTTTGAATTTAGCTTTTCTAATTCTTCTAAAAGCTTTTTGTTTTTATCAAATTCTTTATCTACCTTCTCCAATCGATCCTTTAAGATTTCTTTGGTTTCGTCTTTCTTATCGGATCTTTCTTTATCTAAATTTTCCTTCATTTTCTCGGCAAATTGCTTCATTAGCTGTTCTTGTTGCTTTTGCTTGTTAATGAAATCATTTACTTTTTGTTGTTCTTTAAATTCCAAAGATTCTGTTTCTTTTCCGAGTTTTCGTAATTTGTCTAATTCATTAAATTGTTTCTCCTGAGAATTTAAAGATTTTTTTAAAGAATTGATGTTGTCACTTTGTTCTTGTAGTAATTGATCTTCTTTCTCTGTTTGCGTTGCAATTTTATTACTAAAAATAGTTGACTTTGAACTCTTGAAATTATGCAGTACATCGTTATCAAAAACTTCAAAATAATAGTCGTAAGAAACACCTTCAACAACCGATAGATTCGACGGAAAAGCAAAAACAAATTGATCGTAACTATCGTTCTTTACATTCAAATTAGCTCTTTTACTTTTTTTAGGATTATTTTTTGGATAATAAACAATCTGTAATTTAGAGAGTTTATAATCATCTGAAACCTGACCAAGAATATAGTTTTTTTCGACTTTCAAACTATCCGGTGCATTTGTTACAGAAATTGTTGGAAACTGGTCTTTATTAACTACCAATTGATAGTTAAGTTTCTCATAATTAGATACTTTGTCATTAGAAGTTAGTACGGTATAATCAAAGTTGTCTGTAATTACCTTAAAAATAGAAAATTGATTATTAGTGCCACCAAAAGAAACTTTTTGACCATTAAACTCCATGTCTACTTTCTTGGTTGCAACAGTATTCATTTTCCAAGTTACTTTTGTTCCTTCTGGGATAATGGCATTTCCGGAACCTTTTATCGTTTCTGATTTTCTGTTCAGATAGTTCGGATAATCCAAAACCATATCAAAATTAGCAATTGAAGGAACGGATATTACTTGTACTTGGTAATCTTTTGAATTAACATTGTTGGCTTCTAAATGAAAATCAGTAGTTGAAGATAATTTTTCAAATGTGTATTGAAATTCTCCCATTCTATTAGTTTCCATAAAATAACTTTGACCATTTACCAAAAGCATCACGTTTTCTGGAACAACCGAGCCAACAGTTTTTACCAATACAGTAAAGTCTTTATTTTGTTCTGATTGTAAAGAAGGATTAACTATTTGAAACTGAAACGGTGCTGGTGGTGCAAATTGTTTTTGATAATTAACAACTCTATTGAAACTTTGGGATAACAAACTGCTTTTACCAGAAAGTATTAAAAAACTCACAATTAAAACAGGTATTAAAACAATAGGGAAATACTTTTTATTCGCATTGAAATTTACTGCACTAGCAAAAGGAATTGGCTGCAGATTTTTAGCTTTTTGATCTATAGATGCTAAGAGTAATTCACTTTTATTAGGATTGTCTGCTAATTGCAAAAAATTGGTAAGCGTATCACCAACTTCACTAAAATGATTTCCTACAATGATTGAGGCTTCTTTTAAACCAATTCCTTTTTGCAATTTGAATAATTTAGAAAGCGGATATAAAATATATCTTCCTAATAAAAATAATTCTACAATTATAAAAAATCCAAATAAAATAGTTCTTGCTGTTGGTTGTAACCACAAAAAATATTCTACAAAAACAGTAAAAAGAAAATACAATAATCCTAAGCCAACAAAAAATAAGATTCCGCGAAGTAATTCGTTGATGTAATATTTTCTTATGAATGCTTCTAATTTATTGAAAATGATGTTCTGATTTTCCAAAATGATTCGTTGTTTATTTCTAACTCATAAAAGTACTAAAATTTGATTACAAGGCAAGAACTTTGTTTTTACACATAACTTACTGTAAATAGCTTTTAAACGGCCTTAAACCCACTTTTTGAATTGGAATTAGAAATAGTATCTTTGTATAAAATTAATTACCATGTCACAACCTGTTCGCGTGCGTTTTGCACCTAGTCCGACTGGACCTTTACATATTGGCGGAGTCAGAACCGCATTGTTTAATTATTTATTTGCAAAAAAAAATAATGGCGTTTTTTATCTTCGAATTGAAGATACCGACCAAAACCGATTTGTTCCTGGTGCAGAAGAATATATTATGGATGCGCTAAATTGGTTAGGAATTGCGCCAAGCGAAACGGTAGGAAAAAACGAAAAGTTTGGACCATACCGCCAAAGCGAACGCAAAAATTTATACCAAAAATATGCCGAACAGTTGGTTGCAACTAATTGGGCGTATTATGCTTTTGATACAACAGAAAGTCTAGATTTTCACAGAAAACAACACGAAGAACAAGGTAAAACATTTATTTACAACTGGCATAACAGAGAAAAGCTAGATACTTCTTTGATAATATCCAAAGAGGAAACAACTAAACGGATTTTAGATGGCGAAGCGTATGTTGTCCGTTTTAAAACTCCAGTAAATGAAACTTTAGAATTACACGATATAATTCGTGGCGATATAAAATTTGAAACTAATTTATTAGACGATAAGGTTTTATTTAAAAGTGACGGAATGCCAACGTATCATTTGGCCAATATTGTAGACGATCATTTAATGGAAACTTCGCACGTTATTCGCGGCGAAGAATGGTTACCAAGTTTGCCTTTGCATTATTTATTATACCGGGCATTCGGTTGGAACGCACCAGAATTTGCTCATTTGCCATTAATTTTAAAACCTATCGGAAACGGGAAATTATCCAAACGAGATGGTGATAAAATGGGATTCCCAGTTTTTCCTTTAGAATGGAAAACGGAGGAAAGTACATCAAAAGGTTATAAAGAAGAAGGATTTTTCCCAGAAGCCGTGGTTAACTTTTTGGCATTATTGGGTTGGAATGATGGTACCGATCAAGAATTATTTTCTTTAGAAGAACTTGCAGATAAATTTGATTTAACTAGAGTTCACAAAGCCGGAGCAAAATTTGATCCAGATAAAAATAAATGGTTTAATCATCAATATTTACAAAAGCAAAGCGACGACGATTTAGCAAAAGCCTTCGCTCCTATTCTTTATGAAAAAGAAATCGATGTTGATTATACAACGCTAGTAAGAATTGTAAATTTGGTAAAAGAACGCGCAAATTTTGTATCCGATTTTTGGGAATTGAGTTCGTACTTCTTTGAAACTCCAAATTCATACGATGAAAAAGCAGCTAAAAACTGGAAACCTGAAACTCCAGAATTAATGCAACGCGTTTCTGAAAAACTGCAATCTATTACCAATTTTACATCGGAAAATATTGAAGCCGAATTAAAAACTTGGATGGGTGAAAACGAAATTGGAATGGGAAAAGTAATGCAGCCGCTTCGATTGAGTTTGGTTGGCGCTTTAAAAGGCGTACATCTTTTTGATATTATAGAAATTATCGGCAAAGAAGAAACGGAAAACAGAATAGAGAAAGCTATTGCCGGTTTGTAACTAAAAATACTATTTAAAAAAAACGGAAATCATAAACAAATGATTTCCGTTTTTTTATTTACAAATTAAAAATAATCTGACCGCTAATGGTTCCGATTGTTCCTTTAAATTTTTGATTATTATTTAATCCGACTAAAACAGCATCGTCATTTAATTTATTGAAAATATTAGTAAATCCGTATTGATAAAATAGCAAAGCGCGAACTACCTTTCCACCTGCAGAAAATCCTATATACAAGTTTCCGTTAATGTTACCAATTTCTTGCAATTGTTTTGCAACTAAATTGGTGTTGACAATGGTATTGTTTTCATCTCGAGAATTTGTAATGAACTTTCCGTTTACTTGCAATACTAGTCCAAAATCTAAAGAAATGTGTTTTTTGATAATGTTATAACTTCCAAGTAATCGAATTTGAACTCCCAATAATTTGAAATCGGTATCTTTTTATAACCCATTTGCTGTGCTAGTTTCTAAGGAAACCGAATTCTGGAAAAACTGCATTCCGTATACCATACTCCAGTTATTGTAGTAATTACCACGCACAGAAAATCCGCCAGCATAACCAATTCCTGCTTTGGTATTAAAATTAGAATTCATCAAGGTAGATTGAGAAACACCACCAGAAAATCCGATTCTGTTTCCGACGCGATAACCATATTGCGCAGATAAAGAAATAGTTATTAAAAACACAAATAAATAATTAAGGAATGGATTTCATAAATAATAGTTGTAAATTGTAACAAACTTACTATTTATAACGTATAACTAGTAACAATCCTTAAATTTTTAGAAATGAATATAGTATTAATTGTAGTATTAGCATTTGCCTTGATGTTATTTTTATCGGCCTTTTTTACAGTAAAACAACAAACAGCAGTTGTTGTTGAACGATTTGGAAAATTTACCAGTATTCGAAATTCCGGTTTGCAACTTAAAGTTCCTATCATTGATCGAGTTGCCGGAAAAGTAAATCTTAAAATTCAGCAATTGGATGTAATTATTGAAACTAAAACCAAAGATAACGTATTCGTAAAACTTAAAGTTTCGGTTCAGTTTAAAGTAATTCAGGATAAGGTTTATGATGCCTTTTATAAGTTAGAATATGCGCACGATCAAATAACTTCTTATGTATTTGATGTAGTTCGTGCAGAAGTTCCAAAATTAAAATTAGACGATGTTTTTGAACGTAAAGATGATGTTGCCGTTGCAGTGAAACGCGAGTTAAATGAAGCAATGACACTTTATGGATATGATATTATCAATACATTGATTACAGATATTGATCCAGATATTCAGGTAAAAAATGCCATGAACCGAATTAATGCGGCAGATAGAGAAAAAACTGCAGCAGAATATGAAGCAGAAGCAGGAAGAATTAGAATTGTTGCTAAAGCAAAAGCAGAAGCAGAAAGTAAAAAGCTCCAAGGACAAGGTATTGCAGACCAAAGACGAGAAATTGCTCGCGGTTTGGTAGAAAGTGTGGATGTTTTAAATAGAGTTGGAATTAATTCGCAAGAAGCATCCGCTTTAATTGTGGTTACCCAACATTACGATACTTTACAAGCAATTGGTAGCGATACTAATTCTAATTTAATTTTATTACCAAATTCACCACAAGCAGGAAGCGAAATGTTAAATAATATGGTAGCGAGTTTTACAGCAAGTAATCAAGTTGGCGAATCGATGAAAAATGCTAGAAATAAAAAAAATAGAAAAGAACGCGATGCAGAAAATGACGCCACAAAAAACAGAAGTCCAAGATTGGATGCGAACGAAGAGTAAGTTTAAATTTTAAATATTTATAATAAAAAAAGAGGCTAGCTAGCCTCTTTTTTGTTTTTGTACTATTTATAAAAACTAACATTAAAATTGAATAGCTTTTGAATTTTAAAAGAACTTCACTCCTACAATAATACTATCATTTAAAATTTATTTTGTCTTAAATTTTAAATATAAAGGCTGTTTTTTAATAAGTTAAAATGATAGTCTTAAGATTTGTATAAGAAATTACTATACAATAAAATTACAACGAATTTAATGCTTTTAGAACTTCTTCGTTTTTTTCTGACTCTTTTAAAGCAAAAATTAAATCTTTTAAATCAGAAATTACAGGAGTTTGATTCTGTAAATTTTCAATTGCAATTAACTTAACATTTGTTACCTGGTTTTTTAAAGACATCGTAAACAATTTATTTGCTAGATCGGATTCTAAATCCGAAACAGAAATAGTATTCGAATGTTTTAAAATCAGATTAGCAAACAATAATGCATTATTATCATTTTTAGCATTTTTAGAAATGGTATTCACCAACAAACTAAAATTTGAAACCGACTGTATTGTTTCTTTAATTGGTTGTAGTAACAATTCCGCAGCAGACTTATCTTTTTCTTTGGCAAATTTATTTAAATCTTTAAGAGAATTCATTAATAAGTTTTCTTCTTTTTTACCTTTTTCTTCCCAAGCATCTTTTAATCCAACTGTTTTATTGAATACTAATTTGTCTGATTTCGAATCTTTATCTAAGCTAAAATATCCCAAACGCTGAAACTGGTAATTGGTGCCGATAATTGCTTCTGCTAGGCTTGGTTCTACAAATCCGATTACAACTTCTAATGAATTTGGATTTAAAAATTCTAAGAAATTCTTTTCTTTATGAGAATCTGGAGCTTCATCTACAAACAATCTATCGTATAAACGAACTTCTGCCGGTACGGCATGTGCAACAGAAACCCAATGCAATGTTCCTGCAACTCTTCTTTGACTGGCTTCGCTTCCGCTTCCGGATTTCGAATCTTCATCATAAGAAACCTGAATTTCGGTAATTTCGTCATTAGAATCTTTGGTGACACTTTCGGCTTTAATTATGTAACCATTTTTTAATCGAACTTCGTTTCCTATACTTAATCTAAAAAATTTTGGCGGCGCAACTTCTAAAAAGTCTTCTTTTTCTATATACAATTCTCTAGAAAATGGCAAAGTTCTAAAACCTGCGTTTTCGTCTTCTTGATTATTTTCCGCATCTAACCATTCTACTTTATCTTCTGGATAGTTTGTTATCACTACTTTAATAGGGTCTAAAACTACCATTACTCGCGGCGCGATTTTGTTTAAATCTTCGCGTAAACAAAATTCTAATAGCGAATATTCGATAATATTTTCTCTTTTTGCAACACCAATTATATCGCAAAATTTACGAATTGCAGCTGGTGTGTAACCACGACGACGCAAACCAGATATAGTAGGCATTCTAGGATCATCCCATCCATTGACAACAGAATCTTGTACTAATTGTAACAATTTTCTTTTACTCATAACCGTGTAATTAAGGTTTAAGCGAGCAAATTCATATTGATGCGGACGAATGGTGTTTTCTGTAACAATTTGATCTAAAAACCAATTATAAAGTTCTCGATGCATCACAAATTCTAGTGTACAAATAGAATGAGAAATTTGTTCTATATAATCGCTTTCGCCATGCGCAAAATCATACATAGGATAAATCTTCCAATCGTTTCCTGTTCGATGATGATGGCGGTGTAAAACTCTGTAAATAATAGGATCACGCATTAGCATGTTTTTACTTTCCATATCAATTTTTGCACGCAACACGTGGCTTCCTTCTGGAAAATCGCCATTTTTCATTCCCTCAAAAAAAGCTAAATTCTCTTCTACAGAACGATTGCGAAACGGACCGTTTATTCCCGGTTGTGTAGGTGTTCCTTTTTGACTTGCCATATCTTCAGAAGGTTGGCTATCAATGTATGCTTTGTTATTTTTTATTAATAAAACAGCCCAATCATATAATTGTTGAAAATAATCAGAAGCATAACGCTCTTCATCCCAATTAAAACCCAACCAAAGTAAGTCTTCTTTAATTGCATCTACATATTCTTGCTCTTCTTTGGCTGGATTTGTATCGTCAAAACGTAAATTAACTGGTGCACTGTATTTTAATCCTAATCCGAAATTTAAACAAATAGATTTTGCATGACCAATATGTAAATAACCATTAGGTTCTGGCGGAAAACGAAATCGTAATTTTTGTTGAGGAAAACCATTTTCTATATTTTCTTCAATAATTTGTTCAATAAAATGCAAGGATTTCTCTTCTGTAGCCATTATTTTTGTAATTTTAACAAAGATATAAAAAGGTTGCGAGTTACAAGTTACGGGCTTTGTTTTTATGCCACGAAACTTAAAAATTGATAAATAAAAGAAAAATGGGAATTATAAAATTAAAAAATATTCGATGTTTCGCTTACCATGGATGTTTGGTGGAAGAAGGAAAAATAGGTTCTGATTACTTAGTTAATCTTACTGTTTTGGTCGATTTGGAAAAGTCTAGCGAAACAGATGATTTAACAGATACTGCAGATTATGTAGATTTAAACCGGATTGTAACGGAAGAAATGGCTACTCGATCCAAACTTTTAGAACATGTTGCTAGACGGATAATCAATCGAATTTTTAAGGAATTATCAGTTATTCAAAAAGTTATAGTAGAGGTTTCAAAATTAAATCCGCCAATTGGTGGCGATGTAGAATCTGTAACTATACAAATGGAAGAGGTAAGATTAATTGGTAATTAAAATTTAAAATTTATCAATGAAAATTCTTAATAGTTTATTATATTTGCAATCCAATAAATAAATTGGCGTCGTGGCCGAGTGGCTAGGCTGGGCTCTGCAAAAGCTCCTACTCCGGTTCGAATCCGGACGATGCCTCTAAAACCTTCAAATAAATTTGAAGGTTTTTTTTTGTTTTAAATTTATAGAAAAAAGTAAAGTTGGAATACTGAAAAGTAAAGAAAAAAATGAAATTAAAGACATGAAATTAATTTTGAAAACTGATGAATAGAAGTGATTGGGAGTTATATCCATATTAGAATAAATATCTTTAAACTATTTGTCACGGTAAAACTATTCCTTCAGCTGCTCAATTTTATTCTGAATAATTTCTTTTTCATTAGGGAAAAATCCTTGAACCATTAAAAACAAACCAAATATCATTAAAACTACATTGATCATTCGTTTTATTTTGTAAATATTAAAAGGTGTTAAACGATGTTTTAATTGTTTGGCAACTAAAATTTTAACTACATCTACAACTAAATAAGTTAGAATAATAGTACCTATAAAAACTCGAATTCTACTAGTTTGCATGTCTAATTTTGGACCAAATACAATAATTATTCCCATCCAAAAAGCTAAAACTCCAATGTTTATAAAGTTGAGGAAAAAACCTTTAACAAATAATCCTAAATAATTATTTTTTTTAATGTAATCTTCCTCTAATTTTTCTATTTTAACCTTTCGGAAATTCTTCTTTTCATTTACAAATGCAAATAATCCGAAGCTAAACATTAAAACACCACCAAAGAAAAATAATTTTGGATCGTCTTTTAATCTTTCTAAAACACTGTTTGTACTAAAATATGCGATCAAAATAAAAATAATATCTGCTAAAACTACTCCAGAGTCAAAAACAATAGCAGAACGAAATCCTTTAGATATAGCAGTTTCTAACAATATAAAAAAAACCGGACCAATAGTAAAGGCAAGTAAAATTCCCCACGGAATGGCAGCAAGAATATCGTTTAACATGAAGATAAGTTAAGTAAAAAGAATTGGTAAAATCAAAAGTACTAAAATTTATTTAGTTTACTCTTTCAATTTTACCACCTGCAAAGGTTTTTTCGTTTACTTGTTTTGGATTTCCGTAAACAGAAACATTTCCACCGGCACGAACTTTTGCATCTACAAAATCAGAAGCATTTACTTCTGCTTCACCACCAGCAGAAATGGTTACGTTTGTAGTTTTGGTTTTAAATTCACTGGCATTTAAAATTCCGCCAGAACTTATGTTTATATTTTGTGTAGTTGCATTTCCTGAAATGGTAACATTTGCTCCAGAAGTTGCTTTTACAGATGCTGAAGTAACATTAAGTTGAATTTTAATAGTTGCTCCTTCTTTTGCGATAATATCAAAAGCTGTAGCCTTTAAAACACTTTCACAAGCTAATCTGCTTCCTTCATTTGCTTCAACTGCATCCAAATTTGTAAAAAATACTGTTGCAGAAATAGTATCGCCAGAAAGTAATTTTGTAAAAGGTAATCTTATTTTTAACTCGCCATTTTTATTTACAACCTGCACACTTTCTGCATCAGATCCAGTAATTTCTATTTTATTTTCTGTCGATTTTACTAACAAAACATCTATTTTATCAAAAGCTGTGACTTTAGTAAAATCACCCAATTGTTTTTTAACTTCTTGTGCATTAGCGAAAAATGTAGAACAGAATAATGTAACAAATAATATTTTTTTCATGATTTTTTATTATAAAGACACTCGTTTTTTAGAATTGTTACACTACTAACTAAAAATAGTTATTGTTTTTTCTATTCGTTTTTTCTTAAAAATGTAAAATCTATTTGCTTCTTAACCAAATCGGCATTTTTTACTTTAACGTAAACTTCGTCTCCTAATTGTAATAATTGTTTAGAAACTTCTCCAACCAATGCATATTGTTTGTCATCAAAAGTATAATAATCGTCTTTAATTTCTCTAATTTTACACATTCCTTCGCATTTATTGGAAACAATTTCTACATAAATTCCCCATTCAGTTACTCCAGAAATTACGCCTAAAAACTCTTCGTCTTTATGATTTTGCATGTATTTAACCTGCATGTATTTAATAGAATCGCGTTCGGCACTTGTTGCTAAACCTTCCATATTGCTAGAATGTTCGCACTTTTCTTCGTAAATTTCTGATGAAACAGATTTTCCTCCATCTAAATAAAATTGTAATAATCTATGAACCATCACATCTGGATAACGTCTAATTGGAGATGTAAAATGGCTATAGTAGTCAAAAGCCAATCCATAGTGACCAATATTATCTGTAGAATATTTGGCTTTACTCATGGTTCGAATTGCTAAAGTATCAATCAAATTTTGCTCTTTTTTACCATTAACATCGGCCATTAATTGATTTAAAGATTTAGAAATATCTTTTTTATCTCTCAAATCAATTTTATATCCAAACTTGGATATCAAAGCTTGCATGGCAAACAATTTATCTTCGTTTGGTTCGTCGTGAATTCTATATACAAAAGTCTTTTTTTGCTTTCCTATAAATTCTGCTACTTTTCTGTTTGCTAAAAGCATGAACTCCTCAATTAAATGATTGGCATCTTTAGAAACCTTGAAATAAACGCCTTCTGGTTCGGCATTTTCATCTAAATTGAATTTAACTTCGACCTTATCAAAAGAAATTGCTCCGTTTGCCATTCGCTTATTACGAAGTGTTTTTGCTAATTGATCTTGCTTTAAAATTGCATCTTTAATCGCATCGGAAACTTGATATTCTTTTCCGGTTAACGAAACTTCTGCAGGAATTGTATTGGTTTTACTCTCTATAATTGCTTGCGCTTCTTCATAAGCAAAACGCTGGTCAGAATTTATTACCGTTCTCCCAAACCATTGTTCTCTTACAGTAGCATTTTCATCGATTTCAAAAATTGCAGAAAAGGTGTATTTCTCTTCATTTGGACGTAAAGAACAGGCAAAATTAGATAGTACTTCTGGCAACATTGGTACAACTCTATCTACTAAATAAACAGATGTTGCACGATTATAAGCTTCGTCATCCAAAATTGTTCCTTCTTGTAAATAGTATGAAACATCGGCAATATGAATTCCTATTTCGTAATTTCCGTTTTCTAAAATCTGAAAAGAAAGCGCATCATCAAAATCTTTAGCATCTTTAGGATCAATGGTACAGGTTAAAACATCCCGCATGTCGCGACGTTTTGCAATTTCTTCTGAATGAATCGTAGTACCAATTTTTTGGGCAAAAACCTCTACTTCTATGGGGAAATCGTATGGCAAACCATACTCGGCTAAAATAGCATGAATTTCTGTATTGTGTTCTCCTGGTTTTCCTAATACTTTAATTACAGATCCAAAAGGAGAATCTGCTTTCTTAGGCCAATCTTCTATATTTACTAGAACAACATCACCTTGTTCTGCTCCATTGTATTTATCTTTTGGAATAAAAATATCGGTATACATTTTAGCATTTGCTGTAGAGACAAAGGCAAAATTCTTCTGAATATCAATAACACCAACAAATTCAGTTTTTTTACGTTCTAAGACTTCAATCACTTCGCCTTCAGGTTTTTTACCACGGCGACGATTGTAAACATATACTTTTACCTTGTCCTTATCTAATGCTTTATTAAGATTATTGGTTGGTATAAAAATATCTTCTTCAAATTCATCACAAATAAAATATGCTGTTTTACGTGTAGTCATGTCAATTGTTCCTTCGTAATAATCTTGAGAAACTGCTTTAACTAAAAATTGACCTGGTTCACTTTCTATAATAACTTTTTGTGCTGCTAAAATCTTTAAATCTTTAATAATTTCGTTGCGACTTTTGGTATCTGTTAATTCTAAAATAGCACAAATTTGCTTGTAAGTGTAAGGTTTATTTGCATTATTAGATAATATTTTTACAATTTTTTCGGAATATGTTTTTGGAATTTTTCCGAATTTTTTAGGCTTTTTACTCATAATTATTCTTGTAATAAGTTTTAAATTTACTAAATACTCTGCATTAATTAGTATTTGAAGAGTATATTTATAAAAAATGTAACATTTACCTATCTTATACTTAACAAAAATGAAGGAATTTATAACCGTTGCCACTTTTAATTTTGCATATGAAATCACTGTTTTAAAATCAATTTTAACCAACGAAGGAATTGCTTTTTTTTTTCAGAATGAAAATTTAATCGCTATTGATCCATTTGCAAGTTATGCTTATGGCGGAATTGATTTAAAGGTACATCCTAATGATAAAGAAATGGTTTTAGAAATTTTAGATTCTTTAAATAGAAACTTAGATATTGTTTAAATTTTTGTTTTCCTAAAAGTTATAAACATCTATTTAAATAATAATAAAAAAGAATTAATTTAAATTTAAAAAAATGATGGTTATTATGGTGTGTTAATTTGTACAACAAAAATTTTACTTTTAATTTTTATAAGAAGTTTTACCTTTTTGTAACAATTTATTAACATAGATAATTCGATATAATGTATTCATTTTTAAGTAATTTTTAGTTTTAATTAACAGTTGTCAACAACTATTAAAACATATAAATTACTAATAAGTTTAATTTTATTTTTTGTTAATAACGCTATTTAAATTATTAATAAGTTTTATAAAAATAAATCTAATTTTTTACTCGTATTTAATTATGATTTTGGATTACATATTTTTTTAATACAAACAAGAAAAACTTCTAAAATTCTATCTAAACTTGTTAACAACATTTGTTAAATTAACGTTAACTGATTTTCAGCATATTACAAATACATATTAACAATGCCGTTTTTTAACATTTTTTCTGGTTTATTATTAAATATTGTAAATTTTATTTAATAAATTTTTAGTTATTAAAAATCAGGGTGTTATCCTTTATTTTTTTATTTTTATTTTAAATTAACGTTTTAAAATATCGTATTTTTGTACTTTTGACAATAAATTTAAATCAGACTATTTATGATACTATCTATTGGAAATGATCATGCCGGAACAGATTACAAAAAAGCAATTGTAAATTATTTACAAGAAAAAGGACACGAAGTAATCAATCACGGAACCGACACTTCTGAAAGTGTAGATTATCCAGATTTTGGTCATCCGGTTGCTTATGATGTGGAAAGTAAAAAAGCACATTTTGGTATTGTAATTTGTGGTTCTGGAAATGGTATTTCAATGACCGTTAATAAATACCAAGATATACGTGCCGCTTTATGTTGGATTAAAGAAATTGCAGAATTAGCAAGACAACATAACGATGCTAATATTTTGTGCATTCCGGCAAGATATACATCTATTCAACAAGCTGTTGATATGGTAGATGTTTTTTTGAATACAAAATTTGAAGGCGGAAGACACGCTAATAGAGTTAATAAAATTGCCTGTAAATAATATGTCGCATTCTGATGTTCATATTCATAAACACGAAGTAAAAGAAAAAAATCTTCTTTATTCTATTTTGCTAAATGTAGTAATTACTGCCGCACAAATTTTTGGTGGAATTTTATCTGGTAGTTTAGCATTAATATCTGATGCATTACATAATTTTTCTGATGTTTTAACCTTAATATTTAGTTGGTACGCTAATAAACTATCAAAAAGAAAAGCCTCTTTACACCAAACTTTTGGTTACAAAAGAGCAGAATTAATAGCGGCTTTTGTAAATGCATCTACTTTAATTATAGTAGCTGTTTTTTTGGTTTATGGTGCAATAGAACGTTTTTTTAATCCGCATAAAATCGAATCTGGTTTAGTAATCTGGTTAGCACTTTTAGGTATTATTGTAAACGGAATATCGGTGCTATTAGTAAAAAACGATGCCAAGCATAACCTAAACATGAAATCGGCATACTTGCATTTGCTTACAGATATGATGGCTTCTGTAGCGGTGCTAATTGGCGGAATTTTAATGTATTTTTTCAATTGGTATTGGGTAGACAGCGTTTTGACTATCGTAATCGCAATTTATTTAATAATAGTAGGTTTAAAATTATTAAAAGAATCTACCAAAATGCTAATGCTTTTCACACCAGATAATATTGACGTTAAGGCAATAGTTAGAGAAATTCATAGAATTAAAGGAGTTAATAAATTACACCATATTCACGTTTGGCATTTAAATGACCACGAATTACATTTAGAAGCGCATTTAGATTGTTCAGAAGATATAAGAATGAGCGAATTTAACAGTTTACTGCACGAAGTAGAACAAGTTTTATTTCATCAATTCCATATCAATCATATTAATATTCAACCAGAATTTAAAAAAGAAGATTCAAAAGATTATATTGTACAAGATTAATTTTACTAAAGAATGTTCTTATGGAAGAAGTTAAAAAGCAACTAAAAAAACAATATTATCCAATTAATGATTTGCTCTATAAATATTTAGAAAAATATAATAGAACAACCAAAACCAATGTTTTTTATGATGATTTGTTGCGCTTTCAAGGTTCTATTGTAGTATATGATAAAAACGAAAAAGACTCTTTATGGGTTAGTGTTTATTACAATGAATTTGAAAAAATGGAGATTGATAAAAATCTTAAAAAAATATATACACTTTTACATTCGGATGGAAACGAAAGTAGTTTTGAATTTTTAAATGTAGATAATATAGATTTTTGCACCTTTGGAAACTCTAAACCATTTCGAATAAAAGTTAGAAATGTTTTAAATGATAATTACACGCATTTTTACATTAAAAAAGCAGATGCTTCGCGGATTTTTGGATTAGAGTTAGAACATATTCTTTCTCCAAACAGAATAAATTACCTTGTTTTTAAAGACACCTTGATTGAAGAACACATTGTTGGGATTCCTGGCGATGTTTTTTTAGAACAAAATTTAAAATTTTGTAACGAACACGAAAAATCCCAAATTGCCAAACAGTTTGTAAAATTCAATGAACGTTGCATGGTAGGATTGTTAGGCGACATGCGTTCTTATAACTTTGTAATAATTCCTATTTATGATTTTGATCAACTAGTATATAAAATACGAGCAATTGATTTTGACCAGCAATGTTACGAAGGCAGTTTTAAATTATACAAACCGCATTTGTTTAAAGAGAATTTTTTATACAATCAATTGGTTCAAAAAAAGTTAAATCAAAATGCTATTGAACAGTACCAAAAAGAAGAACGTTCGGTCTTAGTTAAACGTATTTCTGATTCAGAACCAAGATTAAAAGCACTTTTAAGAGCAATGAAATCAACCAAATTGGCTCCAATTGAACAAGTAAAACAATTAAGACAAGAAGTTTTTGAATATACTTTAGATGTTAGCTTTAAAAAAGCAAATACCATGGGCGAAATTATGCAAGCTGTTGTGAATTATATGAAACGCAATTTTAAACACGTAGATTAATTTTGGGATAAGGATTTCTAAACTTTTTACTTTTTAAAAATGACAACAATAAACGCCGCATTTATTCAGTCCATTTTCCGACCAAGAAACGACAATTCTCATAAAGGGAATTTTGGTCATGCATTATTAATTGCAGGAAATACATCCAAAATTGGAGCAGCTTTAATAGCAGCAAAAGCTTGTTTAAGATCGGGTGTTGGTTTGTTGACCGTTTCAATTCCTAAAAACAACCGTTTTGCTTTAAATACTTTTTTACCAGAAGCCATGCTGATTTTTAGGAGCAAAAAAATTGATTTTTCCCTTTATAATGTGGTAGGAATTGGTCCTGGTTTAGGAACCAAAAAAGCTTTAGAACAACTTGTTGAAAATACTTTATCCAATGCTAATTATCCAATGGTGATAGATGCAGATGCTTTAAATATAATTGCAAAAAACCCAGTATTATTTCAAAAAATTTCAAATAATTCAGTTCTAACACCACATCCAAAAGAATTTGATCGATTGTTTGGTGAACACCAATCCGATAGAAATCGAAAAGAAACAGCCATCCAAAAAGCAGCAGAATTAAACTGTATTATAGTTTTAAAAGGACATAAAACCTTTATAACAGATGGAACAGATTCTTATGAAAATTCTACAGGAAATTCCGGTTTGGCAAAAGGCGGTTCTGGCGATGCTTTAACCGGAATAATCACTGCTTTTTTGGCTCAACAATATAATTCCGTTCATTCCGCTATTTTAGGAGTTTATATTCACGGTTTAGCAGCCGATTTTACACTTAAAAGTCAAAGTAAAGAAAGCATGTTAATAACAGATGTTATTGAAAATATAGGAACTGCCTTTAAACAAATTCAATCCTAAATTCATTAAATACGAATTTAGATAAATTGCAAAATAGAAATTCACAATCAAAATGACCCAAATACAATTCATAAAATCGGTTGTAAATACCGCAGATAAAAATATTGAAGCTACTCTAAAATTACTTTCAGAAGATTGTACCATTCCGTTTATTTCGCGATACAGAAAAGATCAAACCGGAAATTTAGATGAAGTTCAGATTGAAGATATTGCCAAACTTTCTAAACAATACGACGAAATCGAAAAACGAAAGAATTCTATTTTAAAAATAATAAAAGAACAAGGACAATTATCGGCTGAATTAAAATCGAAAATCGAAAAAAGTTTCGACCTACAAGAAATAGAAGATTTGTATTTGCCGTATAAAAAGAAGAAAAAAACCAAGGCAGATGCTGCCAGAGAAAACGGTTTAGAACCTTTGGCCAAAATTATCATGAGCCAAAATTCGGACGATATTGAATATATTTCTACAAAATATCTCAACAAAAACGTATTAAATGAAGACGAAGCTTTGCAAGGCGCAAGAGATATTATTGCCGAATGGATAAATGAAAATATTTTTATCAGAAAAAATTTGCGCCGAATGTTTCAACGTCAAGCATTAGTTACAACTAAAGTAGTAAAAAAGAAGGCCGAAGAAGATGATGCGCAAAAATTTAAACAATATTTCGATTGGTCCGAATCTATTTCCAAAACACCATCGCATCGTTTGTTGGCAATGTTGCGAGCAGAAACAGAAGGTTTTGTAAAATTAAATGTAGAAATAGAGAAAGAAGAAGCCATTTCATTTATAGAAGAAAATACTATAAAAAATAAAAACTCTGATGCCAAATTGCATTTAGAATTAGCTATAAAAGACAGTTACAAACGTCTTTTAGAACCAGCAATTTCTAACGAAACGCTGCAAGAAGCCAAAGCCAAAGCAGATGTAAAAGCTATTGATGTTTTTGCCGGAAACTTAAGTCAGTTACTACTCGCGCCACCGTTAGGACAAAAGCGAATTCTTGCCATTGATCCTGGTTTTCGTAGCGGCTGTAAAATAGTTTGTTTAGACGAAAAAGGCGATTTATTATACAACGAAACTATTTATCCGCATGCGCCACAAAACGAAACCGGAATGGCGATGAAAAAGATAAAATCTATGGTTAATGCTTATAATATTGAAGCAATTTCTATAGGAAACGGAACAGCAAGTCGAGAAACCGAATTTTTTATTAAGAAAATTGCGTTTGATAAACCCGTTCAAGTTTTTGTGGTTTCTGAAGCTGGTGCTTCAGTTTATTCGGCATCTAAAATTGCACGAGACGAATTTCCCAATTATGATGTTACCGTTCGTGGTTCGGTTTCTATCGGAAGAAGATTGTCTGATCCTTTGGCAGAATTGGTGAAAATCGATGCAAAATCAATAGGAGTAGGTCAATACCAACACGATGTAGACCAAACTAAATTGAAAGAAGAATTGGATAAAACGGTTATCAGATGTGTAAATTCTGTCGGAATTAATATTAATACCGCCAGCAAATCGTTATTGAGTTACGTTTCTGGAATCGGAGAAAAAATGGCGGAAAATATTGTAGCTTTTCGAACAGAAAACGGACCATTTGAAGATCGAAAACAATTAAAAAAAGTACCACGATTAGGAGAAAAAGCCTACCAACAAGCCGCAGCATTTATCCGAATTAAAGAAGGAAAAAATCCGTTAGATAATTCGGCAGTACATCCAGAAGCTTATGCAATTGTAGAGAAAATGGCAAAAGATTTAAAAATTTCAGTAAACGATTTAATTGCTAATAAAGAAAAAATCGCATTAATAAAACCAGAGAATTATACTAATGAAACTATCGGAATTCTTGCGATAAAAGACATCTTGAAAGAATTAGTAAAACCAGGACTTGATCCAAGAAAAGCAGCCAAAGTTTTTGAATTTGATGCCAATGTAAAAAGTTTAAAAGATGTAAAAACCGGAATGATTTTGCCGGGAATTGTAAACAACATTACGGCTTTTGGATGTTTTATTGATATTGGTGTAAAAGAAAGTGGTTTGGTTCATATTTCTCAACTCAAAGCAGGTTTTGTATCGGATGTGAATGAAGTCGTAAAACTCCACCAGCATGTGCAAGTAAAAGTTGTTGAGGTGGATGAAGATAGAAAAAGAATTCAGTTGACGATGGTAATTTAAAAAAAAATCCCAAAACTTAAAAATCTAAATTTGGGATTTTTCTTAGTTTATTGTTTCAAAATCCAAGAACTCATGTAATTCAAAACATCTGGAGCAATGGTTTGTTCTATTTCGCCATATTCTGCTACTGAACCTGTTTTTGCATCTTGAAATAAATGATTTTTTCCTTCAAATTCTTTAATTTCAAAATTTTTATTTCCAGCTTTTTCTAAACTTTTTTTAATTCCGTTAAGATTTTTTTCTGCCAAAACCTGAACATCTAAACTACCGTTAATTGCCAAAACTGGAATTTTTAACTTACTCCAAAATGCATCTGGATTATACTTTAAAAAATAAGAAAACCACGGATTGCTAATCTCTTCGGCTTGTGTTTTTGCCGTTTTTAAAATTTGATCTTCTGTTAGATTTTGTTGTTCTTTTTTTAATTCTGACACCAAAAATTCTTCCAAATCTTTTTGTTTATTTTGGCCGGTATAGTTCTTTATAAAAGCATAAATTTTAGTATTTAATTTTAAGGCAGAATCAATATTTTCTTTTGACGTTGCATTGGCGTTTAAAACAGCTTCTGTTTGTAGCAACATTAATTGATCAATAGGAATTCCTGGTCCAGCCATAGAAACAATAAATTTCACGTTTTTGTTAGAAACTGCCGCAATTGGCGCTATCATTCCACCTTCGCTGTGTCCAACCAAACCGATGTTTTTGTATCCTTTTTTATTCAAAAAATCTACCGCTGCTGAAATATCTGTAGCAAAATTAGCGCTTGTAGGGTTTTTAATTCCTTCTGTTGATTTTCCAATTCCGCGATCGTCTAATCGCAAAACACCGATTCCTTTTTTTGTAAAATCATCTGCAATAACCCAAAAAGGTTTATGTCCTAAAATTTCTTCGTCTCGGTTTTGACTTCCAGAACCAGTTATTAAAATTACAATAGGAAATTGGTTTTTACTTGGAGGCAAAGTCAAAGTTCCAGCTAGTTTGTTTTTTTCTATCGGATTTTCAAACGAAACCTCTTCTATACTATAATCATATGGTGCTTTTGGAGTTTGTGGCCGTTTTAATGATGATGAACCAGCTTCCATCCGGGTTAAAACCATTGGCATTTTCATTCCGTTTTGGCTAAAAGTTCCGTCAATTTTACCTTTTTCTAAAATCCCTATGTACTTTAAACGTAAGTTTTGCATGACGATTGAAAGCGTATCATTTTCAAATTTGGTAGAAGTAACAGGTATATCTTTTGCACCTTGTTTTGGACTATCCATAGTACTTTTTAAACCATTTTCTGTCTTAGTAATATTAAAAACAATAGGCAAATTCATTCCTTGAATTTCTAAACTTCCTGACCAAGTACCGATAACATTTTGCGCTTTAGAAAGTGCAGCAAATAGGAGGAAAGTGGCTAATAGTAGTAATTTTTTCATGGTTTTAGTTTGAATTGAAATATAAAAATACAGATTTTAATTTAGTTAAAGGCACAAAAAAATCCCAGGCACAAATTATATAAATTGCACTTGGGATTTTAAATTTTCTCTAAAAGAGACAAATTTATTCTTTAGTTTCTTCTTTTTTAGAAGTTGTTGCGGTAGAATCTTCCTTAGAAGCATTCTTGAACTCCTTAATTCCGTTACCTAATCCTTTCATTAGTTCTGGAATTTTTTTACCTCCAAAAAGTAAAACAACCACCAATACTATTAAAATTATTTCCGTTGGTCCTAATCTTCCCATCTTTTTAAAATTAGATGCTTTCGCACATTTGTATTCCTTTACAAGTTACAAATGTAGGAAGAAAAAAATAGCTTTATAATTTAAGGGTATATTTTTTATATTTTATTTAGTAAATTAGATTAAAATTAAACAAGTTTTTTCTTAGCAACCTAAAAAGGTTTTAAGAATTATAATTTTCTATATTTGTTTTTATATCCAAAACATGTCAAAAAAACGTTTAAAAAAACAACGAATAAAAAAAACGCTTTTTACTAAAAATCGTTTAATTATATTAAATGAAGATTCGTTTGAAGAAATTTTCTCGTTAAAACTTACCTTAATGAATGTGTTTGTGTTTGCTACGCTTGGCGCAATAATAATAATCACAGTTACAACATTTATCATTGCATTTACCCCATTAAGAGAATATATTCCGGGTTATACTTCTTCATCACTAAAAAAAAATGCTACAGAATTAGCACTAAAATCAGATTCTTTAGCTTTTGCGATTAAAAAGAACGAAGTGTATTTACAATCTATTCAAAAAGTTCTTAACGGAAACTTAGAATATGCCAAAGTAAACAAAGATTCTATACTGGCAATTGCAGTAGACACTTTGCCAGATTTACAACTAGAACCAACAGAAGCAGAATTAAAGTTACGAAAAGAAGTTGCAGATTTAGAAGAATTAAATAAAGAAGCGGATAAAAAGAAAAACATTAAGACTAAAAAATGATATATATTAATCAGTTATTAGAAATTCCGTTATTCTCAGGAATCGTTTTTTTAATTGTTGGCGTAATCATGTATTTATTTCCTCCCAAAAAACCTAATATTTTTTACGGTTACAGAACTACCAGATCTATGAATTCTCTTCAGGCTTGGCAATTTTCTCAAAAATATGCAGCAGCTAAAATGATTCAAGTAAGTATAGCGTTATTAATTATTTCTTTAGCAGGAAATTGGTATACCTTTACAGAAATAAGTACAAATATTGTTGGAACTTGTATATTAATTTCAGTGATATTTTATTTAATTGTATCTACAGAACTAGCCCTAAAAACAAAATATCCAAACAAAAAATTATGACTATTAAATCAGTCGCAGCAAAAGTTTTTGCAAAAACTATTTTTACTAAAACCAATAAATGGGCAAATAAGCCCGAAGAAACCCAATTAAAGGTATTTAAAGATTTAATTGCCGCAGCAAAAGACACAACTTTTGGCAAAGACCATAATTTTAAAGACGTAAAATCACCAGCCGATTTTGCTAAAAACGTTCCTATTCGGGAATACGAAGATTTTAAATTTTATATTGAAAAAGTTAAAAACGGCGAATCCAATATATTATGGAAGGGCAAACCATTGTATTTCGCAAAAACTTCGGGAACAACTTCTGGTGCAAAATATATTCCGTTAACCAAAGAATCGATGCCATTTCATATTGAAGCGGCAAGAAATGCCATTTTGCATTATATTCATGAAACGGGTAACGATAATTTGGTGCAAGGAAAAATGATATTTTTGCAAGGAAGTCCAGAATTAGAAGAATTGAACGGAATTAAAGTTGGTAGATTATCCGGAATTGTGGCACATTTTGTACCAAGTTATTTGCAGAAAAATCGCATGCCAAGTTGGGAAACCAATTGTATTGAAGATTGGGAAACTAAAATAGATAAAATTGTAGAAGAAACTTATTTGGAAGATATGGTTATCATTTCTGGAATTCCTTCTTGGGTACAAATGTATTTCGAAAGATTACATGCTTTATACGGAAGAAAGATTGGGGTAATTTTTAAAAATTTTAGTTTGTTTATATATGGTGGCGTTAATTATGAACCATATCGCGCCAAATTTGAAAATTTAATTGGCAGAAAAGTAGATTCAATTGAACTTTTTCCGGCTTCAGAAGGATTTTTTGCCTACCAAGATTCTCAAAAAGCAAAAGGAATGTTATTGCTTTTAAACGGCGGAATTTTTTATGAATTTATCGAAGTTACTGAATTTGGAAAACCAGATGCAAAACGACTTACAATTGGAGAAGTGAAACTGAATGTAAATTATGTTATGATAATTTCAACCAATGCCGGACTTTGGGCGTACAACATTGGCGACACCATACAATTTACTTCTTTAAAACCATATCGCATTATTGTTTCTGGCAGAATTGCACATTACATTTCAGCATTTGGAGAACACGTTATCGCTAAAGAAGTAGAATATGCATTGCAGGAAACCATTCAGAAATTTCCATGTACGATTAATGAATTTACAGTTGCACCACAAATTAATCCAGAAAACGGATTACCATACCACGAATGGTTTATTGAATTTGATTTAGAACCAAAAAATTACGATACTTTTGCAGCGGCGTTAGATAATGCAATGCAAAATCAAAACACCTACTACGATGATTTGATAAAAGGAAAAATTTTGCGTCCGTTAGTGATATCTAAAATTAAAAATAACGGATTCAATGAATACATGAAATCAATAGGAAAATTAGGTGGACAAAACAAAATCCCAAGACTTTCTAACGACAGAAAAATTGCAGATAAATTACCAATTTAATAACTAAATGAAACTACATAAAGTTCTGTTTTGTCTTTTTCTGACAACAGCAATTCCAGTTTTCTCGCAAATAAAAGGCGTAATTGTCGATTCCAAAAACCAACCAATTCCTTATGTTAGTATCTCTGTAGCGAATGAAAATATAGGAACAACTTCTGAAGAAGACGGCAGTTTTATTTTGCGAATATCCGATACATCGAAAACCATTTTATTCTCTGCTTTGGGATATGAAAAATATTCTGCAAAAGCCAGTAACATCCAAAAAGTAATTTTACAAGAAACAGAATATCCCTTAGATGAGGTAGTTTTAGATACTTATAAAAACAAAAAACAAATTGTAGTTGGAAAAATCCAATCAGGTGGATTTAGATATAGTTTTTCTGTTAATTTTCATTCGGTTTATTATAATAGAACACAAGAAATGGTAGCTTTTCCATATTTACAAAAAATTAAATTTTACACAAAATCAAAAATCGATAAGGCAAATATTAGAATTAGATTGGTAGAATGTAATCCAGATTTATCTTTTGGCGAAGAAATGTTTAAACAAAATCAAATTGTTGAAGTTAGAAAAGGCACTAGTTCCAATATTTTAGATTTGAAAGAATTAAAGTTAAAAATTCCAGAATTTGGATTTTATATTGTTTTTGAAAAACTATTAGTTCAAAAAAATAAATTTAATCAAGAAATAAAATACACTAATATTTCTGGAGAAAAAGTAAATGCACAAAAAACTCAGTATCAACCAGATTTGGCATTTGTTCCTACTGAAATAAATAATTACTCTTATTCGCCTAACGGATTAAATTGGAAAGAAGGTAAAAAAATACAATTAGAAAATCCTAAGAACTTTTCTAATATTTTAATGAGAAAATACGATGATAATTATCTTGTACCGTCTATCTAATTAACACTATCCAACTAAAAAAATGAATAAAAT
>JBLIJW010000035.1:0-24806 GCA_047636155.1 Flavobacterium sp. | reverse complement strand
AATCGCAACATGATATAACTAAATACCGCTGGATTTCAAAGCATAAAAATTCTATTTGGGAAACCGTTATTCAAAATAAATTAAATGTATTTTTTGAAGATTTTTCAGAAAATGTAACAGAAAACACCGAATATATTTTGGATTTAAATAGCCTTTCCTTTTCGGATGTAATTCAATTTCTAGAAAAAAATAAGCAATTAAAAACTACTTTTAAATTTCTGCCGCCAAACTCAAATTTTTTAATAGGTAGCAATAGCAGCAACGACAGAGGAAAAGTAATAAAATTATAATGACTAAAATATTAGTGAAATTTTATATAATTCTAGGTGAAAGCTAAAAATAATCATTAATTTTGCATTCAGTATTAAAAAAATCTACTTTAGTTTACATATATGGCAAAGTTTGAATTGAAACTTCCTAAAATGGGAGAAAGCGTAGCAGAAGCAACCATTACCAATTGGTTAAAACAAGTTGGTGATACAATTGAAATGGATGAAGCAGTTTTAGAAATTGCTACAGATAAAGTAGATAGTGAAGTTCCGAGTGAAGTTTCTGGCGTTTTAGTAGAAATTTTATTTCAGAAAGACGACTTAGTTCAAGTTGGACAAACCATTGCAATTATTGAAACCGAAAGTGGTTCTGAAACAACTGCAACTCCGGCAGCTTCTAAAAGTACAGCTTCAGAAGTTTCTGGAGATACTACCAAAGAAGTACCAACTTTTCAGTTAGAAAATAAAGAAGAAGTTCCTTTTGATGTATCACAATCAGATAAATTTTTCTCGCCTTTAGTAAAAAACATCGCTAAAGAAGAAAATGTAACCATTGCTGAATTAGATACCATTGCCGGAACAGGAAAAGAAGGTCGCGTTACCAAAGAAGATATTTTGGGGTATGTCGAAGGTCGAAAGTCCAATGTCAAAAGCCACGCAGTTAATTCAAGCAATATAACCGCGCAACCCGAAACAAAACAAACTGAAACAAAAGCAGCACCAGTTTCTGTAAATGGAGGTGACGAAGTTATAGAAATGGACCGAATGCGAAAGCTAATTTCGGGCTACATGGTTGCTTCGGTACAAACTTCTGCACACGTGCAATCGTTTATAGAAGTAGATGTTACCAACATTGTAAAATGGCGCGATAAAGTAAAAGCTGCTTTTGAAAAAAGAGAAGGCGAGAAGCTTACTTTTACTCCAATTATGATGGAAGCTGTTGCAAAAGCGCTAAAAGATTTTCCAGGAATGAATATTTCTGTAGATGGCGATTATATTATTAAAAAGAAAAATATAAATTTAGGAATGGCAGCCGCTTTGCCTAACGGAAATTTAATTGTGCCAGTTATTAAAAATGCGGATCAATTGAATTTGGTTGGAATGGCGAAAGCCGTTAATGATTTAGGCGGAAGAGCAAAAGCCGGAAAATTAAAACCAGATGATACTCAAGGCGGAACGTACACAGTTACAAACGTTGGAACTTTTGGTTCGGTTTTCGGAACACCAATTATTAACCAACCACAAGTGGGAATTTTAGCACTTGGTGCCATCCGTAAAGTTCCTGCAGTTATTGAAACGCCAGAAGGAGATTTTATAGGAATTCGCCAAAAAATGTTTTTATCGCACAGTTATGACCACAGAGTTGTTGATGGTGCATTAGGAGGAAGTTTTGTAAAACGCGTAGCAGAATATTTAGAAGCGTTTGATGTGAATAGAGATTTCTAAATTCAAAAAATAAAATAAAAACCGACAATTTTGTAAGTTGTCGGTTTTTTTGTTGCTTAATTTTGAGATATTTATAAAGTAGTAGTAAAACTTTTACAAAACCTCGATAATCGGTAACTTCAAAATTATATATTTGTAAAATAATCAATTATAATGGAATTAAAATTAACACGACCTATTTGCTTTTTTGACTTGGAAACAACCGGAGTAGATGTTGCAAAGGATAGAATTGTAGAAATTTCGGTTTTGAAAGTTTTTCCTAACGGAAACAAAGAAAGCAAAACATGGTTGGTAAATCCTACCATTCCAATTCCTGCGCAAACCACAGCGGTGCATGGCATTACGGATGAAAAAGTAGCAAACGAACCAACTTTTAAAGAATTATCGTCAACTATTTATAACATGATTAAGGATTCTGATTTGGCGGGATTTAATTCCGACAGATTCGATATTCCGTTACTTGCAGAAGAAATGCTTCGTGCAGAAGTTGATTTTGATATGAAAAATCGAGTTTCTGTAGATGTACAAACTATTTTTCATAAAAAGGAAGAACGCACGTTAGGTGCAGGTTATAAATTTTATTGTGGCGAAAGTCTAGAAAATGCCCATTCTGCAGAAGCAGACACCAATGCAACCTACGAAATATTAAAAGCACAATTAGACCGTTATCCGGATTTGGATAATGACATGAAAACATTATCTGAATTTACAACTCGAAAAAAATCGGTTGATTTTGCTGGTTTTATTGCAATGAACGCAGAAGGTCATGAGATTTTTACTTTTGGAAAAAACAAAGGTCGTTTGGTAAATGAGGTTTTAGAAAAAGAACCAGGTTATTATGGCTGGATTCAAGGTGCAGATTTTCCGTTGTACACCAAAAAAGTGTTGACGGCAATTAAATTAAGAAAGTTGAATACTAAGTAGTTTTTTGAAAATTGGAAATTGGCTTTTTGTTGGTTCTTATTGGGTAAAAATATTATAATAAAACGGTTTAAATTAGCCCTTATAGAAGTGGTATCCTTTTTTAATTTGTGTTTGCGCAGCAAAAAGGAAATAAAAAAGATAAAACGGATAGCAGGAAATAGCTTCAAATAAAAAAATGAAAATAATTTGTATCGGCAGAAATTATGCCAGTCATATTAGCGAATTAAAAAACGAACGACCAGAAGAACCAGTTGTTTTTTTAAAGCCAGATTCGGCTATTTTATTAAAACAACATCCGTTTGTTATTCCAGAATTTTCAGACGATGTGCATCATGAAGTGGAGATTTTAGTAAAAATTAATAAAGTCGGAAAGTACATTAGTCCTAAAATGGCAAACCAATATTATGATGAAATTGGTTTAGGGATTGATTTTACTGCGCGAGACGTTCAAAATAAATTGAAAGAAAAAGGATTGCCGTGGGAAAAAGCAAAAGCTTTTGATGGATCAGCTGTTATTGGAGAATTTTTGCCAAAAACGGATTTTACTAATTTAGAAAATATTACTTTTGAATTACGAAGTAACGGTAATGTGGTTCAAAGCGGAAATACCAGTGAAATGTTGTGGCAAATTGATGAATTAATAGCATATGTATCGCAATTTTTTACCCTCAAAAAAGGAGATATTATTTTTACCGGCACGCCAAGTGGTGTTGCTGCTGTAAAACCAGACGATATTTTAGAAGGATTTATAGAAACAAACAAACTATTTAGAATACAAGTAAAATAATGGCATTAAATTATAACCTAGCAAAAGTCTACGCACTTTCAGACGATGATCCTGAATTTGTTATGCAAATTATCACTCTTTTTGTAACCGAAGTTCCGCAAGATTTGAAACAAATCGAGTTGGGAATTAAGGTAAAAGACCACAAACAAGCTTATGCCTTTGCGCATAAAATTAAACCAACTTTAGATTTACTTGGTATGACAATGGCATACGAAGAACTTTTGCTGATTGAATCTTGGACTCGTGCAGAAGGAAAGCGCAAAGAAATTAAAGATACTTTTGATAGTATTGAAACGCAAATAAAAAATGCTATTAAGGAAATCAAAAAAGATTTCGATATTTAGTAAATAACTAAATTTAGATGTTTCTTTGTCGTTTTAAATTATAGAATGACAAAGAAACTTTTTTTTAATGCGGTATTTTTTTTCGGAACTTTTTTTGGATTTTCTCAAAATTCCGAATCTTTTTGGGATACTAAACGCGCAACTACAGAAACGATAAAGGTTAAAGCAGGTGAAAGTTTGGTTTACAAATCTGAGGATTTGCCGACTGGAACTACAGAAGTTTTGTATCGAATAAAAATCGTAGAAACAAATTCTAAAATTACAGAAAGTTTAATATCTGTATTAAAATCTATTCCTGATCCTACAGGAATTTCTCAAGGAACTGCTGGTATTATTTTCTTAACCACAACAATTACAGGTAAAGATAAATTTGACTATGCTTTGTTTACTTCTGTAAACGATGCGACGGCATTCATAAAAACTAAAAAATCTTCTAAAAGTTGCTTTCAATCTTTTGAAAGCAGTAGTTCGGATAGTAAGATTATAACTTTTGATAACCAATGTTTTAATTACAAAAATAAAAACTTATATTTTGTAATTTCTAGTAAAAACTGGGTTTTAGACCAATCTGTTTTGATAGAAGTTGTTCCTTTTGTAAATAAAAAATTGGCTCGAGGTTGGAACGAAGAAACAAAACAAGAAATTTTGAATTTAGCCAAATCCCAAAGTCTTTATAAATCGGTTAAAAATCAAAACGGATTCAGTTTGCAATTCAAAAATTACATTGAAGACAAGGTTACTTTTACAGAATACCAACAATTATTAGCAGTTGAAAAAACTGGATTGATGGAAGTTGCTACACAAAACGCATTAAAAAAAATTGGTGAATCGTATATTCCAATTCAATTAGCACGATTAGATGCTGAAAAAGCTGTTTTAAGCGCAAATTATGCAAAAGCTATTACATTATACAACGAGCTTATTTTTGATAAGAAATTAGCAACTGTAACCGATTATTTCAATTTATCCATTTGCTACTTAGCTACCAAACAATTAGTGAACGCTCAAAATTTAATTACAGAAGCCCAAACGATTTATAAAAACAGTCTTTCAATGCATTTGGCAATGGCGAATTATTTTTTGCTTGCTTCCGATTGGAAAGCTTGCAAGGAAATTCAGGAACAATATAAAAATCAAAATTTAGATGCAACGACATCTTGGAAACAAGAATCGATTCGATTGATTCAAGTTTTTAAATTAGCTGGATTAGAAAATAAGACGTTTAAAAAACTAGAAAATATTTTAGAAAAATAGTCACAAAATGAAAGCAACCTGCCACAAATATATTTTGGATTTTAAAGTTCCGTCTGGAACTTCTCGCGGAATTATGCAAACTAAAGAAACGTGGTTTATAATTTTAAAAGAAGGAAATAAAACTGGAATAGGCGAGTGCGGAATTTTACGCGGATTGAGTTTTGATGACGTTCCGGATTATGAAGAAAAGTTGCGATGGGTTTGTGAAAATATTAATTTAGGTGAAGACGAATTGTATCTAGAAATGAAAAATTATCCGTCGATTCAATTCGGAATTGAGATGGTTTTTTTGTCTTTGCAAAGTGAAAATCCGTTCGATCTTTTTCCTTCCGATTTTACTATTGGAAAAAAATCGATGGAAATAAATGGCTTAATTTGGATGGGAAAAGAAACCGAAATGCAACGTCAAATTGAAGATAAAATTGCCTCTGGTTTTACATGTGTAAAATTAAAAATTGGCGCAATTAATTTTGACGAAGAATTGCAATTATTAAGCGGAATAAGAAGTAAATTTTCTAAAAAAGAAATCGAAATTAGAGTAGATGCAAATGGCGCTTTTAATTCAAATGATGCTTTAACTAAATTAAACCAATTATCTGGTTATGATTTACATAGTGTAGAACAACCTATTGCCGCAAAGCAGTATGACAGTATGTCAGAACTATGTAAAGCCACTCCAATTCCCATTGCCTTAGATGAAGAGTTAATTGGTGTGATTGATTTGGATAAAAAGGAAGAATTATTGTTAAAAATAAAACCACAATACTTGATTTTTAAACCAAGTTTTATAGGTGGTTTTAGAGGAACTTTAGAATGGATTGCTTTAGCCAAAAAGCACGATATTGATTGGTGGATTACTTCTGCCTTAGAAAGTAATATTGGCTTGAATGCGATTGCACAATTTACTTTCACACAAAATAATTTGATGCCACAAGGACTTGGAACCGGAAGTTTATATACCAATAATTTTGATTCGCCGTTAGAAGTTTCAAACGGAAAATTACATTACAGTAAAGAAATTAAATGGGATGTTGACTTTGATATTTTTTAAGTGAAAGGCAAAAAAAATGCAAAAGCGAAAAGGCAAAAATGAATAATAATACTATCTAAAATTTTAATATTTGAAACCCGAAACCCTAAAATCGAAATATTTTAAAGTTGTTTTCTAGGAACTTCTTTTGTAGTAATTGAACTCACTTTATTAGCCGAATTAACGGTTACTTTTAATTCTCTTTGGAAGTAGTTTTTTTGGTACTTTATATCGTATCTAAAGACTAAATCTTCTGTTGTATTATCTTTGGTAATATCTAGTAAAGTCACGCCCAAATATTTTCCGTTTCTGGAATTTATCTTTCGGCAAACCATAGAAATTTTTTCTTGGGTTGCATTTTGTCTTACTTTATCTGTAGCTTCAGAATTACTAAAAGCTTTAAATTTGGAGGTATTGCAAGCATCTAATAATCTAGTTCCTAAATCTGTTGCTCTATTGTATTTTTCAGTTTCTATTGCCGATTTTGACACCATTTCATAACGCTCAACAGATTTTGGAGTTTCTGAATTGGCGTAGGTTGTTTTTGATTTGCAAGAGTAAAAGAAACTTAAAATAAGTAATAATTCAACCTTTTTCATGAGATTGATATTTTATTAGGTCGCAAAAATAACAATCTCACGAATAAAGTATGTTACATTATTTTTTGATAATTTTTAATAATAAATCTGGATTCGGACAATTTTCTCGATAAAAGTCTGCATTAGTTTTACTGCAAACACCAGGGTAATCTCCGTTATAATCTCTTATATTTTCTATAATTTGAAAATGTAAATGCGGTGCATAATCTCCATTTACTTCAGCAGAACCAAGATAACCAATTCTATCTCCTTTTTTAAAGACTTGGTTTATTTCTAAATTTGAAATACTATCTTTAGATAAATGTCCATATAAAGTATAAAAATCAACATCATCAATTGTATGTTCTAAAATTATTGTTGGTCCGTAATTTCCTAAACCTTCATTATTTTTAAAACTATGTACTTTGCCATCTAAAGCAGCATGTATTGTACTTCCTGACTTTTCCCAAATGTCAATTCCCAAATGGATGTTACGGCTATCTGCATCTTCTGCATCAAATAGTTCACTTCTTTTATACAAATCACGTTCCTCTAAGTAGCCACCAAATGCAATTTTTGCTTCTTTTTTTGAAACGTATGAGTAAATAATATTTTCTAAGTCATTTGCAGATTCTAATATGGTATTTTCAAGCAATTTACTTGAAGTAGATAAATCGATCGCAATATAATCAGAATAAGAAATTTGAGGTAATATTACTTTTGCACTTTCAATTTCTGCTAAAAGTGAGGATAATTGGGACATTTAAAATGTTGTATTTGTTATAAAAAAAATATTCTTTTAAGAGGTTTTAGCCGAGTAAATTATTTAGCAGCAAGAATAGATACAAACTCTATACTTGGTTCTTTAGATAATAATTCACCTGCATGCGCCATTAAAGCTTCAGCAATTTTTCCAGCTAAATGTGCTTTTCTTCCTTCTTCTGTTTCAAATGTATCAAATATACCAAAGGTAGATTCTCCTATTTGCCATCCGTACCATTTTATAGTTTCTGGTTCTTTTAATGCCAAAGGAAGTGCACTTTTAATAAATTCGGCAACTTTATTTTCTTTACCTGGTTTAGCTTCTAATCGTGCTAATAATGCAAATTTCTCCATAATTTTTAATTTTTTAATTAGAAATTTATATTTTTCCTATTCGTAAAATTAATATTATGTTCTAAATAAACATTGAATTTAACGAAAGTTTATTATCTACTTAGCTTTAAAAAAGTACTTTAATCAGTACTGTAAAAATTATAATTTAGAGAATTAAAATTAGTTTACTAGTACTTTTTTAGTAATTGAGGTTTGGTTTGTTGATAATCGTAAAAGATAAAATCCTATGTCTTTAATTTCTATCGGATAATTAGAAGAATTATTACTGTCGTAGTTCAATTTTTGAACTAATTTACCGTCAATTGTTATTATTTCAATACTAGATAATTTTGTAGAAGAATAAATAGTAAAATTGCCGTTATACGATGGATTTGGAAAAATTAGAGTTTCCAAATCACCGTCAAAATTAGTATTTGCTAAAATTGCCCATCTGTTTTGTGCGGCCGTTCCACCCCAAATTTGAGTAGCTAAAAATGGATTATCTATAAACGGATTTCTATTTCCTTGTGCGTAAGTATTTTCAGTATTACCATGAAAATTGTTTCTTGCATCTTCTAGTGGAGAAACCGGATCTTCCGCATTCCATTGCAAGAAAATTTGACTCATATTAGAATCTATACTATTTAACGCACCGGTTCCTACAAACTTAGGTAAACATTGGTTGCCATAACGCAAATACATGTACATAACCATTCTTGCAACATCACCTTTCCATTCGTTTCCTGGATACCAACCGCCGGAAACAAAACCAGAAGTTCCGTTTCCTACAGCAAATTTATTATTAGATCTTAAACTATTTCTTTGTACATCAGATGGTCTAAGGTTATGTGCATCTTCTCCAGCATCACTATCTCCGGCTTCATTTAATGCAGGATTTCCAAGTGATTTTGCAAAAACGTGTTCTCTATTCCATTGTCCAGTTCCGCCACCGTTATTAAATTTACTTCGAGAAATATCATTAGTAATGTCAGAATCTGTACCATTTTCCCAACCATAAATTAAAATAACATTATTGGTGTTATTTGCATCCAAATCTGTAATTCTAGAAGCTTCCCAAACTCCCGGAGTATAACTTAGGAAATTGCTATGTTTGTTGATTGTTAAAGCCGAAAGTGCATTTCGTAATGTTATTCCGGTTTGATTAAAATTAAATCCGTTGTAATAGGGACTAGCTGGTGCACCATTTTGCGCAATACATATTATAGGAATAAATAAAAATAAAAGCAGCTTACAAACTCGCAACATATTTATTCTAAAATTAATTAATGATAACTTTTTTAGTAATCGTTTGATTATCAGAGCTTATTTTTAAGAAATAAAACCCTTGTGATAAATTATCCAAAGTAACCGTATTATTTATTTTTGTTGGATTATTAATCTCTTGGATAATTTGTCCGTTAATACTGATTAAAGCAATTGAACTTACTTCACTTGTTGTTTCAAAATTAATTTTATTTTCTGATGATGGATTTGGATAAACAACAACATCTGCCATCATATCAAAATTAGGTGTATTCAACACATTCCCCCAAATAGATGCTACATATTCTGGATGATCAATGTATGGATTTCTGTTGTTTTGAAATTGATAAACTCTGTTGTTTTTAGCAATTTCATAATTACTTACAGGATCTGCGTTATGCCAAGTTAAAAGAATATTTTTAAATGTATTTGTAAATACTTGATTACTAGTTCCGTTAAACATGTCGTAGGTCCAATTGTTAATTAAGTTTTCATAACAAGTCGCAAAATAAAGTAAACATCTAGCGATATCGCCTTTAAATTCATCAATTGGTTCAAAAACAATTCCTGTATATCCAGCGGAATATCCAGAATTTAGATTTTGACCAAGTTTGGATCCGTTTGTTGAGTTAAAAGTAGCATTGTTAACTTTTCCGTAAGGATAGTTACTGCGAATACCATTTACATAGCCATCAGAAGGTAAAACGAAATGCGCATCAGAATACATTGGATAAGCACTTCCCCAAACGGATTGTGGAAGAGTATGTTCTCTGTTATAACAATTTCCTTCGCCTGAATAATTGCCGCATTGTTGAGTTGAAGAACTATATTCATAGGCATCCGCACCAGTTGGATTTTCGGAATAAACATCTAACAATGTCCCATCATTTTCATAATAATTGTCTCTAAAAGCAGCTTGAGTATATAAAGTCCATAATCCACCGTAAGACGCAGAAGAAGTTGCTGAATTAGTATTATTTTTTATAATGTTGTACAACTGGGTTTTTAAAGTATACCCCGTTCCTGTAGCAGTATTATAATAACCTGCTGGAATTTGTGCATAACCAAATGAAATAACAATAAGTAATGCGAAGAAGTAATTTTTTTTCATAATTTGTATTATTCTTTCCTTTCTAATAAAGCCATATAAAACCCATCGTATTTGCATTCGTGCGCTAGTAGCTTTCTATCTTCTACAAAGGTAAAGTTTTTTCCGTTTTCTGATTGTAAAAATTTCTCTATTTGTTCCTGATTTTCAGATGGTAATATCGAGCAAGTTGCGTATACCAACTTTCCGCCAGGTTTTACTATTTTAGAATAATTTTGTAATACTTCTTGTTGTATGTTTTTTATATTCTCAATAAATTCTGGTTGTAACTTCCATTTACTATCCGGATTTCTTTTTAAAACTCCCAAACCACTGCAAGGTGCATCAATTAAAACACGATCGGCTTTTTCATGCAATCTTTTAATTACCTTGGTAGAATCAATAATGCGGTATTCAATATTAAAAGCGCCATTTCTTTTTGCTCGCAGTTTCAATTGTTTTAGTTTGCTTTCATACAAATCCATCGCAATTAATTGGCCTTTATTTTCCATCAAAGATGCCATATGCAACGTTTTTCCGCCTGCGCCAGCACAAGTATCTACAACTCGCATTCCTGGTTGTACATCTAAAAATGCAGCCACAAGTTGTGAAGATGCATCTTGAACTTCAAAAAATCCGTTTTTAAAAGCATCAGTTAAAAACACATTTGCGCGCACTTTTAATTCTAATGCACTATCATTATCAGGAATATAATTGGTTTCAATATCCAAATCCATTAATAAAGCACGAAGTTGTTCTTTGGTGGTTTTTAAAGTATTTACTCTTAAAATCACTTTAGCTTGTTGGTTTTGGGCGGCAATTTCTTTATTCCATATTTCTTCCCCAAGTTCTTTTACGCCAAGTTCGTCCATCCAATCTGGAATGGATTCCCGAATAGCACGAGTTTTAGACAATTCATCAAATCTGCCTTTTATTTTGCGTTCTGGTGTTCCTTCTAATTGTTTCCAATCTGGAATCGGATAACCTCTTAGAACTGCCCAGGATGCAAACATTCTCCATAAATTATCGCGGTTGTATGGTTCTTTTACTTCTGCAATTTCTGCATAAAGTCTTTTCCATCTAACAATTTCGTAAATGGTTTCAGCAACAAATTTTCTGTCGGAACTTCCCCAACGTTTGTCTTTTTTTAAAGCTCTTGCAACGACTTTATCGGCATATTCGCCTTCGTTAAAGATAGCATTTAAAGAATCTATTGTAGTATAAACTAGGTTTCTGTGTAATCTCATGTTGTAAAAAAATAAGCGTGCAAATGTACTTCTTTTATCTAAGAGAATAGGTTATTTATGAAGTAGTTTTTAAATTTAACGATATGCAAAAGTTAATTGTTGGAAGGATTGCAATAAACACGTTTCATGTCTATAATTTCTGGCGCATGTAAAACCATAGGAAATTGTTCGACCTTAACTGAACTGCTATCTAAACCAAAACTATTTTGTTCTGATAAACTGAATCTTTTTAAAATAAAATAAGTATTCATTACAATTTTTTCAAAAAAAGTTAAATCGCTATCGTTAGAAAGAAATTTTTCTGATAAAACAAATTTGAAATCGCCTATTATATTATTTTTATTTAAAGATTCATAACGAGATGTGATGTCCATTTCTCCTTTTTTAACCATGTCTTTAATAACTTCTTTGAACATTAGATTAATTTTAGTTGATTCTCTAAATCCCAAATAAAAATCTACGCGATAAATATCATCTTGAACTATTTCTGTAACTCTATATTCTTTTCTATACGGTTCATTTAAAATGTTAACGTGTACAAACCAATAGATATCTGCTCTTTTTGGTCTTTTTTGTAAGATAGAATACATCACTTTTTCCTCTATTTCATCCAGAAAATTTGCATTTGTCATGTATACCAAATGTGTTGCATATTTTGGTATTGATAAATCAGCGCTTAATTCGGCTAAAACTTTTTTGTAATCGTTTATTTTGACAATTTTAGTATAGCTTTTACTAATTTTTTTTGCTAAATACCAAGTTGACATTATTAGTATTAAAATTACTGCTATAAAAAGCGTTACAAATCCCCCATCAAAAAATTTGATAATATTAGCAGCTAAAAAACTAAATTCTATTATTACATAAACGGATATTAAAGGTACGATTAAATACCATTTTACTCTTTTCATTATTAGATAAAAATTAAGTAAAATAGTTGTCATAATCATACAAAGAACTATGGCTAGACCATAGGCATGTTCCATATTACCAGATTCTTTAAAGTAAAGAACAATCCCAACGCAACCTAAAAACAACAACCAGTTGATAGACGGAATGTATATTTGACCTTTTTGATCGGTAGGAAATTTAATTTTTACTTTTGGCCAAAGGTTTAAACGCATTGCCTCGTTTATCAAAGTAAAAGAACCACTAATTAATGCTTGCGATGCAATAACAGCAGCTAATGTCGCAATTACAATACCTAAAGGTTGAAACCAAGTTGGCATCATCAAATAAAACGGATTCGGATTGTTATTACCTAATTGCATTAATGTTTTACCTTCATGAAGAATTAAATAGGCACCTTGACCAAAGTAGTTCAATATTAAAGTTATTTTTACAAAAATCCAGCTTACTCTGATATTTTTTCGTCCGCAATGACCCATATCAGAATATAAAGCTTCTGCTCCTGTAGTACATAAGAAAACTGCACCTAAAATGAAAAAACCTTGGTTACTAACATCAGAAGTCAATAAATGATAAGCGTAATATGGATTTAATGCTTTAAAAACTTGAGCATTTGTTGCAATTTGTATGATTCCTAAAACCCCTAACATACTGAACCAAAGAAGCATAATAGGAGCAAAGAACTTACCTACAAGTTTTGTTCCAAACTGTTGGATGGTGAAAAGTATAAATAAAATTATTATTACAATTGGAATTGTTGGAATGTTTGGATTAAAAATCTGTAAACCTTCTACCGCAGAAGAAACAGAAATTGGAGGTGTAATTATTCCATCAGCTAATAATGCACTTCCGCCTATGATTGCAGGTACGATTAGCCATTTAAATTTAGTTCTTTTTAGTAAGGCATATAAAGCAAAAATCCCTCCTTCTCCATTGTTATCTGCGCTAAGCGTAATTAATACGTATTTGATGGTAGTTTGAAGTGTTAATGTCCAAAAAATACAAGAAAGTCCGCCGAGTATTAAATCTTCTGTAATTATACTATTCCCAATTATGGCTTTCATTACATATAATGGTGAAGTACCAATATCTCCGTAAATAATTCCAAGTGTGATAAGTAAACCGGCGGCTGAAAGATTATTATGAATCTTTTGATGGCTTTGTGAGCTCATGTTCTTTATAAATATTGCTACAAATGTATAACAAATAATTATTTGGAATAAAAAAAGCACCAATAAATTATTGGTGCTTCTTAATTTAAATAAAATCTTAGTTCCTTAATTATCTTCTTGATCCAAAGTTTTCTCTTGAATTTCCTCCTCGAGAGTTACCAGATGAAGCAGTGTTTCTGTTAGAATTGTTTTGAGAATAATTGCTATTAGAACCAGATGATTGTGAATTTCGCTCGGTTCTTTCGCCATTACTAATCGATCCAGAATTTGAATTTGATCTCGTTTGAGGATTGTATTCTCTAGAACTAGTCTGATTTCTTGAACCGTTTGAGGAGTAATCTCTATTATTAGCTTGGTTTCGTGGTGAACTCACACTATTATTAGAATTTTCGCTTCTTGAACCGTTGTAAGTTGTATTTCTTGTAGAATTTCCGTTAGAATTTCTTGGCGAATTACCTGTATTTCCTCTGGTTGAAGAATTAGTTGCATTTTCGCTTCTTGAACCGTTGTAAGTTGTACTTGTATTTCTTGTAGAATTTCCGTTGGAATTTCTAGGCGAATTACTTGTATTTCCTTTAGTTGAAGAATTAGTTGCATTTTCGTTTCTAGTACTAGTAGAATTATAATTTCTTGTTCCAGATGAATTGGAATTACTTCTTGTTGAATTATAGGAATTGTCATTTCTTGTATTAGATCTTCCGTTTACATTATAAGCAACATCTTTTCTTGATCGCGATTTATCATAATCGTATCTGTTAGTAAAACCAGAATTCCTGTTATTGAAAGATCTATTAGGATATTGTCTTTCATATCCGTTAGCTCTTCGTCCGTAATAATTATTATATGCAACAAGACAATGTCTGTTGTTTACATAATTATAAGTATTGTATAAATTGATATGGATACTTATATTATTTCTGTAAAGAAATACTGGATACGGATTCCAAAAACTATAATAACTAGGATAATCACCCCAATTAAAACTAGAAACATAAGGAGAGTATCTTGGCGTCCAGAAGGAGGTATAAATTATTGGAGTAGCAACATATACTGGTTCATAAATATAATTATTTCCATACATGTAAACATCACCAACTACTTGCACTTGCACTCTATTATTTTCCAATTTTTGTATTTCTACAGTAGCAACATCTTGAAACAAATCTCTTCCTATAACAGATTGTATTACGATAATATGTGCATTACCTTCAACACTTTCAATCACACGCAAATAATCTACTTGGTTATCATTGTTCAAATCTAAATTAGAAAGTTGTAAATTCGGATTGTTTAAACGTTGTTCAAAATCTTCTAAATCTCTAGATTCTCCAAAAATAGATGCAACAGCTCGAAGATCTAAATTATCACTAATTTCAGAACTCAATGCATTTACAGTAGTTCTGTTTTGTGCCATCATATTAGTTGCGAAGAGCAAACTAAGACACCCCAAAAAAAATAATTTCGTTTTCATATGGTATGGTTTAAGTTTCTATTATATACATTTACACTAAACCAATAGTTGTGCCAAAACTTGTTTTTAGCTTAATCTGGTTTATTATTAGATGTTAAAATGTTTTAAATCAACATATTAATTAATGTTAAAAAAATTAAAATGATTAAAAACTATATTTTTTTATTTTTATTGGTAGTTCTTACCGGATGTAAATCTTCGCATAACTACACAGCAACCTCTTTTTCTAAAATTTCTTCGGTTGAGGTACTTTCTGCTTCTATTAGTATTAGAGCGATTGCGTCAGACAATGATACCATATATTATGCAGGTTCAGATAAAAAACTGGGGTATGTGAGTTCAAAATCTAAATTAGAATTACAATTAACCAGTTTGCCTTACAATTTTGAATTCAGAAGTTTGGCTCTAACTTCAAATTATGTTTACTTCTTGTCTATCGGAAATCCGGCTTTACTGTATCGCTATTCTCGGAATTTGATGTCAAAGGAACTCGTATATGAAGAAAAAAACGAAAAAGTTTTTTACGATAGTATGCATTTTTGGAACGATAATGAAGGAATAGCAATTGGTGATCCAACAGAAGATTGTCTGAGTGTTATAGTAACTAAAGACTCTGGAAAAAATTGGAGTAAAATTTCTTGTGATAAATTGCCTAAAACTATTGCGGGCGAGGCTGCCTTTGCCGCAAGTAATACCAATATATGTATTAAAGAAAATTCGTGTTGGATAGTTTCTGGTGGTATAAAATCAAGAGTATTTTTTTCTGCTGATAAAGGAAATTCATGGAAAGTTTATCCAACGCCAATCGTGCAAGGACAAACGATGACTGGAGTTTTTACAGCCGCTTTTTACAACGAAAAAATCGGATTTATTGCTGGCGGAAATTATGAAAATCCGAATCAAAATTTTGAGAACAAAGCAATAACATTTAATGGTGGTAAAACTTGGAAATTAGTAGGCGAAAAAACTGGTCCGGGTTATGTTTCTTGTGTTCAGTTTGTTCCTAAATCTAAAGGTGCAGGAATAGTTACTGTTGGTGCAACAGGAATATTTTATTCTAATGACTTCGGCACTTCTTGGAAAAAATTATCTGATGATGCTACTTTATATTCGATCCGATTTATTTCAGAAAATAGCGCAATTGCTTCAGGAAAGGATAAAATCGTAAGGATTACTTTTGAATAAATTACTTACGAGATCGATATTGCTGCAATAACTTTCGGCTAAATTCGTCTTCAGCTTGTTTTAGTTTTATAATTTTAACTGCTGGCAAAATATCTTTTAAATTCGAAATAAATTTCTTTTTCAATTCATGCAATTCGGTTTCCAAATTTTCCATTTGTGCAATTAAATTAGATGCTTCTCTTTCTGATAATTCTTCTGTTTGCGATTTATTTTTAAATAAAAGCATGTTTTCTTTTCTAATTGCTATTTGTTTATCTTCAAAAGCATTAAAGATAGGCCAAAATTTTGAAGATTCATCCGATGTTAAATTCAACTCGGTAGTGATATAAGCAACTTTTAAAGCTTTTATTTGAGATCGTTTATCTCCATCCTTTCTTTGCGCAAAAAAAGATGCAGAAATAAATAGGAAAAAAACTAGGAATAGGCTTTTAATTTTCATGATAGGAAATTTATAAATTTAAATAATCGTAAGAATTACCATTTTCTAATAAAATATCGTCTTCAGAAATAGTTGGTAATAATTCTTGTTTTAAAGCGTCAATATCTGCTTGAGTTAACTCGTTTGCTAATTCTTCTTCTGTAATAATATTTCTATTGGTGATATAATTCTCAATATCTAATGTAGCTGCTTTTGTTGTTTCTACACTATTAAATGTTGCCAACGGAATGCTAAAAGCAACGACAAGAATTGCAGCTGCAGTATAAATCCAAGATTTATTTTGCTTATAAAATGATACTACTTTAGATTCTTTTTTATACAATTTAGCATCTAATTTTGATTGTAAATCTTCAAAATAAGAATCTGGAATTTTAAATCCAGTTGGAATCTTTGGGTTTTCAGGTAATTTAAAATCTTTCATGTTAGTTAGACTATTTACTAATCAAATGGTTTAATGTTTGGATACATATTCTTCAATTTTTTTCACCGCTAAATGATAGGATGCTTTTAAAGCTCCAACAGAAGTACCTAATATATAAGATATATCTTCGTATTTTAATTCATCAAAATAGCGCATTTTAAACACTAATTTTTGTTTATCTGGTAATTGGCCAATGGCATTTTGTAATTTTAAGCTAATTTCGTTAGAATCAAAATACACATCACTTGGCAAATTATCCAAAGTAGATTGATTTAAAGATTCAGAGTTTACAGCATATTTAACTGCTTTACTTTTTAAATGAGAAATAGCTTCATTTGTTGCAATGCGGTAAATCCATGAAAATAATTTACTTTCTCCTTTAAAACTTTTAAGATTCTGAAATACTTTTACAAATGTATTTTGTAAAACATCATCTGCATCGTCATGATTTATAACAATGTTTCTGATTAAATTATACAAGGGTTTCTGGTAGTCACATACCAATTGCTCAAAAGCTTTTCTTTGCGTTTTTTTATTTAAAAGTGCCTCAATAAATTGCTCTTGGTTTTCCAAAAAATAAATTTATTAGTATGACTGCAATAACCTACAAAAGTTTAATCTTAATTAAAATTCAAATTCATCTGTTTCAGAATTTGGTGTAATTTCTTTTTTGGCAGGAGAAGTTACCTCTGGTTTAACAGGCTGTTTTGCTTTTGGTTTAACCGTTGTTTTAATAGTAGTAGAAATGCTTGGTTTTGGGGTATTTAATTTTCTATTTGTCGCAGGTAGATTTTCTACTCTAGGATTATTAATAGTTGGTGTTTTTGGTTTTTCGATACCTACTTCAACCGAGTCTTTTGCTTTTTTAAGCAAGATGCTCGGTTGCGAAACAACGGGTAAGTTAATTTTTGGATAAACAGGGAAAAAGATCTCTGTAGTTTTTTGGGAAGCTTTCACATTTTTATACTTGCTTAAAACTTCAATAACGGGTATTTCTATTGCTGCGTTATATTGATTTTTCAATATATATTCTGTAGCTTTTTTCCATGCTTTTTGCTGGTGACGGTGATCGCCTCTAAGAAGAGTGCGAACTGCAGAATAAGATTCTAAAACACCAAATTGAATATCACTTACTTTAGATGTGTAAACAGAATCTTTAATAGAAATACAAACAGAAAAAGCAACAATGTCATTTATTTTGTCATATTTACTAAAAAGTAAAAACGGATTTCCTGCACTTTCGATTTCGTTTTTAGTAAAAAAAGAGACCATTTTAGGTACCATTATTTTAATGTTTTTTTCAACATTTTTTTCTCTACAAACGATACTTTGCATAAGATAATACTGTTTTGGTCTTGTTACAACGCCAGTCACTTTTGTTTGAAAGGTAGTAAGTTCTGTGACAATATTATTTTTTAAATTTTCTAGATTTTTTTCTAATTGATTTCCAACTACATAGTTTGGTCCGCCTTTAAAAAAAGAAAGTACTTTTTCTTTAAAATTTAAAGTTCCTTTGGTGCTAACTTTTAATAAAGTACCGCCAATTGTATCTTTAAAATTCCAAATTTGTTTTGCTATTTGACCGTTACTATCTTCTTGAATTGCGATACTATCTCCAACTTTTAAATATTCGGTTTGGTAACTTCCTGGCGATGGGTAGTCCCATTTTACAAAGGCATTTTTTCCTTCTGCTTTTGGGCTAAATTCTAAATTTTGATTGGCACTTTCAACACCTTCATTAAATCCTTCCCAGTTTTGATAATCTTGAACGAACTCAAACAGCGAAGCTTTTGGTATTGCAATATATTTGCTGCGAACCACTTCGTAATTTGGTTTTTGCGTTGCTACATAAACAGTAAAGCCTAAAATTAAGAGCAGGAATAAAAGAAAAAAATATTTTAAAATTCGCATAAAATAATGTGCTGTATGTGTTTATTTTAAATTCAGTTTGGCAGAATTTTATCTAATGTTTTGTTGTTAGTTTAATTAAAAACAAAAAAGCTATAAATAGTATAAATCCTAATAAAATTTTATAGTTTCCTTTATAAAACTTTTCGTGCAGAGGTTTGTCTTTTCGATAAGAAATCACCATAGCGATTACAAAAACAACAACAAAAAACGCGGCAAATATCCATTGACCAATTGAAAACATAATCTTATAAATTTAAGACAAATTTAGTTAAATGAATTGAAATTATGTACTTTGCAGTGATAATTAATATAAAATTTTATGCAAAAACAAATTAACGCTGTTAAGCAATTTCATGAAGCATTTTTAATAGATTATAGCCTAAATCCTACTGCAACAATTGGTGAAAATAAAATAAACCTTCGTTTTGATTTAATGAAGGAAGAAAATGAAGAATATCTTGAAGCTGCCAACAATAAAGATTTGGTTGAGATTGCCGATGCTTTGGGTGATATGCTTTATATTTTATGTGGTACGATTATCGAACATGGTTTGCAACATAAAATTGAAGACGTGTTTGATGAAATTCAGAAAAGCAATATGAGCAAATTGGATGAGAACGGAAAACCAATTTTTAGAGAAGATGGCAAAGTTCTTAAAGGCAATAATTACTTCCGACCAAATATCGCTTCCATCTTAGAATAAAAAATAAAAAAAGACGATGTAAATATTTGGTTACATCGTCTTTTTTTATTTGGGAAGTTAAATTTTGACAGTCCATCCAAAAGTGTCTTCCTCTTCTTTATTTTGTATTTTAGTAAGTTTCTCTTTAAGAAATAATGCTACAGATTTCTCTTGTTTCAGTAAAACATATTCTTTATTTTGATAGGCAAAAGCCGTTATCGGACTTATAACAGCAGCTGTTCCTGCTCCAAAAATTTCTTGTAAGGTTTCCTTTTCTGCTGCGTTAATTAATTCGTCAACGGTTATTACTCGTTCTTCTATAGTAATTCCCTCTCTTTTTGCTAATGCGATAATACTTTTTCTGGTAACTCCATCTAAAATTCTTTCACTAACAGGCGCTGTTATTAAAGTGTCTTTTATTCTAAAAAAAACATTCATCGTCCCAGATTCTTCTAGCTTCGTATGTGTGGCATCATCGGTCCAAATAATTTGTTGGTAACCCTTTGCATTTGCCAGTTTTGTTGGATAAAATTGTGCAGAATAATTTCCCGCTGCTTTTGCTGCGCCAATTCCGCCATTTGCTGCACGACTGTAATGTTCTGCAATTATTACTTTCACTTCTCCAGAATAATAAGATTTTGCAGGAGATAAAATTATCATAAAGCGATATTGGGTAGATGGTTGTGCAATAACTCCAGAACCTATTGCTATCATAAATGGTCTAATATATAGTGATTTTCCCACTCCTTTTTTAACCCATTCTTTGTCTAAATTAATTACTTTTTTTAAACCTTCCATAAAAATTTCTTCGGTAATTTCTGGCATTGCCATTCGTACTGCCGATTTATTAAATCGTTTAAAATTTTCATCAGGTCTAAATAACCAAACTGCATCACTTTCATCCTTATACGCTTTCATTCCTTCAAAAATGGCTTGTCCGTAATGAAAAACTTTAGCAGATGGATCAATTAAAAAAGGTTCGTATGGTTTTATTATCGGATGTTGCCATTCGTTATCCTTAAAATCGCAAATTAGCATATGGTCGGTGAAAATATCGCCAAAAGCAAGATTTTCAAAATCTACGGCTGCAATTTTTGTAGTTGTTGCTTTCTTTATTTCGATATCAAAATTTGTTTGTAAACTCATTTTTAAATTAATTTAAATTAAAAGTCTCCTCATCTATAGTTTAGAGCGATATTCGCAATTTTGAACTGCGATATCCATTTTTTTGCTAAAATAATAAATATTCTGACCATAATATTGGTTTTTTCTGAATTTGTATCATTTTTTTTTTACTGCTGTTTTCCCCTATTTAAGTACTAATATTAGAATAAAAAACTTTTTTGGTAATTTATTTTAAAGAATATGTATTTTTGTATTATTAAAATAGGAAATATGAAAATTTTACAGATTCTTTTAGTTATTGGTTTTATGAGTTCTAGTACCTCATTTGCACAGAAAAATAATAAAGCAACTACGGATTATGCCTTGTTTGGTTCTAAATTTAATTCAAAAAATGCCCTTACTAATAAGCAAATGCTTAAAAAATACCAAACTTTAAAAAAAGGGGATACCGTTGCAGTTAAATTTCAATCTACTATTAAAGAAGTTTGTAAAAAGAAAGGTTGTTGGATGCAAATGGATTTGACAGGCAATAAACAAACTTTTGTAAAATTTAAGGACTATTCTTTTTTTGTTCCTTTAAATGCCGATAATTCTGAAGCTATTGTTAATGGTTATGCTTTTATAGAAGAGATTTCTATAGAGGATTTAAAGCATTATGCGATGGATGCAAAAAAATCGAAAGAAGAGATTGCTAAAATCACAAAACCAGAAATAAATTATGGCTTTAAAGCTATTGGCGTGCTGATTAAAAAATAAGATGAAAAAAATCTTTTTTCTTATACTTTCCTACTTATGTTTAGGATGTCAAGAGTCAAAGAAAGACGCCTCCAATGTAGCAGAGATTTCTAATGTTTTAGTTTTTGCTAAATCAAATTCTGGGGAAGGTAAAACTTTTGAAATGTATACAAGAACAGAGTTAGCTTTGTTAATGCAAAAAATGTATGCAGATCAATCTAGGATTAAATCGGCTATATTAAAAGATAAAAGCTTTGGAGAGTACAACCCTTTTATTGAAAAAATTAAATCTGCTAAAATGACGGAACCATCTGATGATGATGCCTTTTATCAAAGGAGTGCCGATTTGTTTATTTTAGGTCAAAAGAAATTATTTAATGAAGATGTTAATTTAAAAGAAAATTTTAATAATGGAGTTTCTTTATGCATACAATGTCATCAAAAAAAATGTCTTGGTCCAATTACAAGAATAAAAAAATTATATATTTCAAAATAACATAATGCGTCGAGAAATTCAAATTACTTACGATGGTTCGACAACTATTTTTCTTCCAGACATGAAAGAAGGATACCATTCTAAATTTGGTGCAATTCAAGAATCAGAACATGTTTTTATAAAAAACGGATTACAATTATTTTCTAATCAAATTGTTGCTATTTTAGAAATGGGATTTGGTACGGGTTTAAATGCATTGACTACTTTTTTGGCGTATAAAAAATCGAATTTAACTATTGACTATGTTGCCGTTGAGGCTTATCCTATAGAAAAAGAAGAGGTTTTAAAAATGAATTATTGTGAAAAACTTAATTCTCAGTTTTCAGTAGAGTTTTATACTAAAATTCACGAATCTAATTGGAATGAGAAAGTGATAGTATCAGAAGGATTTTCTCTTACTAAATTAAAACAACTTTTTGAAGAAACTACTTTTGTCAATAAATTTGATTTAGTTTATTATGATGCTTTTGGTTTTGATGCCCAACCGCATTTATGGGAAGAGGATTTATTCCAAAAGATGTACGTTTCTTTAAAGAAAAATGGAGTTCTAGTTACCTATGCTTGTAGAACTACAGTTAAAAACGCTATGATAAACGTTGGTTTTTCTGTTGAAAAACTACCTGGTGCACCGGGTAAACGAGAAATGCTACGAGCAACAAAAAATTAATAATTTTAACATATGTTTTAACTTGAATTTTAGAAGTTCTTGATTTAAATTCAGTTAAATTTGAACAACCTGAACTAACAACTTTAAATACTTAAAAATTATGTCCAGATTAATTTACGAATACTCCAAATCTGTCTTAGAAAGAGTAAGTTTTGATGTACGCCTTTTTTGTAAAGAATTAGAAAAAGCAATTGCAAACTTATTGCCTTATGAAATTGAAGAATTGACACAATGGCTACTAAGTTATATAGAAGAAAAGCCAGAATTAAAGCAGTGTATGCTATTAATACCTAGATAATATCTAAAAAAGAAACCCATAACAGGTTTTTTTTTTTTGCTATTTGTTAAAACTCTTCTAAAAGAATACTAAAATAGTAAAGTGGAACGCTTTATGCTTTACCTAAAAAAAAACAACTACAGATGGAACGTTTATTATATCATTTCACGACTAAAGAATTACAGAATAAAAGCCATAGTAGTTTGCAATTTCAGCGCGGATTAAAAAAAGCATTTAATCGTTTATTACCGCATGAAATTGATAAACTCTTAAAATGGTTGGAGTCTTTTTTGAAACATAAACCAGATTTAAAAGAAGTGACTTTAGCTGTACTAAAATCCAAAAGATAATTTAGGATTTTTTAAATTTTGGACTTATAATATCTACATTCTGAAAAGCAATTGCTCCTTTAATAATTCCAGAAATACTGCTATGCAAAGCATCAATTACATGAATTTTTAATTCGCTCTTAGGATAAATCAAGCTAATTTCTCTTGCTGGTTTTGGTTCTTTAAAATGTTTTAATTTTTTTGAATCTTTTTCGTCTAAATCTAAAGTATGTAAAAAAGGAAGCAAGGTAATACCCAAGCCTTCATTTGCCAATTTTATCAACGTTTCAAAACTACCACTTTCTAATCTAAAGTTAGAATTTTCTGAAGGATGTAAATTTTTACATAAATTCAATATTCCATCTCTAAAACAGTGTCCGTCTTGTAACAATAAAATTTCTTGGGCATCTAAATCCGAGATTTCAATTTCCTTTTTATCATAATTTGCATTGTTTTCAGGAATGTAGGCAACAAATGGCTCATAATATAGAACTATTTCCTTTATTTTCCCTTCATTTAAAGGAGTTGCGGCAATAGCAGCATCTAAATTTCCATTTTTTAATCTAGTTACAATTTCATCAGTATTTAATTCTTCAATAATCAATTTTACTTTTGGATATTTTTTAATAAAGTTATTTAAAAACATCGGCAATAAAGTTGGCATTACGGTTGGAATTATTCCTAATCTAAATTCGCCACCTATAAATCCTTTTTGATATTGTACGATATCCTGTATTCTATTTGCCTCATTGACAATATTTTTTGCTTGATTAACTATTTTTCTACCAATATCTGTGAGTTGAATTGGTTTTTTACTTCTATCAAAAATCAGTACGTCTAATTCGTCTTCAATTTTTTGAATTTGCATACTCAATGTAGGTTGTGTAACAAAACATTTCTGGGCTGCAAGTGTAAAATTTTGGTGTTCTGCTACAGCAAGTACATATTGAAGTTGGGTGATAGTCATTTATAGTAAATTTTTATACAAAGATAAATACTATCAATTTAATTTATAGTCTTTTCACTGATTTTTTATGCTTTCGATAGTATACAAGAAAATTAGAAGAGTGAAAGCGCAAGAATAGTATTAATTTATTCCTCTTAATTCCTCATAATTCATAATATTAGTTATTTTTGTTTTAATGAAAATTATTGCATTGTTATTTATTACCTTATTTTTCACTTTTCTAAGTTTACCAACAGCGGTAGCCTTGGTAAAGAAAGGTACAAATATGGATAAATTTTATTCTTCATCTGAAGAAGAAAACTCTAATAATTGGAATGAGATAATACATAAAATTACCTATACAGAAGCTACTATTTCTAAATTTAAATTTTTTAAATTTAATTTGATTTTACTGGTTTTTCTTGCAGATAAATTACCTTTTATTGAAAGTGATATTTTAATTCCTCCACCAAAATAATAAGATTCGTTTGCTTTTATTAACTTCGTTTTTACGAATATCAACCATCTTATATTTTAAAATGTCAAAAAAAATAAATTTATTTGCAAACTTCAAAACTGATTTCTCAGCAGGCTTGGTAGTTTTTTTAGTTGCTTTACCATTGTGTTTAGGTATTGCATTAGCGTCTGGCGCGCCACTTTTTTCAGGAATTATTTCCGGAATTGTAGGAGGAATCGTTGTAGGATATTTAAGCACAT
>JBLIJW010000034.1:0-25262 GCA_047636155.1 Flavobacterium sp. | reverse complement strand
TTTTAGGAACAAATAAATTGCAAACATTTACAGCTTCGTTTAGCAAACCTCCAGGATTTCCTCGCAAGTCTAGAATAATGCGTTCTGCACCATCGCTTTTTAATTTTTCTAAGGCAGCTTTGGTTTGTTGTGTTGTTTTTCTGTTAAATGCAGAAAGTACAATATAACCCGTTTTATCGTCTACTTTTCCGAAAAAAGGAACTGCATTTAAATCGACTTCGTCTAAAGTTAAATTAGTAGTTTGAGTTTTTCCTTGGCGGATAAATGTAATTGGAATTTTAGCGTTTTTTGCTCCTTTAAGTAATTGTGAAGCATCGTCTTTAAAATCAGACAACATTACATCACCAATTTTGGTAATGGCATCACCAGCTTTTAAACCCGCTTTGTCTGCAGGATAATTTTTATAAGGTTCTTTGATTATTAAACGATCTTCTTTGCGAGTAATTAATGCACCAATACCAGTATATTCGCCAGTATTGTTGATTTTAAATTTCACAACATCTTGTTCGTTAAAATAATTGGTATACGGATCTAAATCTGCCAGCATGCTTTTAATAGCTTTATCCATTAATTCTGCCGGGTTTATTTCGTCTACGTAGTTTTGATTTACGGTTTTAAATAAGGTTGTAAAGATTTCAATTTGCTTGGCAATTTCAAAAAAATCGTTTTTAAAACTTGTGCCAACGAAGAAAACTGCGATGGCAAAAACAGGAATGAAATATCTTTTTTTAATTTTTGAAAACATTTTTTTACATTTTTTTCTTAGAAAATCTTCTTCGATAGAAAATAATTGCGGCAACTAAAATAAGAATAAAAGGCCAAATTTGTAGCAAAAACAGAAAGAATGTAGAAACAGAATTAAAACCAGAAACTATAGAATTCCAAATTTTGCTTCCGTAGGAAACAGTTACTCCGCCATTATTTGCCTGAGTTTTATAAAATTTGATAAAAACCGAACTCATAGAAACTTGGCTGTTGAGGTATTTTAAACGACCTTCTTTAGACTCAATCTCTTCTCTTATTTCAGATATTTGTTTTTCTATTTCTAGAATTTCAGATATTTTATTTGCTTTTTTCAGCAATTCTAAATACCTGCTTTCTAATACCTTTTTTGTTTTTAAACGCGATTCAATATCAATAAATTCTTCTGTAACATCTTGAGAAGAAATTTCTTTGGTATCAAAATAACCAACGCCTTTGGAAATTTCTGTAATAAAATCTTCAAAGTTTTTACTCGGTATTCGAACTAGTAATCTCCTTGTATTAGTTTTGTATTCTTTTTCTTCGGTATCACTTTGTATCGTTGCATTTAGTTTTTTAACCGATGCTTGAATTTTAGCATTTGTTTTAATTAAATCATCGGTTTCAAAACGCAAATTGGCATTTTTAATGATTTTTGCTTTTATAGAAGTTTCATCAGAAGTTTCTTTTGGAGGAAGTTTTAGTATTTGAACAGCTTTTGCATCCTCTGAAACGGACCCCATTTCAGTGTGATCGGTAGCAACTTCTTCGGAAGATTTGTTGCAGCTTAAAATTAAAAAAACAAACAGTAAAACACTAATTTTTAATTTCATAAAAAATCATTTAAATTAAAACGATCGCAAAAGATTCTTATTGTGATGTAAGATTTTTAGAAACCGAATTGTTTAACAAGGTTTACTAAAATCACTCTTTCTCTGCTTGCACAAATTTCTCAAAAAGCAACTTCGTTTTTTCTGTAATTTCTTCAAAATGCAAACGGTCTTTAGTTTGGTAAAAAAACATAATAGCATAGGATTTTTTTCCACTTTCGTGGATGATGCCTTTGTTTGCTCTGTAACATTCTCTTAAAACACGTTTGTAGTAATTTCTATCTACGGCTTTTTTAAAGTTTTTTTTAGAAACAGAAACGCCAAATTCGATACTTTTTTCATCGGTTTCAATTTCTGCATAAACCAAACGCAAAGGATATTTAGAAACCGATTTGCCTTTGGTAAATAGGAAATCAATATGCTTTTGACTTTTTAATTTTTCTTTTTTAGGATAACTAACGTCCATAATTTTTCTTAATTATAGATGTTGTATACAAATTTTACTTCACTGTAGTTTACATAAAACTGCATTCTATTATCTTCTTTTTTGCGAGTAATTGCTAATATTTTGCATTTTGAACCATTATTATCCATGCAATCAAAAGGAATAATTTTATCGTTTTCTGTTTCTATTTTTTCGCCATAAGATGTAATGGTGAAAACCTGAATTTCTGGCGAATTAATAACTATTCTTTTTTTTTTTGCATCTATAGTAATTAAAACTTCTGCTTTTTTAAAATCGGTCCAATTACTCCATTTACCAGTTGGCATTTTTTCGCAAATGCTAACGCTACTGGTTTTCATAGTGATTGTTTGCGAATATCCAGAAAGAAATCCGAAAAGTAAAAATGCTAGTAGAATGGTTTTTTTCATTTTGTGTGGAGTAATTTATCGATGTAAAACTAACAAATTTCATTCCATAAAAAAAGCGTTCTGTTGCGAACGCCTTTTTAAATTACTTTATTTCATATGAATTATTATCTCGTTTTACATCAGCCATCAATCCGCTAGGATCAATAGTTATTTTTTTGATAGATGATTTTGGTTTGTCTAATTCAAAAAAGTAGTTAGGATTTCCCCAAGTCCAATCTTTCAAAATGGTTCTTTTTATTTCTGGAGTCGGATTTTCTTTTTCGTATCCCATCATTCGCAACGGAATGTAAAAACTTTCTATGCTTCCATCAGTATATTCTACTAAAAGATCAATTGGCATTGGCATTCTTCCTATTCTTTCTAAAGAAATTCCGGTTTTTTGCACGCCATCTGTTGCAGCATCTACATTTTTAATTCCGTAATCAATAGTGTTTAGAGTTTGTGTCCAATCTATCAAATACCAATCTAATAGTGCGCCAGAAACGCGTTCTGCGGTTCTTTTTACATCGTTTGGTGTTGGGTGTTTGAATTTAAAATCAGAATAAAAACGTTTAACCGTTTTCATTTGGTTTTCTTTCCCGATAAGATATTCTAGTTGCGATAAAAATAATTCTCCTTTAACATAAGATGCAATGCTGTAACTGCGGTTTTCGTCGTATCTGTCACCGTGAGTTGAAAGCGGTTGTTCTTTTCCAGATTCTACTAAACGAGAATAGGTTTTATACGAACCTTCAAAAGGGTTTGCAACTTTTTTCGTAGCCATTTCATTACTAACCTTGGTTTCTATAAACGAAGTAAATCCTTCGTCCATCCAAGGATGTTTACTTTCATTAGATGCTAAGATATGTTGGAACCAAGAATGTCCCATTTCGTGAGCAATTACGCCTACCAATCCGTCAAAAGTTCCTTCGCCAAGAATTAAAGTACACATAGCATACTCCATTCCGCCATCGCCACCTTGAATTACAGAATACTGTTTGTATGGATAATCACCTACATTTTTGTTATAATATTCCATGATTTTAGCAGTAATTGGTTGTGCATTTTTCCAGTTTCCTAAAATCTTAGGATTGTTTTTGTATAAAAAATGAAGGGTTGTTCCGTTTGCAATTTGCAACTTGTCGTGAATATAATTTTTATCTGCTGCCCAAGTAAAATCATGTACCATTGGCGCAACAAAATGCCAAGTTAGTGTTTTTTGTTTTTTAGGAATTTCAACTTTTACACCTTCATCTTGGTAATTAAACCCTATTTCATTTGGGTTTTGCAAATAACCAGTTCCGCCTAAAGTATAATTTTTATCAATAGTAATTTTCACATCAAAATTTCCCCATACACCATGAAATTCTCTTGCGATGTAAGCATCGGCATGCCAACCTTCAAAATCGAATTCTGCCATTTTAGGATACCATTGACTCATAGAAAGTTCAACACCTTCTTTATTATTTCGTCCAGAACGACGCACTTGAACAGGAACTTGACCTGTAAAATCTAAAGTAAATTTAGTAGAATTTCCTGGTAAAATAGGTTTATCTAATACAACTTCTAAAATAGTTTCTACTTCTTTTGCTGTAACAGAAACACCGTCTTGTTTTACATTTGCTACATGCAAAAATCCTATTTCATTAGGACTTAATTTTGCAATTCTGCTTTCTGTTACTGTTTTATCTTCAACTTTGGTTTTAGTAACCATTCTTCCATCAGGATCTTTAACGTTTTGCAAACGCATGTCCATTTCGCTTCCTGGTTGAAATGCATTATTAAATAAATGATAGTATACTTTGGTTAAAGTATCGTTAGAGTTGTTGGTGTAAATTAACTCTTGATTTCCTTTGTATTGGTAGTTTTTAACGTCCATGGTAACAGACATTTTACAGTCTACTTTTTGTTGCCAATATCCTTTTTTCTGGCCAAAACTAGTTGCCGAAATCACAAGACTCAATAAAAGAAATTTTTTCATATTTGTTTGGGTTGTAGTAATTGATATAAAAAACAAATTTCATCTAATTTTACGAAATAATGTAAAATTAGATGAAATTTATATGGATTTTATTGGAATTATCTTGACATTTTTTCTGCCATTAAAAAGGCATTATATGCATTTACAATTTTACCTGTTTTTGAGATGTCAGAAAAAGAGGTTTTCTTATTTCTGCTTACTACAACTTCTGTAGAAAGTGGCGTTCCTGATTCCATTATAATTTTTTTAACCTGTGGAGCGGTTAATTTAGGAAAATAAGAACGAATTAATGCAGCAACTCCAGCAACGTTTGGCGAAGCCATTGAAGTTCCGCTTAATAATCGGTATTTCCCATCAGGAAGAGTTGCGTATACATCTTTACCTGGAGCAAAAATATCTACATTAGTTTTTCCGAAATTTGAAAAGCTCGCAACCATTTTTGGACCGTATTCAAAATTTAAAGCACCAATGGTTAGTAAGTTGTCTGCAAATTCTATGTTGTTAATTTCATCTGTAGGGAAGTTTGGTTCTACATCAATATTTTTAGAATCATTTCCTGCAGCATGTACGATTAAAACATCTTTACTAGCCGCGTATTTTATAGCTTCAAAAACCCATTCTTTTTGTGGTGAAAAATCTTTACCAAAACTTCCGTTGATTACTTTTGCTCCATTATCTACTGCGTAACGAATAGCTAAAGCGATATCCTTATCGTACTCATCGCCGTCTGGAACGGCACGAATAGCCATAATTTCTACATTATCGCGAACAACTCCATCGCCACCAATTCCGTTTCCTTTAATTTGCGCAATAATTCCAGAAACATGCGTTCCGTGTAATGCACCATCTAAATCTGGACCTTTTACATTTGCGTTTCCGTATTTTGTATCTTTAATATCGTTAGGATTATCTCCTAAAACTTTACGGTAATCTTGTTTTAAATTTTCGCCATTAAGTTGCGATATTGCTCCGTCTAATTCTTTTTGGATTTCTACTTTTAAATCAGCAACCGGCAAACCATAAGAAAGCATTTGCTTCATTATTTGTTTGCTTTGTGTTACGGTTGGATCAGTTGAAGTAATTGCATTTAACTCTTCTGCAGTATAAACTTCTTTACCTAAATTCTTTTTGATTACCTCGTCGGCATTTGTTGCGGCTGTAATCATAGCTTCCATTTGAGTACGACCTTTAGTTGCTGCAGCTATTTTTTCGTCATTCACTGCTTTTGCTTTTAAATAAGTAGCTTCGTCAGTTATACTTTTGTCTTTAACGATACGTTCGTATTCTAAATTTTCTTTGGTAATATCTCCTAAGAAATTCCATCCGTGTATATCATCAATAAATCCATTATTATCGTCATCTATATTGTTGCCTGAAATTTCTTTAGTGTTAGTCCAAATCCTTCCAACTAAATCTGGATGATCAATGTCAACACCGGAATCAACAACTCCAACAACAATTTTTTTACCTTTTTTCTTTTTAATTAAATCAGTGTATAATTTATCTACACTCATTCCAGGAATGGTATCTGTGGCTAAATCTAAATGACTCCAACGGTTTAATTGCTCTTCTTTTAAAGCAATGGTTTTAGTTGGTAATTTATCAATATTTGCCGGATTTGTAGCAATTATTGGCGCTTTCGCAGAGTTACAACTGGATAATGCAATTGCCAATAACGCGGAAACAAATAATGGTTTAAAAGTTTTCATAAATGTATATATTTTAAAAAGTAGGTATAAAATTATTGAGAATTGTTACAAAATTTTGTAAACTTAACATTAAGTTAAGATTTCATCACAACGAAATACTTCTTTTAATCGAACACCTTTTTCTGTGTTTTCAACTGTAATAATTGGATTATGCGCATCGTGTTCTAACCATAAATAATAATTATTTTCTGCGGCTTCTTGCAAAAATTCATTTTTTTCGGGCATTGTTAAAAGCGGTCTTGTATCATAACCCATTACATAAGGCAAAGGTAAATGTCCAGCAGTAGGAATTAAATCGGCACAAAAAACAATGGTTTTATCTTTGTATTTTATTTTTGGAATCATCATTTTTTCGGTATGACCATCTACATAAAAAACACTAAAATTTAGTTCTGTGTTTTCTTGAAAAAAAACTTCCTTTCTATCTACAAAATGCAACTGACCACTTTCTTGCATTGGTAAAATATTTTCTTTTAAAAAAGAAGCTTTTTCTCTGTTATTAGGTTCGGTTGCCCATTGCCAATGGTTTTCATTAGTCCAGAATTTTGCGTTTTTAAAAGCAACTTCTAATTTGGTTTTATCTTTATTCCAAATAACGCTTCCTCCGCAATGGTCAAAGTGCAAATGCGTCATGAAAACATCTGTAATATCGTCTTTGTGAAAACCAAGCTTTTTTAATGATGCGTCTAAAGAATGATTTCCCCATAAATGGTAATAACCAAAGAATTTCTCCGATTGCTTATTTCCCATTCCGTTATCAATTAAAATCAATCTGTTGCCGTCTTCAATAAGCATGCATCTTGCTGCTATATCGATGAGGTTATTAGGATCTGCCGGATTGGTTTTACTCCAAATAGTTTTAGGAACAACACCAAACATTGCGCCACCATCTAATTTAAAGTTTCCTGCTTCTATTGGGTATATTTTCATGATTATTCTAATTTATACAAATATACTATTGTTGCGTAAAATGATTTTAAATATTCAAATTTTTAATTATAAAACATTTTTTATGCTAGTAAATTTTTAATTCACATCCCTATTTTTTTAAAGCTACAAAGATATAAAATCAAGTTAATTAACGCTTCGTTAACCCAATTTAGACTCTTCGATTAGTAACTTTAAGATATAACTATTAAACAACTATTATGAAAATATTTAAACACAAAACTATTGTAATTACTGGCGGCGCAATTGGTTTAGGACTTGCGACGGCAAAAATACTAGCAGCTAAAGGTGCGAGTTTATCTATTATCGATTATAATGAAGAAGCACTAGAAACAGCCAAGAAAGAAATTCAAAGTGAGAACGCCGACTGTAAAATTATTACCATAATTGCCGATGTAGCGGATGAAAAGGCAGTTAAGAACTATGTTGAAAAAACCATTAAAGAATTCGGAACTGTTGAAGGATTTTATAACAATGCCGGAATTGAAGGAAAACAAGCCTTACTTGCAAATTATGATGTTGATACTTTTAAAAAAGTAATTGATGTTAATTTGATGGGAGTTTATTACGGCATGAAATACATAATTCCTGAAATGAAAAAAAATGGTGGAGGATAAATTGTAAACGTAGCTTCTGTAGGAGGAATTCGAGGAGTATTAAACGAAACACCTTATGTCGCGAGTAAGCATGCTGTTTCTGGAATGACTAAGAATGCCGCTATCGAATATGGAAAAGACAATATTTTCACCAATGCAATTGCTCCAGGAGCAATTTTAACACCTATGGTTGAAGAATCTTTCAAACAAGTAAATCCAGATAATCCTAAAGCGGCAGAAGAAGAATATGCTAAAAGAAATCCAACGAGACATTTAGGAGATCCAAAAAATATTGGTTATTTGGTAGCATTTTTATTGAGTGACGAATGCCAATATGTAAATGGTCAAACTATTGCTATTGATGGTGGCGAGTCTATTATGTACGGTAATTCTTAAATTTTAGAACTTTATAATTATAAAGCGTATGAAAACTTAATTTTTTATCTGTTTTTTATTTGTCCTAATAATTAAACTCTATAGCCTCATTCGTTATAAAAATGTTATTACCTATTGAAAAAACAGAGAATTGTAGTAACTTTGTGCTTTATTTAGACAAAATCAAAATAACAATGATCAAAGTTTCAGATACAGCTAGTAAAAGAATCATCGATATGATGAAGGACGACGGATTTGATGCTGCCAAAGATTACGTTCGTGTTGGCGTAAAATCTGGTGGTTGTTCCGGTTTGTCCTACGAATTAAAGTTTGATAAAGAGCTTCAAGAAAATGACAAATTATTTGAAGATAATAATGTAAAAATAGCAGTTGAGAAAAAATCCTTCTTGTATTTAGCGGGAACAATTTTAGAATTTTCTGGCGGATTGAACGGAAAAGGATTTGTATTTAATAATCCAAACGCGAGTAGAACTTGTGGTTGTGGAGAAAGTTTTTCTCTATAGATAAAAATTTATGGCAAAATATACAGAAGACGATTTAAAAGTCGAATTAGAAAATAAAGAGTACGAATATGGTTTTTATACCGAGTTGGAATCGGAAACGTTTCCTATTGGTTTAAATGAAGACATTGTTCGTGCAATTTCCTTGAAAAAAGAAGAACCAGAATGGATGACCGATTGGCGTATTGAGGCTTTTCGCGCTTGGCAAGAAATGACAGAACCAGAATGGGCAAACGTTCATTATGAAAAACCAGACTTTCAGGCAATATCCTATTATTCGGCTCCAAAAAAACACGATCCTAATAAAACTTTAGACGATGTAGATTCTGAGTTATTGGCGATGTACAAAAAACTAGGAATTTCTGTAGACGAACAAAAGAAAATGAACAACATTGCAATGGATATTGTAGTCGATTCTGTTTCTGTTGCGACTACCTTTAAGAAAACATTAAATGAAAGAGGTATTATTTTTTGTCCGATTTCTGAAGCAATAAAAGAACATCCAGAATTAGTAAAAAAATATTTAGGCACAATTGTTCCTCAAAAAGATAACTATTATGCTGCTTTAAATTCGGCGGTTTTCTCTGATGGTAGTTTTTGCTACATTCCAAAAGGCGTTCGTTGTCCAATGGAATTATCTACGTATTTTAGAATTAACCAAGCTGGAACCGGGCAATTTGAAAGAACACTTTTAATTGCAGATGAAGGAAGTTACGTTTCGTATTTAGAGGGCTGTACTGCTCCAAGTCGCGACGAAAACCAACTGCATGCAGCCGTTGTAGAGTTAATTGCTTTAGACGATGCAGAAATTAAATATTCTACCGTGCAAAACTGGTATCCAGGAAATGCAGCAGGAAAAGGTGGCGTTTATAACTTTGTGACCAAAAGAGGTTTATGTGAAAAAAACGCAAAAATATCTTGGACACAAGTAGAAACCGGATCTGCTATAACTTGGAAATATCCTTCTTGTATTTTAAAAGGAGATAATTCGGTTGGAGAATTTTATTCTATTGCAGTAACCAACAACTACCAACAAGCAGATACGGGAACGAAGATGATTCACATCGGAAAAAATACCAAATCGACCATTATTTCTAAAGGAATTTCTGCAGGAAAATCACAAAACAGTTACCGTGGTTTGGTAAGAATAGGCGCAAATGCAGACAATGCCCGAAATTTTTCACAATGCGATTCATTATTAATGGGAAATAATTGCGGTGCACATACTTTTCCTTACATCGAAAGTAAAAATACTTCTGCAAAAATTGAACACGAAGCAACTACATCTAAAATAGGGGAAGACCAAGTTTTTTATTGCAACCAACGCGGAATTCCGATGGAAAAAGCCATTGCTTTAATTGTAAATGGTTTCAGTAAAGAAGTTTTAAATAAACTACCAATGGAATTTGCCGTAGAAGCTCAGAAATTATTAGAAATTTCTTTAGAAGGTTCTGTAGGATAATTAAATATTAAAAAGACTTAAACACATTCAAACGATGTTATCAATAAAAAATTTACATGCTTCAATAGAAGATAAAGAAATATTAAAAGGAATTAATCTTGAAATAAAAGCAGGAGAAGTACATGCAATTATGGGACCAAATGGTTCTGGAAAAAGCACACTCTCTGCAGTAATTGCAGGAAATGAAACGTACGAAGTTACGCAAGGAACAGTAGAATTGGATGGAGAAGATTTATCTGATTTTGCACCAGAAGAACGCGCACACAAAGGTGTTTTCTTGTCCTTTCAATATCCGGTAGAAATTCCGGGTGTTTCTGTTACCAATTTTATGAAAACGGCAATAAATGAAACTCGTAAAGCGAATGGTAAAGAAGATATGCCAGCAAATGAAATGCTAAAATTGATTCGTGAAAAATCAGAATTATTAGAAATTGATCGTAAGTTTTTATCTCGTTCTTTAAACGAAGGTTTTTCTGGAGGAGAAAAGAAACGTAACGAAATTTTTCAAATGGCAATGTTAGAGCCAAAGATTGCAATCTTAGATGAAACAGATTCGGGTTTAGATATTGATGCATTAAAGATTGTGGCAAACGGCGTAAATAAACTTAAAAATGAAAACAATGCTGTTTTAGTAATCACGCATTACCAAAGATTATTAGATTATATCGTACCCGATTTTGTTCATGTACTAGTAAATGGAAGAATTGTAAAATCTGGCGGAAAAGAATTGGCTTACGAGTTAGAAGAAAAAGGATACGACTGGATTAAGGCGGAATTAGTATAAAAAAGTTATCAGTTTTCTGTTATCTGTTAAAAACTGACAACAAAAACAACTGACAACCGACAACAAAAATATGGATTTAAAAGATAAATTAATATCGTCGTTTATGGCGTTTGAAGGAAGCATTGATGTAAACAATAAGTTGCACGATGTTAGAACTTCTGCGATTAAAAACTTCGAAAATAAAGGCTTCCCAACCAAAAAAGAAGAAGCTTGGAAATACACATCACTTAACGCAATTTTAAAGAATAACTTTTCTGTTTTTCCAAAAAAAGAAAATGCAATAGAGTTTGCGGCAGTGAAAAAATATTTCATGCACGAAATAGATACGTACAAAGTTATTTTTATTGACGGTAAATTTTCTTCTTTTTTATCTGCTACAACGCACGAAGGAATTGACGTTTGTACCATGTCATCCGCATTAAATAAACCAAAATACAAAACGGTAATCGACGAGTATTTTAATCAAGTTGCAAATAAAGACGAGAGTTTAACTAGTTTAAACACTGCTTTTGCCAGCGAAGGTGCATATATTAATATTCCGAAAAGCAAGGTGGCAGAAAAGCCAATTGAAATTATTTATTTTTCAACCGGAGTAGAAGATGCTTTAATGGTGCAACCAAGAAATTTAGTAATTGTTGGCGAAAACGCACAAGTTCAAATTATTGAAAGACACCAGAGTTTGAATGAAAATCCGGTTTTGACTAATGCAGTTACAGAGGTTTATGCCCAAAAAAGCTCTCTTGTAGATTATTATAAAATTCAGAACGACGTACAAACTGCAAACTTAATAGACAATACTTATATTGCTCAAAAAGAACAAAGTAACGTTTTTGTTCATACGTTCTCTTTTGGAGGAAATATTACCAGAAATAACCTTAATTTTTTCCACCAAGGCGAACATATAGAAAGTACCCTAAAAGGAATTACCATAATTGGCGATAAGCAACATGTAGATCATTTTACTTTAGTACAACATGCAACGCCAAATTGCGAAAGCCATCAAAACTATAAAACTATTCTTGCCGATAGCGCAACAGGCGTTTTTAACGGAAAGATTTTTGTAGAAAAAGAAGCCCAAAAAACAGATGCTTTTCAACAAAATAACAACATACTTTTAAGCGATAAAGCAACAATAAATGCCAAACCACAATTAGAAATTTTTGCAGACGATGTAAAATGTTCTCACGGCTGTACTATTGGTCAATTAGATGAAACGGCTATGTTTTATATGCAACAACGCGGAATTCCAAGAAAAGAAGCTAAAGCATTGCTGATGTATGCATTTTCTAACGAAGTAATTGAAAGTATAAAAATACCAGAATTAAAACAACGCATTACCAAAATCATTGCTACCAAATTGGGTGTAAGTCTGGGATTTGATTTGTAATACAATAAGAAGCGAATTGCTCGGGCATTTTAATATATCTTATTCCCGCTTTTCGATACAATAAAAAATGCCTCCATTGTTTGGAGGCATTTTTTATTTTCATTACAATCGGGGCTAAATATTAATTCTAGGTATAAATCAATTTTTAAAACACCCAATAATCTCTTTCAAAAATTGGTTTACGTCAAAAGTTTCACTTGTTCCCATTCGAACTACAACCAAATCCAAACTTGGAATAATTATAACTTTTTGACCTTGAAAACCACCACAATAATATAAATCCTTTGGTGCATCCGGAAATTTATTATCTCGGTTCAACCAAAAATGCGCACCATATTCTCCTTTACTTGTATTGGTTTCTGTGGCAACATAATTTGCCCAACTAGGATCAAACAATTGCTCGCCATTCCATTTTCCTTTGTTTAAATACAATTGTCCAAATTTTGCCCAATCACGAGTTGTTGCCCAAGCATAACTCGATGCCACATAATTACCCACAGCATCTGCTTCTACAATCATCGAGTGCATTCCTATTTTATCTATCAATGCCGAATACCAAAAATCTAGATATTCTTGGTGCGATTTAAATTTAGATCGTAATATTTTAGATAGTAAATTTGTTGTTCCAGAAGAATAATTCCAATGTTCGTTGGTTTTAAAGGCTAACGGTTTATCCATCTGTACTTTTCCCATATCATTTGCCTGAAATAGCATTTTGGTTGCATCACAAATTTTATCGTATTTCTCTTCCCATTCTAAACCAGAATTCATCTGCAATAAGTCTGAATAAGTTATGTTCTTTCTCTCGTCTTTTTGCCATTCTGCTATATCGGTTTTATCGTTTATATTTAATATTCCTTGTTTTTCCAAAATTCCAAAATAAGTAGCAGCAATGCTTTTAGTCATAGACCAACCCAAAATCTTCGAGTTTTTGGTAAAATTATCCGCATAATGTTCTGCAATAAGTTTTCCTTTATATAGTACAACAATACTTCTGGTTCGTTTATCTTGAACTCCTTTTTTATCAAAGGCGTTGGTGACTGCAGTCTTTAATTTGGAATAATTGATACTTTTAAAAACAGTATCTATCGGATCTAGATTACCATAAGGATATGGAATTTCTATTTTCTTTATGTTTCTTTTCGGAGACAAATAGGGCTTACTTTCATCAAAGCCATCGTTTAATAGTAATGCTCCAAGACCTTTCCTGTATATAGCTTTGCGCTCTTTTAGTCCGTAAATAGTAGAAAAAGCAAAACCATTTGAAACGTTTACCGAGTTCGTTGCAAGTTTTACCAAATCTATATTGTTGTCTTCAGACTCAATTATTTCTAACTTTCTAGAATCAATAAAAGTAGCAGATGCGACACTTTTTGCAGAAAAACCGGTTATCAAATCTAGCTTGGGATAATTAATAAAAGTTAAAATTAACAAGGCAATAAGAAGGATAAAAAAGGAAAATTTAAGAATTTTTTTCATGCTTGGGCTACGGTAATTTGTTGATAACTAAATAAATATTAAAAAAACTGTAAAATATTATATAATACTTTAAAACCAAAGTTAACTTAAATCCGTAACTCATAGTATTAATCATTAAAAAAATTCACAATGAAAAAAACAAAAATGTTTTTAGGGCTTTCGTTAGTAGCGATCGCAGGACTTACGCTTGTTGCAGCCGATCATATCGATGCGCCAGCAGTTTCAAACACAGGAAATGATATTACTGATGTTTACGCCTTTCAAGGTCAAAACACAAGTAATATGGTTTTTGTTGTAAATACACAAGGACTTTTAAGTCCAGGAGCAACAGGAGCTGCAAGTTTTAAAGAAAATGTGCTTATTGAAATTAACATCGATAACACGGAAGACAATGTAGAAGATTTAGTTATTCAAGCTATTCCAAGAAACGGAAAAATGTATTTCTTTGGACCAGTTGCTCCAGGAACTCCAGGATTAACTAGCACTGTGAAAACATCCAATCCAGCTGGAAATGTAGCTATTTCTGCTTACGGAAGCGCTGCAATAACTGCACAAAACAACGGAATGACATTTTTTGCAGGACCAAGAGATGATCCATTTTATTTCGATTTAGGTACTTTTCGAGCTATTCTTGGCGGAACAGCTACTGGATTTTCTAATCCGGGTGTAGATACATTTGCAGGTACTAATGTACTTTCTGCAGTAATAGAAGTTCCAAAAGCTATGTTAGGCGGATCGGGTACATTAAATGTTTGGGCAGAAACTAAACAAAAATAATTTTTAATAATAAATAAATCAATAAAATGAAAACATATAAAATAAAATTTTTCGCATTTTCTGTAATGGCACTTTCTCTTTTTGCAAGTTGTAACGATAATGAAGACCCAGCTCCAACTGCAACTTTAGATTTTTCTGGAACTTATACACAAAAAGATCAGATGGGTAGACCAGCAATTAACACAGTGTTTATTGCTTCTGGAACACCAAAAGACACGTTTAATACCACAACGCCTTCTGCAATGGGTGCAGCTTATTCTTCAGTTTTTAAAGCTAGATTAGAAGCTTTAAACCCTGCTTACACAGGCACAACTACTAATGCGTTAGGATTTACATCTACACAATTCTCTGGAGCTTTAGCAACAGACGTGCTAAATGTTAAAACATCTGGAACTACAACTTTCTTTGATGGAACTAATGTATTAACAGGTCGTGCCTTGGCAGATGACGTAATTGATACAGAATTATTATTAATCTTTGGTGGTCCAATGGGAACAACAAATCCACAATTAACAAAAGATAATGTAAATGCTAATGACAAACCATTTTTAGCTTCATTCCCATATTTAGCTACTGCTTGGTAGTCTAAATCAATATAAAAAAGGGAGTTCGACTTTTGTCGCACTCCTTTTTTTTTAATAAAAATCAAACAAAAAACAAAAAAAATAACAATGTTACCTAAGGAAATTTTTCATTTATTTCTTATGGGTACTATTTCTATGTCTGTATTTAATCCTTTTTTGGAGAAAATTGGAACGGGTTTAAATGTTCTAATTCAGTAAAATTTTTAGATAGATATTCATAGATTTAAAAACAAAATAATGAAGAAAACACTATTTTTATTAATCTTTTTGGCAACGAGCATTGCTTTTTCCCAAACCATAAAAGGAGTTATTAAAGATGCTTCTGGCTCTTTTATAGAGAACGCTTATATATATAATTTGGTAACCCAATCGCATTCGCATACAGATGAATTTGGTGCTTTTACTTTAGACAAAACTTCGCAAAATGATACTTTAATTATATCTGCATTAGGTTTAAAAAAAACAGAAATACCGGCAAGAGACAGTTATTTAGAAATTGTATTACAATCAGAAGTACTTCGTTTAAATGAAGTAACTATTTCTGGAAAACTTTCTGCAATGAATGTTATTTCTAGAATCGATTTAGAAACTCGACCAGTAAATTCATCGCAAGAAATTTTACGCAAAGTTCCTGGATTATTCATTGGGCAACATGCAGGTGGAGGAAAAGCTGAACAGATATTTCTTCGCGGATTTGATATAGATCACGGCACAGACATTGCAATTTCGGTTGACGGAATGCCTGTAAATATGGTTTCGCATGCACACGGACAAGGTTACGCAGATTTGCATTTTGTAATACCAGAAACTCTAGATAAAATTGACTTCGGTAAAGGTTCTTACTTTGCAAGTAAAGGAGATTTTGCTACGGCAGGGTATGTTGCATTTCAAACTAAAGAAAAACTAAAAGACAGCAGAATTAGTTTTGAAGCAGGACAATTTAATACTTTAAAAACAGTAGGTCTTTTTAATTTATTAGATTCTAAAAGTCGTGATGATGCTTATATCGCAACAGAATATGTATTAACCGACGGACCATTTGATTCACCTCAAAATTTTAAAAGATTAAATCTTTTCGGAAAATATACCGCCAATTTAAGCAACAAAAGTAAAGTCTCTTTCACAGCATCTAGATTTACTAGTAAATGGGATGCATCCGGACAAATTCCGCAGCGATTAGTTGACGCGGGAATTATCGGAAGATTTGGCTCAGTAGACGATACCGAAGGCGGAAGCACATCTAGAACCAATGCAAATGTTGCCTACACAAAAGCAATTGACGACAACACCATTTTTAATGCAAATTCATTTTATACCAATTACCAATTTGAATTGTTTTCTAATTTCACTTTTTTCTTAATCGATCCGGTTAACGGTGATCAAATCAAGCAAAGAGAATTCAGAAATATTTATGGTATAAACACCGAGCTTTCTAAAAAATATAATTTCAATTCAAACGCTGCTTTAGTACAATATGGATTTGGTTTTCGTGCAGATGAAACCCAGAATTCCGAATTGTCTAGAACTTTAAACAGAAAAACTACTTTAGAACAAATACAGCTTGGAGATGTAGATCAAACTAATTATTTTGGGTATGTAAATGCTGAGGTAGAATTCGGAAAATTAAAAATAAATCCTGCTTTAAGAATTGATTATTTTAAATTTAATTACGAAGATAAATTAGTAGATGTTTTTAATACACAAACTGAAAATAAAGCTAAATTTTCACCCAAATTGAATTTTATTTTCACCCAAAACAGAAATTTACAATTCTTTATTAAATTTGGTTTTGGCTTTCACTCTAACGACACAAGAGTTGTAGTTGCGCAACAAGGAAAAGAAATTTTACCAACTTCTTTTGGCGGTGATATTGGAACTATTTTTAAAGCAACACCGCGATTAATCGTAAATTCTGCACTTTGGTTTTTAAACCTACAACAAGAATTTGTTTATGTTGGAGATGCAGGAATTGTAGAGCCAAGCGGAAGATCAAGACGTTTAGGAGCAGATTTAGGAATTAGATACCAATTAACTGATTATTTATTTTTAGATGCCGATGCGAATTACACCTACGCAAGAAGTATTGACGAACCAAATGGTCAAGATTATATTCCGCTTGCACCGGATTTTACAACAACTGGCGGGTTAAGCTTTACCAATTACAAAGGTTTTTCTGGCGGAATAAATTACAGATATTTAAAATCAAGACCAGCAAACGAAGACAATTCAATAGTTGCCAAAGGCTATTTTGTTTCTGATTTAAATTTGAATTACGAAACAAGAAGCTTTGTATATGGTTTTTCAATTGACAATATATTTAACACAGAATGGAACGAAACCCAGTTTGCAACCGAATCGCGTTTGCAAAACGAAACTGCAAGCGCTGAAGAGATTCATTTTACACCAGGAACGCCTTTTTTCTTAAAAGCAAAAATCACCTATAAGTTTTAGAAGATTTGTTTTTTTTGTTGAGAGTTCGTTGCAATTTATTTTGTAGCGAGCTCTTTTTTTGCCTGTTATTATAAACAATTATTAACATGTGTTTGTAAAAATTCCGTTTCCTTTTTAGTACTTTTGTATTTAGATTTTTTCTAAATAGCTATGATAAATATTCAAAAAGTAAGAGCAGATTTCCCTATTTTAACTCAAAAAGTTAATGGTAAAACATTAGTCTATTTTGATAATGGAGCGACATCTCAAAAACCACAAGTAGTAATAGATGCTATCTCTAAATACTACCAAGAAATAAATGCAAACATTCATCGCGGCGTGCACACGTTAAGTCAATTGGCAACCGATGCTTATGAAGAATCTCGCTTAAAAATTCAAAAACACATTAATGCAAAACACAGTTGCGAAGTTTTATTTACATCGGGTACAACCCATGGTATAAATTTAGTTTCTAACGGCTTTGCATCCATTTTAAAACCGGGCGATGAGGTTTTGGTTTCGGCTTTAGAACACCATAGCAACATAGTTCCTTGGCAAATGCTCTGCGAAAAAACTGGCGCTGTATTAAAAGTAATTCCGATGAATTTGGACGGAGAATTAATTATGTCTGATTTCGACAAATTACTATCCGATAAAGCAAAAATTGTAACGGTAAATCACATTTCAAATGCATTAGGAACGATAAATCCCATAAAAGAAATCATAGACAAAGCGCATAAATTTGGCGCTGCTGTTTTAATTGATGGTGCGCAAGCAGTTCCTCATTTAAAGCCAGATGTTCAAGAACTTGATTGTGATTTTTATGTTTTTAGCGGACATAAAATTTGCGGACCAACAGGAACTGGAATTCTTTACGGAAAAGAAGATTGGTTAAATAAATTACCGCCATACCAAGGTGGTGGCGAAATGATAAAAGAAGTTTCTTTTGAAAAAACCACTTACGCAGAATTACCACACAAATTTGAAGCAGGAACGCCAAATATTGCTGGCGGAATTGTTTTAGGAACTGCTTTAGATTACATGAATTCTATTGGTTTTGAAAATATTGCAGAATACGAAAACGAATTATTAGAATACGGAACTCAAAAGTTATTAGAAATTGAAGGATTAAAAATATATGGAACAGCAAAAGAAAAAACATCTGTAATATCTTTTAATATAGATGGTATTCATCCTTACGATATTGGAACTATTGTAGACCAAAACGGAATTGCAGTGCGAACTGGTCACCATTGCGCACAACCGATTATGACATTTTTTGATATTCCAGGAACCATAAGAGCAAGTTTTGCGTTTTATAATACTAAAGAAGAAATAGATTATTTAGTTGTAAGTTTACAAAAAGCAATCAAAATGCTTACCTAAACTAATCTAATTATGAAGAAAACAGCAATTTTAGTAACAATAGCCTTTATTTTATTGGCTTGTAATGGTCAAAAAAATGCATCAACTTCATCAGAAAAAAACAGCTCTGAAGAGTTTCAACTAGTCTATACAGCCAATGTCCGTGGATTTTTTCAAGAAATTAAAATAGAAGATCACAACGTTTATATAAATAACGATCGTAACGGAATTAACAATCAAAATCCGGTAAAAATAGCAGATAAAGACTGGCAATATATAACAGACCTTGTCTTAAAAGTAAATCTTGATGGATTAGCAGAATTAAAAGCGCCAACAGAAAAAAGATTTTATGATGGTGCAGCAATTGCACATTTATCTATTACAAAGAATGACAAAACATACCAATCTTCTGATTTTGACAATGGTATTCCGCCAAAAGAAATAGAAGGACTAGTAAAAAAAATAACTTTATACGCAGTTAAAAAATAATGACGATACAAGAAAAACAAGCCGAAATTATTGACGAATTTTCAATGTTTGAAAATTGGGACGAACGTTTTCAATACATTATTGATTTAGGAAAAAGTTTACCAATTATTGAAGATAAATTTAAGTTAGAAGAAAACACGATAAAAGGTTGCCAATCAAAAGTGTGGTTGCATGCTAATCATTTAGATGACAAGCTGCATTTTACTGCAGATAGCGATGCGATTATTACGAAAGGAATTATAGCAATTTTAATTAGAGTTTTTTCAGACGCAAAAGCAGAAGCAATTTTAGACGCAAATACAGATTTTATTGACGAAATCGGTTTGCGAAGTCATTTGTCTCCAACTCGAGCAAATGGTTTGGTATCTATGATAAAAAATATTAAAATGTACGCTTTAGGATTTTCTTCAAAAAATTAATCTAACTAGTTGTTTTTTATCCCAAACGTAAAACGTAAAATACTCAAAAAAAGAATTAAAAAAATACAGCAAATTTGCTACACAAACTCAAGACATGGAAGAATTTAAAGACGATATAAATTTAGGAGAAAACGTTGTAAAAACTTTAAAGAGTATTTATGATCCAGAAATTCCTGTAGATATTTACGAATTAGGATTGATTTACGATGTAATGGTTAACGAAGATAATGAAGTAAAAATCTTAATGACTCTAACTTCACCAAATTGTCCTGTTGCCGAATCTCTTCCAAAAGAAGTCGAAGATAAAGTAGCATCAATTAAAACTATTAAATCTTGTGAAGTCGAAATTACATTTGATCCACCTTGGAGTAAAGATTTAATGAGCGAAGAAGCAAAGTTAGAATTAGGCATGCTTTAAGACATAAGTGCATTACTACAATAAATAATGGCAAGAAATCAACCTAAATCTTTAAACGATAACCAAAAAATTGGGTTGAAATCTTCTTTTAACTCACTGTCTTACATTCCGCGATTTTTTAAAGAAATCTGGCGAACCAATAAATCTCTTTTTTTAGCTTCAGCCTTTTGCAGATTAGTTTCTGCTTTGTTACCCGTTGCTATTCTTTGGGTAGGAAAAATTATTGTAGACGCCATTATTCAGATTACCACAAAAGGCGAAACCGACTTTGCCCGGCTTTGGAAATTCGTTGCTTTGGAATTTGGTTTGGTTGTTCTTTCGGATTTGGTAAGTCGCGCCATTGGTTTAACAGACGGAATTCTCGGCGATCAATACAATATCAATAGTTCGGTAAAAATAATCAAGAAAACCAATGAGGTCGATATTAGTTTGCTTGAAAACTCCGAGTTTTATGATAAACTAGATCGGGCAAGAACGCAAACTTCTGGCCGCGTTGATTTAATGTCAAACGTTTTAGGACAAGCGCAAACAACTATTTCTATAATTTCTTTGGTTGTTGGTTTGATTTATTTTGAACCTTATCTGATAATTTTATTGGTTTTAAGCATTATTCCGTCGTTTATAAACGAAATTCGCTTTAGCCAGCAACAATATTCGTTAGCAAGAAGCTGGACGGCAGAACGGCGTGAATTAGATTATCTTCGATTTATTGGCGCCAACGACAAAACAGCCAAAGAAATTAAGCTTTTTGGACTTACCGACTTTTTAGTAAACCGATTTCAAACCCTAGCAACAAGATATTTTAAATTAAATAAAACCTTAGTCGTAAAAAGATCTAGCTACGGATTTTTATTTAATGTACTCGGTTCTATCAGTTATTATGCAGCCTATGTTTTTATTATTTACCGAGTACTTTCTGGAGTAATTACGCTTGGTGAATTAACTTTTTTATCAGGAAGTTTTAATCGATTAATGAAAAGTTTGCAAGATTTCTTTTCGAAATTTACCCGAATTTCTGAAAGCTCGTTATATTTAAAAGATTATTTCGATTTTCTTGATATTACAACCGAATCTAAGAATAAAGAAACCGTTCCGATGCCATCAAAAATTACTATTGGTTTTGAATTCAAGAACGTCTTTTTTGCTTATCCAGAATCAGATTATCAAATACTAAAAGATATAAATTTTAAAATAAATGCTGGCGAAAAAATAGCTTTCGTCGGTCAAAATGGTGCAGGAAAAACCACCTTAACCAAATTGTTACTTCGTTTTTATGAACCAACTTCTGGAGAAATTTTATTAGATGGAATTAATATAAACCAATACAATAAAGGCGAATACCAAGAATATTTTGGTGTGCTTTTTCAGGATTTCTTTAAATATGAATTTTCTGTAAAAGAGAATATTGCCATTGGTAAAATAGATGAAATAAGCAATCAAGAACGCATTGAAAATGCAGCTAAATTAAGCTTAGCAGATGAAGTAATAGCCGATTTAAAATTTGGATACGAACAACAATTGGGAAAACGATTTGTAAAAGGACACGATTTATCTGGCGGACAATGGCAAAAAATTGCTTTAGCACGAGCATATATGAAGAATGCTGAGGTGATGATTTTAGACGAACCAACATCAGCCTTGGATGCCAAAGCAGAAAGCGAAGTTTTTGTGCGATTTATATCCTTAATAGAAAATAAAACAAGTGTAATTATTTCGCACCGATTTAGTACGGTTAGACAGGCAGACCGAATTTTGGTGTTAGAAAACGGAAAAATATTAGAATCTGGAACGCACGATGAATTAATGACAAACAATAAATTGTATGCCCAATTATTTGCGCTTCAGGCAGAAGGTTACCAATAAAAAAAAGATATTATGGAAGATGAAATTATAAATAAAGTATCCAATTCGGCATTAGAAGTTTTTGATTTAGAAGATTATTATCCGACAGGAATTCGAACCCAATTAGATATTTCGCAATTTTTGCTAGAAGGTTTTTTATTGCGTGAAAAAGAGTTCAGACAAGCTTTAAAAGAATTCGATTGGTCGCAATTTCAAAACCAATACGTCGGTATTTATTGTTCAACAGATGCTATTATTCCTGCTTGGGCAACTATTTTGGTTACCGTTCATGTTACACCATTTGCTAAAAAAGTGGTTTTAGGAAATCTTGAAAATATTGAAAATGCGCTTTATTCAGAAATTCTGTCTACTGTAGATTTTTCAGTCTATCAAGATAAAGCAGTTATATTAAAAGGTTGTTCCAAAAAACCAGTTCCGCAAAGCGCTTATTTGTTAGCAATGCAGCAATTACAGAAGTTTGCAAAAAGTGTTATGTATGGCGAAGCTTGTTCTGCAGTTCCGTTATTTAAAAAACCCAAGGGATAGTAAGCAAACTAGTATTTAATAACTTTTAATTTTTTTATCTCTGGTTAACTTTTTAAACTAATTATTCATGAAAAAACTAGTACTTACCCTAGCTTTAGTTAGTTTTTCTGTCGTCATAAACGCACAAACTACAGAAAAGGAAAATCTTAAAAAAAACGAAGAAGCACTAAAAAAAGCACAAGAAGAAAAACCAAACGGATGGATTAAAAAAGGAACTTTCTCTTTTTTAGCAAACCAAGCTACTTTCAATAATTGGTTAGCTGGCGGACAAAGTAATGTTTCTGGAAACATTGGTCTTAACTATGATTTTAATTACAAACACAACAACATTACTTGGGATAATAAATTAATTGCAGGGTATGGCCTTACCAAAATTAAAGACCAAGAAATGCAAAAGACAGACGATCGAGTAGACTTTAATTCTTTGGTTGGTAAAAAAGCTTTTGGCAATTGGTATTATTCTGCCTTTTTTAATTTTAAAACGCAGTTTGATTCTGGTTTTGATCAAGATACCGGAATTAAAACATCCCATTTATTTTCTCCAGCATATTTTCAATTTGGTCCAGGTATGCTTTGGAAAAAAAGCGACAATTTAAAAGCTAATATCGCTCCTGCAACTTCTAAATTAATTTTAGTTCACGATCATTTTACCCAGCTTGGTCCATCTTTTGGTGTTGAGCAAGGAAAAACTTCTCGTTACGAATTTGGTGCTGCTTTAAATCTGTATTACAAATTCATCCCAATTGAAAATGTAACGGTGGAGCAAATTGCCAACTTTTATTCTAATTATATAGAAGATCCACAAAACGTAGATATTGATTATCAAATAAATATAGTTATGAAAATTAACAAATATCTATCAACCAATATAGCTTTTCAAACCATTTATGACGATAATGCTTTTCAAGGTTTTCAAATTCGTCAAACCCTTGGTGTTGGCGTAAATTTTGGTTTTTAAATAAAAAATTTAGCAAAAAACACTTACTATTATTTGGGCAATAGCTGCGCTTTTTATTTCAAGTCCTCAAAAAAACGGCGTGTTTTTATTTTGTTTAAACAGCTTCCTGCGGTCGCTATTTCTCCAAAAAAAACACAGCCGTTTTTTTATGCGGGCTTTTAATTGCAATCGCTATTGCAAACTAACCTTCAATAACAATATCTTTAAAATCCGGAAATAAAAACTTGTTGTAAGGGAATCTTGTTATGTGAATTTCCCGAACTTTTTCATAAATACGTTCTCTAAATTCTTCGAAATTTTCTTTTTCTATTGCCGAAACAAATAGCGCATTTTCTGCACCAACCTTGCTCATCCAAGTTTGTTTCCATTCGTTTAAAGTATTGTGTTTAGTAGTTTTTTCAGTCATTAAATCGTCTTCCTCAATAGTCAAATGTTGGTACGCATCAATTTTATTAAAAACCATTATTATAGGTTTGTCATTACTCTTAATATCTTGTAAGATTTGATTTACAGATGCAATATGATCTTCAAAATCGGCATGCGAAATATCTACAACATGCAATAATAAGTCAGCTTCGCGAACTTCATCCAACGTACTTTTAAAAGATTCTACTAATTGTGTAGGTAATTTTCTAATAAATCCAACCGTATCGGTTAACAAGAAAGGCAAGTTACCAATAACTACTTTTCTTACGGTAGTATCTAAAGTTGCAAAAAGTTTGTTTTCTACAAAAACATCACTTTTGCTAATTACATTCATTAAAGTAGATTTTCCTACGTTGGTATATCCAACTAAAGCCACACGAACCATTGCGCCACGATTTCCTCTTTGTATAGATTGTTGCTTGTCGATAGTTTTTAATTTATCTTTAAGTAAAGTAATACGATCGCGAACAATTCGTCTGTCGGTTTCAATTTCTGTTTCTCCTGGTCCGCGTTGTCCAATTCCACCTTTTTGTCTTTCTAAGTGTGTCCACATTCCTGAAAGTCGCGGCAATAAATATTGACATTGCGCCAATTCAACTTGCGTTCGTGCATAAGAAGTTTCTGCGCGCTGCGCAAAAATATCTAAAATTAAATTAGTTCGGTCTAAAACTTTACAATCTAAAATTTTTGAAATATTTTTTTGTTGTGAAGGTGACAATTCGTCATCAAAAATTACAGTCGAAATGCCTCTTTCTTTTACAAAATTAAATATTTCTTCTGTTTTCCCCGTTCCAAGAAATGTTTTTGGATTGGGTTTATCCATTTTTTGCCAAAATCTTTTAATAACCTCACCACCCGCGGTGAAAGTTAAAAATTCTAGTTCGTCTAAGTATTCATTTAGTTTTTCTTCCGGTTGGTTTTGAGTAATAATTCCTACCAAAACGGTTTTTTCAAAGTTTGTTTTTTCTATTTCTAGCATAATATTTTTCTTAGGACAAATTTAGCCAATACAAAGTAATTTTAGCTGAATTACCAAAAATAAAACAGTAAATTTCAAGAATAAAATAGTTAAAAACGAAATTTAAGATAATTTTTTCATAAATTTTGTTAAATTTGGATTGTAAATTAAACTAACTATAATATTAATAATTAAAAAAACTAATTGCATGAAGAAAATTACTTTATCGCTTTTATTTTTAATTCTTTCTTTAACATCCTTTTCCCAAGGGTTGCCATTAGAAGGATTTGAGAGTACAGGTGGTCCAGATTTACCTTTTCCTACCACACCATCCGAGTGGACATTGGGAACATCGGTACCAGGAAACACATGGCAAGTTTTTGAT